>CAZNLS010000006.1:0-42934 GCA_964573895.1 uncultured Clostridia bacterium
GACAAATTGAAAATATTATTGTTTTAAAAAAAATGAAATTAATAACATTGGACGATTTTAAATTATTGTGCATTTATCATGAAGATGAACTTACCGATTATGATGAATCTAAAAAATTTGTCACAGAGAGAAAGATTGACTGGATTGAGTTTGTGAAAATTTCAGGAAGAACGGATCTTATTCACCTGTTTAGGGAAAATATCTGGACTTCCCAGTTCCGGTCAATATTTAATAACAGTAACGGAATTATTTTTACCGGAGGGATGGATATTCCTCCCGGGATTTACGGAGAAGAGAATTCTCTGCTAACGGAAGCAACTACTCCCGTCAGGACATATTATGAGGTTTCGTTTTTGTTCCATCTGATTGGGAGTTCAAAAAATCCTGCATTCATTCCATTCCTGGAATACAGAAAAAATTATCCCGTTCTGGGCATCTGTTTAGGAAGCCAAACGATGAATATTGCTGCAGGAGGGTCGCTTACTCAGGATATTCCTTCGGAAATCTACGGATTGAAAACCGTTGAAGAACTTCTCCGCTCTTCACCTGAGATGATCCACAGCTCAAGGTATGCTAAATTAATGGATCCGGTGGACAAGGAGAGCATTTCTCCTGCATTTCATAAAATAAGAGTAACTAAAAATTCACTGCTCATCAAATCGTTTTTTTTGTCAGATAAAGAGAAGCCATATGTGCTTAGTTCTCATCATCAGGCTTTAAAGAAAATAGGATCGGGACTCTTTGTTTCAGCAAGGTCGATGGACGGAAGGGTTGTTGAAGCTGTGGAGCACTTTAAATATAAAAATGTTATTGGTGTTCAATTTCATCCGGAATTCAGGGAGTTATACTATGGGAACAAATTGTATAAGAAAAGTCCCGGAAGAAAAGGATATTATATTTTAAAAGATTTTATGAGGGAAATGAAAGGGACATCAGAATTTCATAAAAGGTTGTGGAGATGGTTCAGCAGATCAACTTCATACTGTAAAAAGTGAAAGACGGGTAGCTGCCGGTTGTTTGCTTTTTTGATTAAAATTACTTATAATAGCCCGTGACTTAAAATGAAGAGGAAAGATTATGGCAGAGGAATTGTTAAAAAGTATAAAAGAGATAAGCAAAGAAAGAGGCATATCTCCGGATGTTTTTTATACTGCCATAGAAGAAGCTCTTCTTACAGTAGCAGACAAATATTTTAACCAGGATACAGACGTCCATGTAGAGATTGATAAAGAGCGGGGGAATATTGCAGTTTTTATTACGAAACTTGTCGTTGATGAACCCGAGGATGACACGGAAATTTCATGGAAAGAAGCCCTTAAGCATGATTCCAAGGCCAGGATAGGTGATGAAATAAAAATATTTCTGCCCGGTGAAACACTTGGCAGGGTTGCAGCTCATACAGCCAGAAATATAATAATGGATAAGGTGCAAAAGGCAGAACAGCATTCAGTATATTCCAAATATGTCCAGCTTACAGATACTATTCTAACCGGGCAGGTCAGGCGGATAGAAAAAAGCGGTGTTATAGCTGCACTTGAGATAGGAGAAGCAATTATTCCTTTTAAAGATCTTTCTCCCAAGGATACGTTTGAGCGTGGGAATCTTATAAAATTTTATGTAAAGAGGGTATTTCCCGAGGGAAAAGGTCCTCTTGTTCTTGGATCCCGGTTTGTTAATGAGTTTGTAGCCGAATTGATAAAAAAGGAGGTCCCTGAAGTATCGGAGGAAATTGTAAAGATATACTCAATTTCGAGGGAACCGGGGGTTAAAACAAAGGTTGCAGTATACTCAACCGAAAAAAGTGTAGATCCGGTTGGGGCAGTTGTGGGAATGAACGGGAACAGGGTTCTTTCAATCACAAAGGAACTGAACGGGGAGCGTATTGATGTTGTAGCATGGAGTGATTCAATAGAGAGGTTTATCTCATCGGCTCTTACTCCTGCGGTTGTGACCAAGGTTTTAGTTACTGATGAGGAGAGAAGAGTGGCAGAGGTAACGGTGACAGATAGTACCCTCTCTGCGGCGATTGGTAAAAAGGGATCTAACATAAAACTGGCTTCAAGATTAACTAAATGGAATCTCCAGCTGACAAATCGTCTGGAAAAGACGGATGGGGTGGGGCAGAAAAAATTGTAGGAGGAAAAATTGCAAAAAATTAAATTGCGTGAAGCGACAAAAGAGTTCGGGCTTACAAATAAACTGGCACTCTTCTTTTTAGAAAAGAATAGTGTACCCGTAAAATCTCATTCCTCCTCTATATCCATGGAACAACTTGAGATGCTGCGTGAATTATCTAAAGATCAGAAGAAAATTGTCTCATTGACTGACGAGATGAAAAAAGCCGCATTAAAACCCAAGACTGTAATTAAAGAAAAAATCCCCCCCAAAAAAGCTGAATCCGAAGTTTCTGCAAAGATCCCGGAAGAAGAGGTCCAGCCAGAGAAAAAAACTGAAAAAAAGGTGGAAATTAAGCCATTAAATAAAAAGTCGGATTTGAAACCTGAAGTAAAGAAGGAAATCAGGAAAGTTGAAGAAACTGTGGGAAAAAAAGTTATTGCAGAGTCGCGTAAACCGGAAAAACCTGAAATAAAAAAAAGCCCGCTTGATCAGATAAAAAAAGTCCCCCTGTTGAAAAAGACTGAAAAGACTACTGTAAAACAAACTGTTCCTGAAAAAAGACATGTCAGCACGCCTTCACGTACGGTACGGAGACCTGTGAATTTCAGAGGTAACAGAAAAATGTATCGTGGCAAAAGACGGATCGATCCCTCTTCAATGCATAGAACAAAGAAATCAGATATTACTAAACCGAAAAAAGAGGCAGATCTCAAAGATGTGCCTGAAAGTATAAAAATATCCGGTTTTGTGACGCTTAAGGAATTGGCTGAAAAGTTGAATATAAAACTTAAATTTCTTGAAGATCAATTAAATAAGGTGGGTAGAAATTATCCTTCCAATCTATTTTTGGAAGAAGAAGATATAAAAAATATTTGTGACGAATTTAAAGTAGAAGTGAAAATTATGAAATTTGAAGAATCTGTATTTGAACAAGATATAAAAAAGAAAAGTGCCAGGCAGGAACTCAGGCCGCCTGTTGTTACCGTCATGGGACATGTTGATCATGGGAAAACTACTCTGCTTGATACTCTGAGAAAAACCCATGTTGCTGCGGGAGAAGCCGGTGGAATTACCCAGTCAATAGGTGCATACAAGATAAAAACTAAGAATTCCGAGATAGTTTTTGTTGATACTCCCGGTCATGAAGCATTTACTAATTTGAGAGCCCGAGGGGCGAAAATCACTGATATAGTTATACTTGTGGTAGCCGCCAATGACGGAGTAAAGCCCCAGACAATAGAAGCCATTAATCATGCACGGGCTGCAGGTGTACCGATAATAGTTGCAATTAATAAAATTGACCTCGACGGAGCAGACCCGGATAAAGTTAAGCAGGAACTATCAGCCCAAAATCTGCTGGTTGAAGACTGGGGAGGAGAAATAGTATCAGTTGAAATTTCTGCAAAAAAAAATAAGAATCTTGATTCACTTCTTGAGATGATAAATCTTGTTGCTGAAATGCAGGAACTAAAATCCTATACAGGAATCCCCGGGTGGGGTACGGTGATTGAATCAAGACTTGACAGCAAACTTGGCCCGATTGGTTCTGTTCTAATTCAGGAGGGAGAATTGAAGAGAGGCGACTATTTTATTTGCGGAAATTCAACCGGCAAAATCAGGTCTCTTTTTGATGAAAACAAAAAAGCACTGAATAATGCCTCGCGTCCCTCTCCTGTAGAGATAATGGGATTTGAGATAGTTCCCCAGGCTGGTGAAAGGTTCCAGGTGATTGAAGATATCGTCAAGGCAAAAAAAATAATTGATCTTCGTAAAGAAGTTGAGAAGGGACTTCGGAAAGATGAAATTGAGGAAGAAAAAAAATTAAGTCTTCAAAATTTATTTCAGAAGATGGATGAACAAAATATTAAGGAGTTCCCTGTTATAGTCAAAACAGACAGTTTCGGTTCCGGGGAAATACTTTCAGAGATACTTCAGAAAATGTCGAGGGAAGATCTGAAATTAAAAATTGTTCATAATAGTATAGGAAATTTATCTGAAAGTGATATTCTGTTAGCTTCTTCATCGTCTGCAATAGTTTTGGGGTTTAATGTTAAAGCACCTCAAAAAGTTGTGGCTGCTGCAAAAAAAGAAGGAGTTGAAATAAAGCTTTACAATGTGATCTATCATCTGATTGAAGAACTTGAAAAAGCCATAAAGGGCGAAATAGAACCGGTATTTGTAGAATCCAGGATCGGGAAAGTTGAAGTTTTGCAGAAATTTAAAATTTCAAAAATAGGAACTATTGCCGGCTGTATTGTTAAAGAGGGAAAAATTACAAATAAGTCATTAGTGAAAGTCTTTCGTGGCGAAGATCTTATATTTGAGGGGGAACTTGAAACTCTGAAGAGAATTTCAGATGAAGTAAAAGAGGTTAAAGCAGGTACCGAATGCGGTGTGAGAATTAAAAATTTTAATTCTATTGAAGTGGGAGACTCTATTGAAGTCTACGAGCTGAAGCAGAAAGAATGATAGTGGGAATTTTAAAAATGAATCTTTTTGCACGGGGAATTCACAATTTGAAAGAAAAAAGGAGGATTGTACTCAGTCTGAAGGAAAAATTAAAAAGGAAATTTAATATATCAATAGTAGAGAGCGGCGATCAGGATATTTGGCAAAAAATTGAATTTTCTATCGCTATAGTATCAAATCAAAGAAGCCATGTAGAAAAAACATTTCAGCAGATAGAAGAGATGACGGAATCCGGATACCCGGTTGAAGTAATCAGAATTGAATCCGATTTTTACTAATGTCATACCGACTGGAAAAATTCTCTAGTACTTTAAAGAATAATCTGGCTTTGATTTTTTTAAATGATTTTGATGACCCCGAGTTAAAATTCGTTACAATAAGCCATACTGAAGTATCAAAAGATTTGAAAAATGTCACTGCGTTTGTTTCATCTCCGGATGCAAATTCTGACCTTCTGATTAAAAAACTGGAAAATGTTAAGCATATTTTAAAAAGAGAGCTTGCTAAAAAGATGCGTTTAAAATATATCCCCGAGATTTCATTTAAGTTTGACTCTTCTTTTATTTTTAATCAAAAAAATAGTACTGAAAATGAACTTTAGATGAAAAAAAAAATAGCTGAAAAACTAATTAGTTCAAAAAAAATAGCAGTTTGTTCACATATAAGACCTGATGGAGACTCAATCGGAAGCGGACTGGCCCTCTATTTTATGCTAACGCAGCTTGGAAAAGATGTGAAATTTAGAAATGTTGAGGAAGCTCACTTCCCCCTGAATTTGCTGCCGGGATACAAAATTATAGAAATATCACAAATTTTTCCTGATGATTTTGATGCTGTTGTATTAATCGAATCCGGAAATAAACTAAGAAGCGGAATGGAAAATATTGATAAATATTTTACAATTAATATTGATCATCATGCTACCAGTCCAATGATATCAGACCTGAACTGGGTAGATTCTAATGCATCGGCAGTCGGTGAATTGATCTATGAGCTTGGGCTCGAACTCGGTATTGTATTTACGGAAGAGATTGGTTTTAATCTGTATGCAGCTATAATCTCTGATACAGGCTCGTTTAAATATTCCAATACTTCTTCTAGAGCCTTGAATACTGCGTCGGAAATTGTTAAAAAATCAGGTTTAAATCCGTATGTTGTTTCGGATCTTATATTCAATTCAAATCCACCGGAAAAAATTTTCTTATTAAAAAAAATAATTTCTACACTTGAACTCTCAAAAAACGGGTCAATTGCATCTGTAAGTTTTTTACTTAGTTTTTTACCCCGGAAAGGAAAAAAGAGTTTTGAGACAGAGGATATCATAGAAATTGTGAGATCTATAATCGGTGTAAGAGTCACAATATTTATAAAAGAGATAGAGCATGAATATTACCGTGTTTCCGTTAGATCAAAGGGAGAAATCAGCTCATATGAGATTGCAAAGAATTTTAATGGGGGAGGACATAATCATGCTGCCGGTTTTTTTATTGAAGGGAAATATGATGAAGTATGCAGCAAAGTAATAAATTCAGCTTCAAAATACCTGGACATGATTGACATAAAAAATTAGGAATTATTATGGACGGTCTCCTTCTGATCAATAAAAACAGTGGGATTTCCTCCCACAACGCTGTAAAACAAGTCAGAGAAATCTTTGGAGTAAGAAAAGCCGGCCATTTCGGAACTCTTGATCCAATGGCGAAAGGTCTGCTCCTGATAGGAACCGGAAATGTAACAAAATTTTTTGATTTTTATATTAAAGGAAAAAAGAGATATGCCGGAATAATTGAATTCGGTCATTCAACCACAACATATGATTGTGAAGGTGATATTACAGGTGACAGAACTAAAATTGATCTGAACAAGATTGATATGGATAAATTTATATGTTGTTTCAGGGGGAAAATTGACCAGGTACCCCCAATATATTCAGCCAAGAAACATAAAGGCCAACCGCTATATAAATATGCCAGAAAAAATATTCAAGTAGATATTCTTCCCAGAACAGTGGAAATATTTTCTTTGTATTATAAGATTATTTCAAAAACGGAGATGAGTTTTGAAGCTGAGACTTCAGCGGGCACTTATATCAGATCACTTGCGAATGATATCGGTGCCAAGGTGGGATGCGGAGCATTCTTAAAAGAACTTGAAAGAACCGGAATAGGTAGTTTTTCCGTAGAAGATGCTATATCATTGAAGGAACTGAAAGAACTGAAGGAATCAAATGTCATTTCCAAAAGTTTTATTCCGATTGAATCTTTGCTTACCGAATTTCCAAGAATTGTAGTGAATCATGAAGGAATGTCCAGAACTTTAAACGGCGCTCCAGTCACGTCTGACCAGATACTTAAAATCTCTTCGGAATCTGATTCGGGAAACTACAGGATTTTTGACGATGACGGCAATCTGCTTGCGATTTCAGACAGAGATAAAAGACTTGCCAGGTTTAATCCTTTCCTTGTATTTAATAATAGATCCTGACAGTAAATTTACCTGAATTATCAGTTAAATTGAAATCATTTATACCGAGGAAGAGAGTTCCCTTCTTTTTGATAACAAATGGAGCTTTGTTATTTCCGATATAAAAAGGGATCCCTTTCTTTCCTATCTTTGCAATAACCGCTCCTGTTGGTTGAGTCGGGAGCTGTTTCTTCTTGTTCCAGATAACTTCAAGCTCACCGAACTGGTAAACTTTATGATCTTTTTTTATTGTTATAAATCCTGAAATCGAAAAAAGGACAGACTGGTTTTTTTTTAAATTAATACCTGTTTTCAGCCATTTTTCATCTCCCCTCAAAATAATTGTGCGAAGTCGTTTACCACGGCGCATTCTCTTATATTTCTGCTCAATTTCATATAAAGATTCTACTCCTTCCTCTCTGGGATTGAACACTACTTTGTGAACTCTGAATAAAGGGAATCTTACGGTTCTTGACATTTTTCCGAATTTATATACATTGAAATAGACTGTACCGTATTTAAATGCTACCATTTTTCCTTCATATACTTTGTTGTCTATTGTATACAGAGTATCAGCAACTATAATCTGACCGGATAAGATCACGAATAAAAAAGTTAGAATTATTCTAAGTTGAAAATCTTTCATTGTTTTAGGAATGTACCTTTATAAACTATTTTTGTATTGTTTTCAATGAAAACAGAATCTTTTCCGGATAAAAGCAAATTACTCCCTGATGTTTTTATTAATAATTTATCTTTTACCAATCCAAGTCTTCTTAAAACTGCAAAAATTGCTGCAGAACCGGTTGAAGAGGTAGATGTCGTTCCGACTCCACGTTCAAAAAACTGAGGATCAGCTAAGCAGTTTCCGTCTTTTATGTTATCAACTAAAACAAATTCAATATTCGTCCTTTCCGGGAAAATCGAGGCGTTTTCCAGTTCTTTACCTTTCTGAGAATAATCAGAGATGTTTGCGTCCTTTTTTATCAGGATTACCGCATGAGGGTTCCCCATGGAAACAGGGAAAAATTTAACTCCGCATGCTTCATACTCCAGTCTGTCTTTTTCAAGAAATGGAAAAAACCTCATGTTCCAAAAATCAGGTTTGCCAATTTCCACGTTTAACCTGAATATATTTCCCTCCCTGCGAACTTTCTTTATTGTTCTTATACCAACATCAGTTTCTAAAGTAAGTTCATCAACTTTTTCATCATTAAGGAATAATAATGCTCCTAAACCGGACATTCCGTTCCCGGATAGTTCTGCACGGGAGCCGTCTCTGTTATAGATTGAGAATGATGTTTTATTTTTCTTTCTGCTGTAAATGATTAATCCGTCAGCACCGGCCCCGTTATGCCTGTCACAAATTATTCTGCTTAGTTCACTCGCGTTTATGTCATGAATGCCAGGTCGTGATTCTTCAACAAGGATGAAATCATTTCCTCCTGTCGAACTTTTATAAAAAATCATTATTCGGGGAGGTTAAATCTCAGCAAAAATTCCTGCCCGAATCTGTTTATGTATAAGAATACAAATGAGCCCGGCTCTTTTTTACTCAATATTCTTCTAAATTGATTTACAGAGGATATCTCTGTCCGATTGACTCCGAGAATTACGTCGAATGGTCTCACTCCGTTCTTTTTGGCAACTCCTTCAACTTTCTGAACCACAATTCCTTTCGATGTCCTCAATTCATATTCTTTTGCCATTGATTTTGAATTTGCTGTTAGAATCATTCCGAGATCAATTGTTTTACCTTCAACTCCTTCAGCTCTGAATTTTATTGTATCGGGTGCCTCTCCAACCTTGACGTTAATCTTCATTTTTTTATCATCCCGGTAAATAGTAAGTGAAATTATATCTCCCGGACTGGAATCAGCTATTTTGATTCTCAGATCATTACCGTTCTTAATTCTCTTGCCATTCAATCTGATCACGAAGTCATTTCTTTTCAGACCTGCATGTTCTGCAGGAGAATTTTTTTCTACTTTGGCTATTAATAATCCGCTTACCGGATAGTCAAACTGTTTTGCTTCTTCCTTTGTGAATGCCCGAATAGTTACTCCCAGCCATCCTCTTATTACCCGGCCTTTTAATTTCAGATCCGAAATAACCTTTTTTGCCATGTTAGAGGGAATTGCAAATCCGACACCGACATTTCCTCCGCTGGGAGCAATTATAATTGAGTTAATTCCGATAACGCGTCCTCTCATGTTGATCAGAGGTCCGCCAGAATTCCCGCGGTTTATTGCAGCATCTGTCTGAATATAATTCTCATAATCTGTTGCACCAATCTGTCTTCCTTTTGCTGAAATTATCCCTGCCGTCACGGAAAGATCCTGACCAAAAGGATTCCCTATTGCAAGCACCCATTCTCCAACTTCCGCCTTCATTGAATTGCCCAGTTCGATGAATGGGAAATTGTTTCCTTTGACCTTTATGAGAGCAAGATCTGTTTTTGGATCAGTCCCTATCAATCTTGCAGTATATTTTTTTTCATCGCTTGCAATGACTGTTATCCTAATTGCATTTTTAACGACATGATTATTTGTGATTATATAACCGTTTTTAGAAATCAGAAATCCGGATCCCACACCTGCAACTTTCTCTCTTCCGGATCTGGAATTAAAAAATCTGTCAAAAAAAGGATCGCCAAAAACAGATCTTCTCTGCCTGATTGTTTCGGAAATAACTTTAACGACAGCAGGCTTTACTTTTTTCACGAGTGGTGCAAAATTATTTCCTGTGGTGTTCATGACCTCTGCCCTGACCGAAGCCGGTTTTATTTCACTGTCTGAGCCTGTTTTTTGAATAAATCCAAAAGTCAGGGCAAAAAACACTGCACCGGCAAAAAAACTTACTCCTGCAATTAAAGCACTCTTTTTCATTTTCATCTCCTTTTTTTTACTGTTCATTATTAGACGTGTTCGGTTTCAGAAAAGTTTCAGGCATAATTATATAAAAAAAAAATTCACGTATCAATTGATTCTGTTTGTAAAAAAATAAATTTTTATATACAATTCACTTCGGTAAAACAGGAAATCTAAAATTTCCTGTTTTACCGAATGTTTATTTTCTAAATTATAAAAATCAGATAAAGGCTCTCGCACTTCCGAAAGCAATAGTGCTCACAATGAAGGAAATAAGGAAGGCAATTACTATATATGAAATTATAGTTACTACAAAATAGGGAGTAGCTTTGTCGCCTGCAGGAGATTTAAGATCATTTATTCCTGTATACAACAGAAAAAGTGAATATAATCCTGCAAAAAAGCTAAGGATAGCAAGAGACGGGATCAGAAAAAACAGACCTGCAACCCAGGATGGAGTGAATGAATAGACAGCGACTTTGGCAGACATTTCCATATCCTTTTTTGCTCCGAAGTTTGGCGCAAGGAGATCTATTATCATTGATAAAATATAGACTCCGACAAGTGAAAATATATACATAAGGATCCCCCATATCAGTGCCCTGCCCACAGGCATTCTGACTGTGAATCCCATGAAGGATTTTCCTATTAAAAAATAACCTATGAAACCGGCAATTGCAGGGATGGCTGCAAGGATGATTGCATAATTAGTGAACAAATCTGCAACACTGGATTTCTCAGTCTTTATCTTCTTCCATTCATCTGCTGGCTTTGTAATGATACCTATTGCTCTTTGGAAAATGTTGTTAAAATTCATATTTACCTCCGTTTTTAAAATTTTACATGATTTTAAATATGAAAGTAAACAGATATTAAAAAAAAGTTTAATTTATTCTGTTTTTTAAGCTTGTAAAAATATAAAGGAAAAATTGAGATTCGCAATTCCTGATAAAATCCTTTGTATCAGAAGAAAATGAGTGTAGTAATAATAAATACCGGGAGAAGGAATATAAATGAATATTTAATCATGTATCCGAAAAAACTCGGCATGATCACATCATTTTCCTCAGCTATGGATTTGACCATAAAATTCGGTGCATTGCCTATATAGGTCATTGCTCCCATAAATACCGCTCCTGTGGAGATAGCTTTCAGGTAAATCGCTTTCTGGCTCATAAGAGTAATAACTGCTTTTGATTCGGGGATACCGGAGAAAAACTGTCCCAGGGCGGTATTAAAGAAAGTAAGGTACGTGGGTGCATTATCTAGAAAACTTGATAGAGAGCCGGTAATCCAGAAATAGTGCCAGGGCTCTTTAACTGCATCAATAAGGAATTTAAAATGACCATGGGAACCTGCCTTTAATATAGCCAATGCTGGGATTATTGTCATGAAGATCCCGGCAAAGAGAATAGCAACTTCCTGGATTGGGAACCATGTAAAATTATTGTCTTTTCTTATTATCTTTTTTGTGGTTATCATTGATAGAATTCCCATACCGATCAGAAACAAATCTCTAATTGAATTTTCAAATGTCATATGAACGCCAAAGAAATTGAAATGGCCCAGATGAACACTACCGGAAAAAAGAACTCCGGAAATAATTCCGAGAAGGAAAATTGAGTTATGCCATCCCAGAATTCTGATGGGCTCTTTTTCCGGTTCCGGCTTGTCAACTTTTTCCTCTTTTTTGTAATAGTAGAGGTCGAGGAAAAAGAATGCGGTAAGGAGAATAATTGAGACAAAAAGCATTTCCGGAAGGACTTTGAGTGTCCAGAAAAATTTTACACCATGAAGAAATCCGAGAAACAGCGGAGGGTCTCCCAGGGGTGTGAGTGAACCGCCTATATTTGCCACCAGGAATATAAAGAAAACTATAATATGGACCTTATTTTTTCTATCTGCATTTGATCTGATAATAGGCCTGATCAGAAGCATTGCTGATCCGGTTGTTCCTATCCAGGAAGAGAGAAATGTCCCGATCAGCAGCATTACCAGATTTGTCATCGGGTTGCCTTTTATTGAACCTTTGAGGAGTATCCCTCCGGATACGGTAAATAGGGACCACAAGAGGATGATGAAAGGGATATAATCTATAAAATAGATATGAAGTATCTCATGAACGGCCACTGTTTTATAAGATAACAGAAAAGGAACTGCAAAAGTAAGTGCCCAGAAAAGTGATATTTTTCCGAAATTATGGTGCCAGAATTTGGGTGCCATCAACGGGAACAGGGCAATTGAAAGGAGAATCCCGAGGAATGGGATTGCAGACCATACAGGAAGAACTTCTCCAATATTTTCATGACCGGATGTTTCAGTTGTGTTTTCCTGCTGAACGGCATTGTGTCCATCCGGTGTTACTGATTCAGACCAGGCATAAAAGCTGCAGCAGATAAATAAAACCAAAAATATCAGAGTGATCTTTTTCATCATTCTTTTCTCCTTCATACTTCCAGAATTGAGTGGATAATAGAAAGTACATTTAATAAAATTTTCCGATATTTGTCAAGTGAATGGATTAAAAAACTGATGATTTTTGACTCTCGGTATTTCTGTGATACTATTTCCCGGGAGGTTCAGATGAAAAGTGATATGGAGATTGCAAAAGGATCAAAACTTCTTGATATTGAAAAAATCAGGGATGGTCTTGGTATCAGGGAGGATGAATTCTGGCCTTACGGAAGGTTTAAAGGCAAAGTCTCTCTTCGCGCACTCAAAAGACTGAATAGCGGAAGTGACGGTAAGCTTATTGTCGTGACAGCAATAACTCCGACAAAATATGGTGAAGGAAAAACAACCACATCTGTCGGTTTGTCTATGGGGATAAACAGGCTTGGTAAAAAATCTATTGTCACTCTAAGAGAACCTTCCCTCGGGCCGGTTTTTGGTGTTAAAGGCGGAGCTGCGGGAGGAGGTTATTCACAGGTCCTCCCAATGGAGGATATAAACCTCCATTTTACAGGGGATATTCATGCAATAACAACGGCTCACAATCTGCTTTCAGCTGTTGTTGATAATCATATTCACTATACAAACAGTAAACGAATAGATACAAGGAAAATATTATGGAAAAGAGCAATAGATATGAATGACCGGAGTCTGAGAAATACTGTCATCGGTATCGGTGGGAAAGGGCAGGGATATCCCCGGGAGAACGGCTTTATAATATCTGCAGCCAGTGAGATTATGGCTATTCTGACCCTTTCATCAGATTTAGATGAATTAAAAGAACGGCTCGGAGAGATACTGGTTGGCTTTACCAGGAACAATGAGCCTGTTTTTGCCAAAGACTTTAAGGTCTGTGGGGCAATGGCTACGGTTTTAAGAGAGGCAATCAAACCTAATCTCGTTCAAACTATCGAAAATACACCGGCGATTATTCACAGCGGTCCTTTTGCAAATATATCTTTTGGAACAAACAGTATCAATGCTACAAAACTTGCTCTAAAACTAAGTGACTATGTAGTTACCGAATGCGGATTCGGCTCTGATCTTGGATTTGAAAAATTTGTCGACCTTGTTTCCGCATATGCGAATTATTCAATTCACGCCGTAGTTATTGTTGCAACGGTTCGGGCATTAAAGCATCAGGGTGGAAGTAAAACTCCGGATTCTCTTATAAAGGGGCTTTCAAACCTCGGGAAACATATTGAAAACATTAAGAACCTTGGATTTACACCTGTGGTAGCTGTTAATGTATTTCCAGATGATTCTGAAACTGAAATTTCGGCAATTGAAAAATATGCAAGAGAACATGGTGTTGAAGTGGGAAGAAGTGAGGGATTCATGAAGGGAGGAGAAGGAGTAGTGGATCTTGCGGAAAAGGTAACGGAACTTGCGGATAAAAGTGACGGCAGTTTCAGAAGAGTATATGATCCCGGGGATCCCGTCATGCTTAAAATTGAGAAAATAGCAAGGGATATTTATGGTGCCGAGGGTGTTATTTTTTCCTGGGATGCAAAAAAAAAGCTGGATGTAATCCGAAAACTAGGTATAGATGGCTTACCTGTCTGCATTGCCAAGACCCCTCTCTCTTTTTCAGACAATAAGAAAAAACTGAATGTTCCGACAGGGTGGAGATTGAATATAAATGAGATCGATATCGCACATGGTGCCGGATACCTCATACCAATTTCCGGTGATGTAATGCTTATGCCCGGGTTACCCAAAACGCCTTCCGCAGAAGCGATAGATATTGATCTTTCAGGTCATAATATAACAGGTTTATCTTAAGAATATTTTAAATTTTTATATAATTTATAGAGATTATCCGGAGAAATATTTTCCGCCCGGCTGTTCGGATTTATTCCGGTATCCGGGAAAATTTCTTTTG
This sequence comes from uncultured Clostridia bacterium, assembly GCA_964573895.1. Classification (GTDB taxonomy): domain Bacteria; phylum Acidobacteriota; class Aminicenantia; order UBA2199; family UBA2199; genus CAZNLS01. Next base: position 14,257 of record CAZNLS010000006.1, read on the forward strand.
GTAAATCTTTATTTAAAGTAGCTTTGAGATTATTAAGAATTGTTTTTCTCCTGGCTGAGAATATTTTTTTTAAAAACAGATGAAATCCAATCACATCTTCCTGAAATATAGATTTTTCATTCCGGTTGAATGTAAAAAGAGTTGATTTTACCTTTGGAGGAGGTGAAAAAGAACCAGGCTTAATTTCGAAATTTTTTTTGATATCATAAATGTATCCGAATATAATTCCAGCCGGTCCGTAGTTTGAAGAATTGTGATGTGCTGAAATTTTTTCAAAAAATTCTGTTTGAACAAGAATTGTCCCCTTCGATATTTGACCGGAATTTGAGATAATCCAACTAATAATATCTTTTGAAATATAATAGGGAATATTCCCGATTATATTGATATTATTCGTATCTGATATAGATTTCAGATTAACCTTCCGTATATCTTCGTTTAATATCGTAACTCTGCTTCCGAACCGCTCTTTTAAAAAATTAACAAGATCCGGATCTTTCTCTATTCCCGTGAACCTGAATTTCGGATTTCTTGACACTATTTCTGCGGTTAAAAATCCCTTTCCGGGTCCAATTTCTATTAAATCACCTGTAAAAGGTTCAAATGAATCTACGATTTTTTTTGAAATCCCGGGATCGGATAAAAAATGCTGCCCCAGTTTTTGTCTGCTCATTTAATTTGGGATAATTTCAAGCTGAAATTGACGGGTAATTGATCTGAATGAAAATCTGATTCTGAATCGTCCTGCTCGCCTGTCGAGGTAAAGGTTGTAATTGAAGTTTTTAAAAGTAAAATCATAATCTGATATTGCCTGAAATTCCCATCCCTTAAATAGCAGAAACTTAATGTTTAAATAGCTGTTTTTGAAATTGCCTGAATCCATGTCATAAGATATTGAAGCCCAAAAATCTCCCTTTCTATTTTTAGCGCTTCTTCGTATGAAAACTGAGAAGTCTGACGCTGTTGAACCTTCAATCATCCAGTTCATGCTTTTTCTTCGTGTATAGTAATTATATAAAAATTCAAGATTCAGATTTTTTATCAGTTTTTTTGTTCCCTTAAGTATAAATCCTTCAGAAATATAATTTTCTTCCTGATCTCTGTCGAAAAAAAGCTCGGATCTGATAGAAAACCGGACATCTGTCGAAGGTGTAATCACTATTTTTTTACTTGAAAGACCCAGATAAGAATTTGATCTGAACTCTTTTTTTGAATTTCCCAGGAGTGCAATTTCTGTAAAAATCATGGATGTTGAAAATTCAATATCAAGAAGTCCTCCGTAAATTTGAAGAGGGAGGAATGAAAGATCAAATTTGGGAGAGGAGAGACGTTTTTTGTAAAAAGATTCTCTGTTAAATGAATATTCCGTACTCAGATTAAAAATTTTTGTTGAATATCTGAGACTTAGATCTGATTCGGTCTTTTTGTTAAATGAGCTGTCTGAATTCCTTATTCCCGAAAAAAGTGACTTTAAATTAATTTGAATTCTTTTCCCGAGTTGTCCCAGATATCTGAACCCGCCTGAATATTCTCTTGATTTTTCATAGTCATAATTAATGTGGAATATACTTTTTTTGCCCGGAGTAAACGTTGCTGAGGACCTGATCCAGTTTTCATTTTTGAATCCTATGTTTTTTTTCAGGTCAAGCGAGATCCTTCCTTTAAATTTTTCTGATTTTTTCAAATCATATCCGAATACAACCTGTGACATATTATCTTTAATGTAGTTCATATTCAGAATAAATCCGGTTTTTTTGCCGGGAACATATTTATTTTGTGAGACTATGCTTAATCCCAAATCCGAACCATTGGAATATTTGTCAAAGATATCATAATTAAGCCGAAAATTGTTAAATGAATGTATCTCTTTCTCCTTGTTTTTATTTTTCAGGTTTAGGGAAAAATCAGCCAGTAAGCCATAATTGTTATAGTACCATATTTTGTTCAACTCAATTATTTTATCTCTTGCATGTCCTCCGCGGTTCATTCTGATTGATTTAAATGAAAATGATTGTAGTCCCTCTACAAATGCGGTTATATTATGCCCGTATATGTCCAGATTGTTTTTTATTGAAATTTCCTTTCCGACAAAATAGAGAAGAGAATTTTTCAGCTTTGAAAAACTGACCTTAATATGTGAAGGTATTTTTTTTTTATTTTCCGCCAGGCCGATCTTATTTCCGAAATTCAGCACAGTGTAAGAGAAAGGCGTAAGTTTAAATTCTGTAATATCAGAACTGATACTAACGGTTTTTCCTTTTGATACTGTAACATTATTCATTATACGTCCTGTATTTTTCCCAATTGAAATAGAAATATTTTCTCCTCGAATAACATATTTCCCGGTTTCATAGATGACATTGCCTTTTGCATATATATAATTATGGTCAAAGCTGTAAAGAAGATAATCGGCACTCAGATGTGCCAATTCGGTTGAATTTAATATAGAAAAATTCAGAAAAAAAAGAATTACAAATCCGGTTATTCGTATAATATTGATCACTTGAAACTCAATCTGAATATTTTTCCCGAAGTATCTCCCAGCCATAGATTTTCACCGGTGCAGGAAAGAGCCGATGGTGATTCCGAAGGAGATTTAAAGTTATTTACAAGATTTCCCAAAAGATCTGTTCTGTATATTTTCAGTGTCTCTCTTTCAAGGATCCACAGACTGGATCCGTCATTACAAAATCCGTCAATTGTAAAGACCGGAACTTTTATATTATCAGTAATTTCACCTGAAGCCGTGTCTACCTTTGCTACCGAATTACTATTTTTATCGACTATAAATACAGAACCTTCTTTAAAGTCCATTGAATAATAGTTCCCTGCTTTCAGTCTAAGGTTTCTGATCATCTCCCCGCTTATAATACTAATTTTTGCAATTTCCGATTTTCCCTCCAAATTTATCCAAAGATTTTCTCCGTCATAACAGATTCCGTTAATGTTCCCGTATTCAAGATCTAAATATCTAATCCATATCCCTGAATTGAAATTAATCGAATAAAGAACCGAGCTCCCCGTAGCAATCCAGATAGAATCCCCTGCAAACGCAAGATCTGCAGGTGATAGTCCCTGTTCGATGCTAACAGTTGCTTCAACATCAAACCCCCTTTCGCTCTTTTCGGGGTCGAATGGATTGTTAAACAATCTCCCTTTGCAGCCTTGGAATAAATTAAAAACCACTGCTGAGGCTAAAAGATATATTATGATTTTTTTCATATTTAATAGATAACTTTATCTTTTTCTTTTTGACATGGATGTGAATATCAATCATATTTATTATCCATATGCCAAGTCCTGCAAATATATAAATATTTCTTGTTTTGTCATATTTTTCAACTTCCTTCCTGTAGAACACGGCATATTCTTCCGATGAGGCGGATTTATACTTTTTATAGTTTTTATCTCCCCTTCTGTTATTGCTAACGGCATTGATAATACAGAAAAGTTCACTTGCCGCAAAAAAAATGCCTTTTAGGTATTTATGTTCTTTTATCTGACCGGCTCCGGGGAACAGTAGGGAAAGTTCAAGACTTCTTTTTGAATATAGCTTTTGTGGTTTATCATGGGAAGCGGCACTAACAGGGATTTTTAATATGAGAATAGAGATTAAAAACAGGATGAATTTTTTATTCGGAAACAAATGTTCCTTCACAAAGATTTTCATTTACAATCTTTGTAATTTTAACATTTACTACTCTTTTTTTATAACCCTTTCTGAGAGGCACTTTAACGGTAAGATAATTTGAAGTTACAACAACCGAGTTAAAATCATCTTCAGATATAACAACTCCCTGAACAATCCTGTTTCTGAACCTTTCCCTGTATCGTAATCTGATCTCTTTGTTAACTTCTTTTATCTCGGAAACTCTTTTTTTCATTGTTCTTATATTTATCTCATCCATTTCAGCGGCTTTAGTCCCTTTTCTTGGAGAGAATGGAAATGCGTGTACATAGTTTATTCCTGCAGATTTTATAAAATCATAAGTTTCCATGAATTCAGCATCGGTTTCACCGGGGAAACCTATGATGAAATCAGCTCCATAATTTGCATCCGGGAAAAAATTTTTAAAGTCGGAAATGATCTTTTCATAATCCACCCTTTTGTTTGAGCGCTTCATCCTTTTCAGGACAGTATTGCTCCCGCTTTGAAAAGAAAAATGAAAGCTCAGGGCGATCTTCTCAATCCTGCTCAAATCCCTGACAAAATCGAAATTCAAATATCGGGGATCAAGAGAGCTTAGCCTGATCAGCTTGAGGCTTTCAATATTGCTGAGTTTTGATATTAGCTCGAATAAATTTTGCCTCGGGAAGAGATCGTAACCGTAAGAGGAGAGGTTTATTCCGGTTAAAATTATTTCCCTGTATCCCAGTGATGAATAATATTCAGCCTTTTTAAAAATTTCCGTTACAGGAAAACTTACAGATTTCCCCCTTAATTGAGGTACAATACAGAATGTACACTTGAAATTGCATCCGTTCTGAACTTTTAAAAATATTCTTGATCTGAAGTTAGAATGGTAGATAATATTTCCTTCAACCGGGAAATCATTTTTAATCCTGTCAACAATATTTTTTTTCTTAATATTATCCAGAAATGTGAAATTTTTATATCTCTGGTCAAGATTATTATCATTTCCAGATGTTGTGCATCCCGCAATATACCATTTCAAATTAGTTGTTTTATAAATTTTACTGATATATCTCAGAACATCCTTTTCAGCTTTCTCCGTAACACTGCAGGTGTTCAGAATTGCAAATTCAGCATTTTTTATTGAGTCGGTCAGCTGGTACCCGGCATTTTCAAGATTGATTATCCAATTTTGAATTTCAGCCTGATTTGCTCTGCATCCGAAATAATGGACAAAAAAATTCATCCCATTCCGATTTTTTCTTTCAGGTTTTTACTCTTTTCAATAACCTTTTTTTCCTGTTCTTTTCGAAAAACAATCAATAGTTCCCTGATTTTTTTATCGGTTAGAGCAAGAATTTCCATAGCAAAAAGGACTGAATTAATGCCACCTGAATTTCCGATAGAAAATGCCGCAACGGGAACACCCCCGGGCATCTGGACAATTGAATAGAGTGAATCAAGTCCTGATATTGATGATGTTATCGGTACACCAAGTACAGGCAACAGAGTATGAGCAGCTATTACACCGGGGAGATGTGCTGCACCTCCTGCTGCCGCAATTATTACACTAACTCCTTTCTTTTCAAAATCTTTAACAAGTTCAATAGTCCTTTCGGGTGTTCTGTGAGCCGAGCTTACTTCAATTATGAAAGGTATCTTAAATTTTTTCAGCAGGATAATTCCATTTTTCATATATGGGTAGTCCGAATCACTACCCATGATTATTCCTATTCTGTTTTCCATTTCATGCACCGCCAATATCTTTCCTGTAATAAATATTATCATATTTGATGAAAGCTATTGAATCATAGATGTTTTTCATCGCCTCTTTAAGAGTTGATGCCTTGTAACATAAATTCAATACACGTCCGCCGTTTGTCAGGACCTCTTTTCCCTTGGAAACTGTTCCTGCATGGAAAATCTCAACCCCTGTAGCTTTTGCTCTTTTCAGACCGTCTATAGTTTTCCCCGTTTCATACTTTGCAGGGTAACCTTTTGATGCAAGTACAACACATGCAGATACCTGGTCATCCCATTCAACTGGGACGTCGTAAAGACTGCCTTCAACCGAGCCTTCAAGCAAATCGAGTAAATCCGATTTCAATCTCATCATAATAGGCTGGGTTTCGGGATCACCGAACCGGACATTGAATTCCAGTACTTTTGGTCCTTTTTTTGTAATCATCAGTCCTGCATATAACACTCCTCTGAATTCTTTACCTTCAAACCTTAACCCTTCAATTGTCGGGATAATTATGGTTTTCATTATATCGTGGTAAAGATTTTCCGTGATATCCGGAGCAGGTGAAATAGCTCCCATTCCACCGGTATTAGGACCGGAATTACCGTCATTTATCTTTTTGTAATCCATAGCAGTTGCCAGCGGAATTGCCCTTTTTCCGTCGGATATGACCATGAATGACATTTCCCTTCCTTCGAGAAAATCTTCTATTATTACATTTTCTCCGGCTCTGCCGAACTTGTTCTCTATAAAAATCTTCCTGAGTGCATCTTCTGCTTCATTTGTGTTTACACAGACAAAGACACCTTTTCCCCCGGCAAGTCCGTCAGCTTTTATTACAAGAGGGAACTTGGAGTTTTTCACATAGTTTACGGCTTCATTTGCCGAGTTAAATATTTTAAATTTTGAAGTGGGAATCTTATTCTTTTTCATGAACTCCTTAGCAAAAGCCTTGGAACTTTCAATCATTGCAGCCTTTCTTGTGGGACCAAAAATACGTAAATTTCTTTTGTTAAACTCATCAACAATTCCTAAAGAGAGGGGGAGTTCAGGTCCTACAACTGTCAGATTAATTGACTCCTTTTGAGCAAAATCTGCAATTTCAATAATATTTGAATGGTTGATAGGGGCCGATTCTGCAAGGTCCTCAATACCGGCATTTCCCGGGACTGCATAGATCTTGTCAACCCGCTTTGACTGGGAAATCTTCCAGATCAAAGCATGTTCTCTTCCTCCGGATCCGATTACAAGAATTTTCATCGTCCCTCCTATTTCAGGATCGGTTATGATTATACGATATATATTTGGAATGGTAAAGATTTTTGATCCGGATATCAGTTTGACACTCTCTAATATTGTGATATATTTTGAATCGGAGGAAACATGGAATATAAGGATGCACTGCATTTCAGTCTTTCAAAAGAACTTCCCGGGAAAAAAGTGTTTTTAAAAGGAATCAGGAGGGCTCCGTCGAGGAGTTTCAAACTGAATAATGATGAAATTATTACTTCGCTAAAAAATGCTTTGAGGTATATTCCCCAAAACCTGCATGAAGAAATTATTCCTGAATTTCTTGAAGAATTATTGGAAAAGGGGAGGATATACGGTTACAGATACAGGCCATCAAAAAAGATTATTGGAAAGCCGATAGATTCATACAACGGAAAATCAGTTGAAGGAAAAGCTTTCCAGGTAATGATCGATAACAATCTCGATTTTGATGTTGCACTCTATCCTTATGAACTGGTCACTTATGGAGAGAGCGGGCAGGTTTTTCAGAACTGGATGCAATATAATCTTGTTAAAAAATATCTTGAGGAAATGACTAACGAGCAGACTCTGGTAATCTATTCCGGACACCCACTGGGCTTATATCCAACTTCAAAAAAAGCTCCAAGGGTCATTTCTACAAATGCAATGTTTGTGGGATTGTATGATAATCTCGAAGGTTTTAACAAAGCTGCATCACTTGGTGTGTCTAATTACGGGCAGATGACTGCAGGCGGGTGGATGTATATTGGTCCCCAGGGAATTGTTCATGGCACCTATATTACTGTTATTAATGCGGGGAGACTCTATCTTGGGATTCCCGATGACAAAGATTTAAGCGGTGTTGTTTTTTTAAGTTCGGGACTGGGAGGAATGAGCGGTGCCCAGCCTAAAGCTGTTGAAATTTCCGGTGGTATTGGCGTTATTGCTGAAGTGGATTATTCAAGGATTAAAACCAGATATGACCAGGGATGGGTCTCAAAAATATCTTCAGACCCCCAGGAAATAGTCAAATGGATAGATGAATACAGAAAATTAAAAAAAGCAGTTTCAATAGCATATCACGGTAATATAGTTGATCTGCTTGAATACTTCCTGAAAAATAGTGTGAAAATTGAATTGATATCCGATCAAACTTCATGCCATGATGCATATGGAGGTGGATATACTCCTGCAGGTTTTACATTTGAGGAGGGCAGAAAACTTCTTGAAACTGATCCGGATAGATTTTGTAAAGAGGTTGACCGCTCACTGGCAAGACATTTTGAACTTATTAAAAAGATGGATAAAAACGGATCACATTTTTGGGACTATGGGAACTCTTTTCTTAAAGCTGTTTATGATGCCGGGGTTAAAGAAGTTGCAAAGAATCCCGAGGATCCTTCGATGGGTTTTGTTTATCCGAGTTATGTAGAAAATATAATGGGACCGATGTGTTTTGATTACGGATACGGTCCTTTCAGATGGGTATGTCTTTCAGGAAGTAGAGAAGATCTTAAAAAGACCGATAAAGCTGCAATGAATTGTATTGATCCGGAAAGAAGTGGAATGGACAGGGATAATCATCACTGGATAAAAAACGCGGGGAAAAATGAATTGGTTGTCGGGACACAGGCAAGAATTCTTTATGCTGATGCAGAGGGAAGAATTAGTATTGCACTTAAATTTAACAAGATGATACGGGAGGGAGATATCGGTCCCGTTATGATCGGAAGGGATCACCATGACGTATCGGGAACAGACTCTCCCTTCAGGGAGACTTCCAATATTAAAGACGGTAGTAATGTTACAGCTGACATGGCGGTTCATAATTTTGCAGGTGATGCTGTCAGAGGGATGTCTATGGTTGTCCTTTCAAACGGTGGAGGAGTAGGAGTCGGGAAGGCTATAAACGGAGGGTTTGGCCTCGTTCTTGATGGTTCACCGGAGAAAGATGAAATTATTAAAAGTGCATTGGATTGGGATGTAATGAACGGAGTATCCAGAAGAGCCTGGGCAAGGAATAAGAATTCTCTTGAGACTGCGGCTGAATGGAACAGAAAAAACAGGGGAAAGGGTCACATTACACTTCCTTATCAGACGAATGAAGATTTGATAAGGGAAATAATTAAAAACAAACTTAAATAAAGAGATAATTTAATTAAATTTTTCCCTATTTTTATACCTGTGTTTCACCATATATCTCTTCAATTTCAGATATTATGCTATCCCTGTGTTTAATAATTGTCTCGTTAAGAGTTTCTTTAATTCCATACTATAATAATATAATTTACATATAAATTATTTTCAAATATTCAGTTTAAAAAACTATTATTTTCCTATAGATTACTATTTAATTTAAATTAGTATTCATCGTCAAACTGGAGGTAATTATAAATTTCTTCTGCAAATGGTTCTATTTTTTCGTTATATATCTTCTGATATTCATCCGGAGTGGGGATTAAGCCTGTTAATGCGATCATTGCTCCAAGCTCAGCTGATCCCAGGTAGACCTTTGCCCCGTTTCCCATCCTGTTATCAAAATTTCTCGTTGAACTTGAATAAACAATAGATTTGTCAGGCACCCGAAGTTGATTTCCCATGCAGATCGAACAGCCTGGAACTTCGATGCGGGATCCCTGCAGGTTGAAGAGTGAAAAATATCCCTCTTCTTTCAGTTTTTTTTGGTCCATCCTTGTGGGAGGCACAACATACACCCTTACATCCGGGTTCCTTTTGCTATCTTTCCAGATTTTTCCAGCTGCACGGAAGTGACCGATGTTTGTCATACAGGAACCGAGGAATACATCTTCAATCTTTGTTCCTGCAATTTCAGAGAGAAGTTTGACGTTATCAGGATCATTTGGACAGCAGACAATCGGTTCATGAATTTCCCCCAGATTTATTTCAAGAACTGCAGCATAATCTGCTCCCGGGTCTGCCGACATTAATGATGGATTTTTCAGCCATTTTTCCATCTCCTTTTCTCTGCTTTCTAATGTTTCTTTTGATTCATATCCATCTTCAATCATTCTGTTGATCAGTGCAATATTCGATCTGAGATAGTCTGAGACACTCTTTTCAGACAATTTTATTGCACCTGCTGCTGCACTTCTTTCAGCAGTGGCATCCATAAGTTCGAAAGCCTGTTCAACGGTGATATCTTCAAGACCTTCAACTTCAAGTATTCTGCCGTTAAAAATATTTTTTTTGTTCTCTTTTGAAACTGTCAGCAATCCTTTCTTTATAGCAAAATATGGAATTGAGTTTACAACATCTCTTAAAGTGATTCCCGGGTTTAATTTTCCGGAAAACTTTACCAGAACGGATTCCGGCATGTCGAGAGGCATGAATCCGAGAGCTCCTGCAAAAGCAACGAGTCCGGAACCTGCCGGGAATGAGATCCCGAGAGGGAACCTGGTGTGAGAATCTCCACCGGTCCCTACTGTGTCCGGAAGTAAAAGTCTGTTTACCCAGGTATGAATCACTCCGTCCCCCGGTTTAAGTGCGAGGCCGTTTCTTTCTACCGTGAATTCAGACAGGGATTTATGCATTTTAACATCAACAGGTCTTGGATAAGCAGCAGTGTGACAGAATGACTGCATATACATTGGAGATTGAAATCTGAGGCAGGCAAGTTCTTTCAGTTCGTCTGCAGTCATCGGACCGGTAGTGTCCTGAGATGCAACTGTTGTCATAACAGGCTCACATGATCTATTGGGAAGAACCCCCGGAAGACCGCATGCCTTCCCAACAATTTTTTGAGCGAGTGTATATTTCTGTCCTGTTTTTGGTTCAGGATTGGTTATCGGAATAAAAGCTGAAGATTTATCAGCCCGTTTTAATGTTTTTCGAGCTCTTATAGTCAATGCTTTTCCTATTATCAGAGGAATTCTTCCACCGGCTTTGAATTCATCTTCAATATTCGAAGGAGTAAGGTCGAATTTTGCAAGCTCCCTGCTCTCATTATCTGAAGTTGTAATCAGCCCTTTTTTCAGATTGATTGTTACTATATCTCCTGTAGAGAGAGCGGAGACATCCGTTATTATCGGAAGACCGCCGGAGTCTTCCATCGTATTGAAGAAGATAGGTGCTATTACGTTTCCCAGTACTATGCCTCCCCGTCTTTTATTTGGGATATATGGAATATCCGATCCGATATGCCATAGAAGACTGTTACATGCTGATTTTCTTGAAGAACCGGTGCCAACAACATCGCCTGCAAAAGCAACTTTATATCCTTCTTCTCTCCATTTTTTTATTGTCTCAATGCCATCCGGAAATCTTTTTCTTCCCATGGAAAGAGAGTGAAGCGGAATGTCGGGCCTGCTCCACGCATCTCCCGCAGGTGAGAAATCATCTGTATTGATCTCACCGGAAACCTTGAACACCTTCACTTTAACTGACTCGGGGAGAGATTCTTTTTTAGTAAACCATTCTGCTTCAGCCCAGGAAGAAATGACAGATTCAGCCTCCGATGAATTTTTTGAAAGGTTTAAAATCTTTTCAAAATCTTCGTAAATCAATATTATATCTTTTAATGCAGCAGCTGCTTTGACCGAATATTTGTTGTTTTGAAGAGCTTTAATAAGATAATTAACATTGTACCCTCCGAGCATAGTGCCGAGAATCTCAATTGCTTTGTCAGGGGAGATCAATTCAGTTCTTATTTTCCCGTCAATTATTTTACTTAAAAAATCCGCTTTTATCTCAGCTGACGGATCGACGCCGGGTGAGACTCTGTTTATGAGCAGGTCGGTTAACCAGGGGGAATTTTCATTATTGTTTAATTCAAGAAGTCCGCAAACTGCTTCTGTCTGAAGGGGATTTAACGGTAGAGGGGGGATCTCGTTTTCCTCTCTCACGGATACATGCTTCTTATATAACTCCAGGGTTTTTAAATAACTATCTCTATTTTTCATTATTTTGCTCCATTATAATTAGGGTTTTTTAATAAGTTTCTTTTTCTGAAGAGGCCCTTACTGCCCGGTTATGGGCCCAGCTCCTGATCTTCTTTATCTGTTCTTCCATTGTTAATGACAGAGGTACTGTGCCTCCGAAGATGGCGAAAAGATCATCTTCATTCATTTCTCTATCCTCATTGAACGCTTCATACATTCCGGAAATTATCACCTGCTCTATTTCACTTCCGGACCATCCTTTTGTGATTTGAGCAAGCTGGGGAATGTTGAATTTAGAGGTTTCATTCCCTCTCTTCTTCAGGTGGATAAAAAATATCTCCTCTCTCTCTTTTCTTGTGGGAAGATCTATAAAGAAGATCTGGTCAAATCTTCCTCTCCTCAATAATTCCGGAGGAAGAAGATCAATCCTGTTTGCGGTTGCCGCAATAAAAACTTCCGAAGTGTGTTCCTGCATCCATGTAAGAAAATATCCAAGGATTCTTGAACTTGCACTATCTCCCTGCTTGTCACTGATGCCGCTCTCAATCTCATCTATCCAGAGTATTGCCGGTGCAACCGTATCCATTGTTGTTAATGCTCGTGAAAAAACTTTTTCCGGAGAGCCTGACATTCCGGAGTAGACAAGATTCATGTCAAGTCTGAACAGGGGGAGATTCCAGAGTGATGCGGTTATCTTGGCTGACAGACTCTTTCCGCAACCGGAAATCCCCATTGCCAAAAATCCCCGCGGCCGCTCAAGACCGTACTCTTTTGCCTCTTTTGAGAAGGCGTTTTTTCTTTTCTGCAGCCAGTCTTTTATATTATCAAGCCCACCGAGGTCATCCAGAATAAATCTTTGTGAAAAATACTCCAGTACACCCTCTTTTAAGATCAGTTGCTTTTTTTCATTGTGAATTTTTTCCAGAAGTTCCACACTGATAACGGAATGGCCGTGAAATGATTTCATGAATGATTTATAAGCCTCGTCATAGGTCATTCCCTGCACTGCTATCACAAATTTTCTCTTCTCATCTTCGGTCAACTCAATCTTCCTTCCCGATTTCTGCATAGAATCAAGAAACCTGAGGAATAATTTTTCAAGCTCTTCATATCCGGGGAGATCAAACCGTAATATATCTATCTCCTTTTTAAGAACATCCGAGAAAAACTCCTCCGGAGAAAGAAGAAAAATAACTTTTTTGGAATTTTTTAATTTTATATAAGCTTCTCTCAATTTTCTTTCTATCTCAGGTGATTTATTTATAAGCGGGGACAAATCGTTAAATATAAAAAATCCGGGTTCCCGGGATTCAATTATGTAATCGATAGATTTAACTGCATCATTTGTATTTTCTACCGGCTTACCTTTCAGATAGAGGCCGTTATTGATATCCCACTTTCCGATATTATCACTTTTATAAACTTGTTCCAGAAGCTTCGAAAGAAAATTTTCAACCCTTTTTTCCTCATATGAGATCAGCTGAATAAGCGGCTGTCCTGAAAGAACTGATTCCTTGATCTGATTTATTGATTTTTCCATATTCTACCTCTTTTGAATAAAATACGATGACTCTCTGATGATATTATAATTGGTCCTAATATTCAAGATGATGTTGAATTCATCTTCCGCCGAAGGATCCTATGAAGCTCTTTTTTTTCAACCATTTGACTTCAGATTTGTATTTTGTAAAGTAAATAGTGATATCCGAATCAGATCTGTATTTTGATATCCAGACTTTTGTATCTGAATCAGATCTGTATTTCGTATAATACCAGATCAGGTCTTTTCCCGAAGCTTCGGAAGAATATTTTGAGACATAAACTATTAAATCAGCCTCTGACTTGTAATTTGCAATATAAATTTTTATATCCGCTTCGGATTTATATTTGCACTTATATATTTTACCGGCCTCAGTCTGTAAGTTTAATATACAGAAAAAGGAAATGAACAGAAATACTTTTAAAAACAGGTTTTTTGAAAACTTATCCTTCAGGGATATCATTCAAACTGCTCGCAAATCCTGAAGTATTCATCGTTGGGGTTAATAATCGTAAGGCCGAGAATATTTTTATCTCCATAAGAGAGTTTTCTTCTCGCCCACATGATCAATGCTCCGAATTCCAATTTTTTATTTTCAAATTCCAGGGATATATTTACTCTTCTTTTTTTGGGCATTACGGGAATAGATATATTCAAACCGGTTCTTGACATATCGTTAATTACGGCACTCTTTTCATCTATTTTTACCAATAATCTTGCCTTGAATCTAAAATTCTCTCTTTTCTCCATATCTTCTCACTTATTTTATTAATATTATATGTAGAAAAAAATTTTTTTCAACACAGCGATGTAATCTTTTTAAAATTGACCGGGGAGTGTAATTAATTTAAAATTGCCTTTTATTAAAGTAAAGAAATGAATAAAAATAAACCTGAGCTTATCTGCCCCGCAGGAGATCAAAACGCCCTTGTGACGGCAGTTGATTCAGGTGCCGATGCAGTCTATTTTGGGGTAAAAGGCCTGAACATGAGGGCATCCGCAACAAATTTTGACAGACTTCAGTTGAATAAAATAATGGATTTTCTTAAATCAAAGAATAAAAAAGGATATCTTACTTTGAACACAATTGTAAAGGAGAATGAGCTATCCAAGGCTGAAGATATCCTTAAAAAGGCCTTCAAAGCCGGAGTTGATGCTGTAATTCTTTGGGATATGTCGATATTAAAAATGGCAAAGGAACTTGGATTAAAATTTCATATCTCGACCCAGGCCAGTATTTCCAACTTTGAATCTCTCAAAGTCTATGCCGGACTGGGAGCAGAGAGGGCGGTCCTTGCAAGAGAACTCAGTTTGAATGAGATTAAAAATATTACAAAAAAAATTGAAAAGGAACTACTTCCGATTGAAATCGAAACATTTATTCACGGAGCAATGTGTTTAAGTGTTTCAGGAAGATGCTTTTTGTCTTCTTATTCATGGGGAAAATCAGCAAACAGGGGAGAGTGCCGTCAGTCCTGCAGGCGGGAATATGACATCATTGACTCTTCCGGAGAAGCCGAATACAGAATTGGAAAGGATTATATTCTAAGCCCTAAAGACCTGAATACAATATTTTTTATTGATGATCTTCTTGAGTCCGGAATCCATGCATTTAAAATAGAGGGCAGAATGAGGTCTGCCGAGTATATAAAAGAAGTTGTTACCGTTTACAGGGAGGCAATTGAGAGGCACTTTGATCATAGCTTAACATCTTCTGTAAAAGAGAAGCTTAATCTTAGGCTGAAAGGAGTATACAACAGAGGTTTTTCAAATGGTTTCTATTTTGGGAAACCCGAATCATGGATAAGCAGAAACCCCGGAACCGAAATGGAAAAAGTGTTTATTGGAGAAGTAACGAATTTTTATAAAAAAATAGGTGTTGCAGAAATATTAGTCAGGTCAAATAAACTAAAAAAAGGTGAGAAACTTTTCATATACGGGAAAAACACTCCGTCATCGTTTGCATTTGCAAATGAGATGGAGCAGGATCATAAAATTGTTGATGTTGCAGATAAAGGAGAAAAGGTTGCTCTAAAACTTCCTTTCCGGGTCAGAAAAAAAGATATGGTTTTCGCCTGGAGGGAAAGGAAAGTTTGAGCTCTTCGGATTGAAGGAGGTGAAAAATGGATTTAGGGATCAAAGGTAAAGTTGCGGTTGTAGCTGCCGCAAGTGAGGGTCTGGGAAGAGCAGTTGCCGAAAAGTTATCTTCAGAAGGAGCAAAAATTGTAATATGCTCAAGGAACCGGGAAAAGATAAATTCTGCTGCTGATTCTATTATTAAGCTTTATGGCGGAGAAGTTATGCCAATCTGCTCAGATGTAACTTCCGAAAATGATCTTGAGAAACTTCGGAACATGACAATTGAAAAATTCGGTGCTTGTCATATGCTTTTTGCGAATGCCGGCGGTCCGCCTCCCGGGTTTGTTGAAGAGTTTAGCGGGAACGATTTTCTCAGAGCTGTCGAATTAAATCTTATCAGTACAATAAATCTTGTTAATCAGTTCCTCCCAATTATGAAGAAGCAGATGTGGGGAAGAATTCTTGCTTCAACTTCTATTACGGTGAAACAGCCTCTCCCGGGTCTTGCTCTCTCAAATGTGTCAAGAGCAGGGGTTGTATCCTATATCAAAACTCTGTCGGATCAGGTAGGAAAATATAATATAACCGCTAATACAATTGCCCCGGGGTATATCATGACGGAAAGAGTCGTTAAGTTGTTAAATAACAGAGCTGAAAGAAGTGGTGATGATTATGAACAGATTAAATCTGAACTGGAAGATTCTATCCCGGTAAAAAAGATAGGCTCCCCGGAAGAATTTTCTTCACTTGCGGCATTTCTTCTCTCTGAATGCTCATCATATATAACCGGAGATACTATCCTGATTGACGGGGGGATGTCCAGAGGAACAATGTAATTAAAAATTTATAAGCGATTCAAATGGTGAAAAACTGACAATATAATCGGTATTTATATATACTTTATCTCTGTTTGGTAATATTCCTGTCTTTTTTATATTCACAAGATATATCTCTTTTGTAGCTGTAGTATCATTATTATCATGTACATCTACTTCGGTTAAGACAATTGAATCCGTTAGAATTTCTTCCAGTTTTCCTATATATGTCCATGATGATCTTGTATCAATTACAATTTTTTCCCCTATAAATTTTTTCAGTGAGTTTCTCATTTAAAATATTTTTTCCAAATCCCCGGCACCTTCCCTTATGACAACCGGAGGCTCAACCGAAAAATCAACCACGGTAGAGGGATTGTTCAGGGTTGTTCCTGCATTTAAGATGAGATCAATATCGTGCCTGAAGTTTATCTCAATTTCATTCGGGTCTGAAAAGAAGTCATCAACTCCCTTGGGAATACTGGTGCTCAACAGTGGTCTTCCAAGCTCTTCCACCAGAATTCTCGGAACTTCACAATCCGGTATCCTGACGCCTATCGTTCTTCTTTTTTCTATTAGAGATTTCGGGACACTTTTTGATGCCGGAAGAATGAAAGTATATTTTCCCGGAAGGACTCTTTTCATAATTCTGAAAGCATTATTGGGTATATGTGCCCAGTCGGCAATCTCTCCGATGTCTGAAAAAATGAAACTCATCAGTTTGTTTTTTGCAACTTTTTTTATCCTCGAAATCTTTTGTATTGCATCCCTGTTCATCACATCACATGCAAGACCATATATGGTATCAGTAGGGTAAACGATGATACCGCCCTCTTTTAGTATATTTACAACATGAATAAACTGTTTCCTGTGATTATTTTCCATATCCACGTATTGCATTTCCACAGCCATGCATTAATTATAATTGTTTTTCCCCCTGATTTTCAATCCTTTTGACTATTATGGCTGAAGAAATGACTAATAATTACAAGTAGATCAATCCCTGCTTTTTAATTGAGTAATTCCTCTGCATAAGAGAACACCTGCTGCAAATCCGCAAACGAGGACTCCTATAAAATCAACTATTCTCGGTACATTTTTTAAATATACGGCAATGGAGACTGCAAGAAATACAATTGATAAGGCAATGTTTTGAATAACAGACCTGTTTTTTTTCATCTTTTCTCCTTTGTAACTTCAGTATAGGCCAATTTATTGCCTCTTTCAAATACCGAAACTGTTTTAAGTCAGTTATTCATCCGAATGTTGTTTTGAAGTTTAGGGCCGGGCCCTGATTTAATTCAGGTTTTTATGTTTATTTTTTTCCCTGTTACTTTACTGCCGTCTTCAATAATAAGAATTACATCGAAATCTTTGTCCTCGTTTATGATGTCACCGTCAATGACCGAATTACCACTTACCCTGATTTTTACCTTCGGATGCCTTGATGATTTAAAGAGTCCCAGAAAATTTCTATTACTCTCCTTAATCAGAATATTACCCTTAACAACACTCTTGTTGGTGATTGTGATACTTCCGTTGACAGTTGTAATTCCGTCACCAAGTCTTGTTTTGGATATTTTTATGGATCCGTTCACTGTCCTGATTCCATCGGCAATTTTACTGCCATCTTTTATTCTTATGGAACCGTTTACAGATTTTATCAAACCGTTTATTGTTGAATTTTCTCCCAGCTTTATTCCGCCGTTTACACTTTTAACATCTCTTGCAACGCAATTACCATATAGACGAATCCCGCCGTTAACATTTTTTACAACACCCTTAACTGATGTTCCTTTGCCAATATAAATTGATCCGTTAACATTTGTCACGCTGCCGTCGACAGAACAATTGTCACCGAGAGTTAGAGAACCGTTCACTGAACTCAGGGAATCAATTTTTTTGCCGTCGGGAATAGTAACAGATTTATTGACAGACGAAAACATTAAAAATACAGCCAGTAATAAGAATGAAAGTGTGATAATAAGTTTTTTAAAATTCATTTATTTCTCCTAAAAATCTTTATTTAAATATTACAACGATGAATAGTGAAAAATGTTCCGTATTTTATGACAGTTTCTATTAGAGAATTGTTGAAGATAAAATTTTATTTAATATAGTATAAGATCATTTTTTCAACTGCTGATCTGCAAACCCTGCAATACGGTTTCTTGCCAATGGTGAACATTATGCAGTCAGTCATAGGCCTGAACAGCCCCTTAGAAGAATATCCGGCACCCTCAAATGCGCCGACTATCCCCCGGTTCTTCGAATTCCGGAAAAAATTCAGGTCATTTTTTTCTTTTTCATTAATAAGTTTGTTCAATTTTTCTCTTTCATTGTCAATTTTTATTTGAGGGGCACCATCCTTGATAAGACTTTCGATACTTCTGTTTATTGCTGCTCTTTTTTTAGAAAATATTTTATTCAGGCTGTCAAATTTTTTCTTGTTCCACATTGTTGGAAGTTCAGTATCCGGAGTTATCATATCTTTCCACTTCAGGTCATTTTTTGAAAGAAGAGCCGTAATATTGGGCTCATCGGGTTCTATGCCTTTAGGGTAAAAATCATTGTATGATACCGAAGATGAGTAGTATTCATCCGCAAGACCTGCGAATGAGTGACCGAATTCGTGAAGTAAAAGATATGGAGTTTGCTTGTTACCGGCAGTGAAAGTACAATACAAATTGAATATGCCTCCGCCCCCGTATCTTCCTGCATTAACCATGATAAGAATGACATCATATGGAACAGCAGAAGCAATATCCCTGAGTTTCCTGTTTGCCTCCGTAAGCAGATAACGTGGGGAGTCGAGTGAATTAAAGGTGGTCTCCAGGACTGTATTTTTAAATCTTTTTTGTCTGGGTTCATCTGTTCCTCTATCTTTTGACGGCTTGAACAAGCCGTAAAAAACTATTCTGTCTTTATACTTTGAATACGGCTTCTGACTGAAAAAAATTAAGATTGTTTTTTCCAGATCCGAAACAAATTTTTTCTTCTCTTTTAAAGTATATCCTTCGGCGATTATTGCAATATTTAGTGATTTCTCCGGATGGATTTCCCGTCCTCTTTTAAATATTGTCACATTTTCATGCCGGGACTCATCTGATATATGAATATCAGCCGGATCTATTAGTGATGAATAATAAGTTTTAAATTTGCCCGATCTCTCCTTCTTTTTTATTTTAAAGTCTATTTTTCTCTTTGGAAAAGGTATTATTGCCGATTCATGAAATGTTTTTAATAATCCCCTGTTGGCAGCATCCGTTGTCGAATATTCTCCAAAGTAGGTGTCAAATCCTTTTGAAAACAGCAATTCTCCACTCTCTGCATCATAAACCTCATATCTGTAACTACCATATCTGAACGGAGAGACCAGATGATTTCTGTTCCCTGAAAATACTTTTTCACGATAGAGTTTGTCGACCATAAAATTTTCCGATTTAGAATTTCCGGAATGATAATAGTCTATTCTCAGGATTTTCCCGGTAAAGTTTTTGTTGAAATCAGATGATCCGGGAATCAATTGAAAATGTGTTATAAATAAAAATAAGGTTAATGTAATAATAAATGTCTTCATTTTTCCTCCTTTATCTATGATATTTTTGTCCTTTAATAATTGTAAAAGCCCTGTAGAGCTGTTCAAGAAATAGTACTCTGAAAACATCATGCGGAAATGTTAACTTTGAAAATGAAATCTTTAAGTCCGCACGTTCTGAAACTGCCTTCGAAAAACCGGATGCACCACCTATTGAAAATATGATCCTGCCGGCAACATGTCCCATAAGATTTGAAATAAAATCTGCGAATTGAACTGAAGACATTGTCCTCCCTTTATCATGAAGAAGAATAAGTTTATCTTTCTCTTTGATACGTCTGAGCATTCTATCCCCTTCCATTTCCATTGCAGCCGATTCATCCGCGGTTTTCTTTACAATTATATTGTTAATTGAGAACGAGATAAATCTGTTGATCCTTTTTTCATAATCTTTTTCAAAATCAGTTAATTTTGAGAATTTTTGCGCACCGGCAGTAAATAATTCAATTTTTGCCATATTTTTTTATCTTATTATAGAGGGACTTTCTTGATATTTTCATTATCCTTGCAATTTCAGATTTGTTGTCATATTGTTTCAGAAGATGTTCTATATATCTTTTTTCGAGCTCTGACAGGGAGGGTTCATCTTCAAAAATATTTCCCGAACTAAAACTTTGAGACGATAGTAATGATATTGCATCACTGTCTGTAAGGTTCTTTTTGGTTATACTGACTTTTTGAACAAAATTTTGCAGTTCTCTGATATTTCCCATCCATGGATGACGGAGAATGATCTTTTCTCCCGAAGGGCTAAGATCTATCACAACATTTTTTTCATTGGCGAAATAATTGAGAAGCGGTAATATATCTTTTTTCCTCTCTCTCAATGGGGGGATAAAAACAGAGAGAGATGAAATCCTGAAATAGAGATCACTTCTGAAAACTCCTTTTTTCACTTTTTCTTTGATATCGGAGTCAGCAGAAAATATTATTCTTGCTCTTATTTTTTTCTCTTCTGTCGATCCGAGGCTGTAAAAAGTTCTTCGCTCAAGTACTCTTAATAATCTTGATTGCATTACCGGATTAAGCATATCAATCTGATTCAGGAAAAGGATACCGTTTCCCGCAAGGCTCCACCTTCCGTCAAAATCTTTTTGTGCACCTGAAAAAGCTCCCTTTTTATATCCGAACCATTCACTCTCCAGCAGATTCTCCGGGACATCACCGCAATTAATATTGACAAACTTTTCCCTGCCGGAAGATTTAAAAAGATATTCAGCCCAGAAATCTTTGCCTGTACCCGTTTCTCCGAATAAGAGAACAGAAGATTCGAGATTTGAAGATTTAAGAAGGAACTCTTTTACCGAAAGGGATTTCGGATCTTTCAGGTTTTCAAGAAGTTTGAAAATCATATCTTTTTGCATCCATCCAGAATTTTTCAAGTGAATATTTTCCTCTTGCCTGAGGATTGAAAATATGAATTATAAAATCTACATAATCAATGAGTATCCAATCACCTATACCGCCGCCCTCTTTTCCGTAGGGTTTCAGGCCTAACTCTTTTTTGAGAGTTTTCTCAACTTCATTTGCAATGGAAGAGTTCTGTCTTGCGGAATTTCCGGAACATATAATCATGAAGTCTGTTATATCTGAAATTTTTTTTAATTTCAGAATTACAATTTCTTCACCTTTTTTTTCATCCATTACCACGACAGCCCTTTTTACGGCTTTGGGTATTTTCCAGGAATTAATTTTTGACTCTACTGTAATTAATTGATTTTCATTCATATAAATGGTGCTCCGAAATAAATTTTTTTATGACTTCAGGGACCATTTTGCTAATATCAAGTCCCTCTTTTATTTTTTTCCTTATTAATGTTGATGAAATAGATTTAATATCCGAATTATAGGAGAAAATGTACGCCATTGGATAATTAGTATGTATAATTTCTTCCCCGGTATATTTTATATCTTCTGATTCAAGGAGTTCTATTACATCTCTTCTTTGAGATTCTTTCCTGACAGCGATTATAAAATTCAGTGATGCTAAAAGTTTTTTATAGCTTTTCCATGTTCTGATTTTAAGAAATCCCTCGCTTCCTGATATGAAGAACATATTCCTTAGGGGGTGATCTTTTTTTAATGCATTCAAAGTGTCAATCGTCCAGGAGTATGTCTTTCGGTTTATTTCAATATCACTGGGAATAAAATTATCAAATGGAAGAAGGGCTGATTTCAGCATTTGCCATCTTAGAGAAGCATCGATGACGCCGGAACCGGATTTGTGGGGTGGAATTGCAGAAAGTATATACAATATGGAATCCAGGTTGAATCTGTCCATTGCTTTTTGGCCAAGCTCAATGTGTCCCGAATGTACAGGATTAAATGTACCGCCGAGCAGTCCTATTCTTTTTTCAGTTTTCATTCAGAAGTTTAAAAAGATTTTCCTTAAGTTTATCAATTCCAATCCCCTTTACCGCGGAAATACAGAATATGCCGAGATCTTTCTCCATGCAGTATTTCCGCAGCGGTGAAAGATGATCTTCAAATTCCATATTTTCAAAAAGATCTGTCTTGTTAGCGGCAATTAAAAATTTTTTTTTCAATATTTCATTTTTATAATACTTTAACTCTTTTAGCAAGAGCTTAAATGTTTCGAGTGGCGGATATGGAGCATACGGAGATATATCAATTACGAACAGAAGAACCCTGTTTCTTTCAATATGTCTAAGGAATTTATGCCCCATCCCTTCTCCCTTATGTGCTCCCTCTATAATCCCTGGTATGTCTGCAATAACAAGACTATCATACCCCGAGTAGACCACTCCCAGGTTAGGGGTGAGCGTTGTAAATGGATACTCGGCTATTTTAGGTTTTGCTCTGCTAAGTTTTGATATCAGTGTGGATTTTCCTGCATTCGGCAAACCGACAAGACCTGCAAATGCAATAAGTTTAAGTTCAAGGACAACTTTTATTGATTCCCCTTTAGTTCCTCCTTTTGCTAATCTTGGAGCCCGGTTTACAGAAGATTTGAAACGTGAATTACCTGCACCGCCTTTTCCTCCCTGTGCAATGACAAATTTTTTATCAGTTTTATCAAAATCAAAAATTATTTTCTCTTCAGGATAAGTTTTAATAACGGTTCCGGCCGGAACAGGAATTAAAATATCATCCCCGCTCTTGCCAGTCTTATTTGATCCCATTCCGTTCCTGCCTCTGTCGGCTTTTATTATTTTTTTTCCCTTAAAATCTATCAGAGAGTGAATTTTACTGCTGCTTAGTAAAATTATATCTCCTCCTTTTCCACCATCTCCGCCGTCAGGCCCCCCTCTGGGGAGGTACTTCTCTCTCCTGAAACTCATACAGCCATCCCCTCCGTTTCCGGCGACAAATGTTACAATAGCCCGGTCGTTGAACATTTGGTTAGTATTCAGGTAAAGTATTATTACCTTTTTTTTTCTGAAGATCTATCCGATCTTTATATGATTCTGACTTATCCGGGAATGATTTCAACGAATTTTCTTTTATTTTTCGTTACAAATCTTACAGTCCCGGTTCTGAGTGCAAACAGAGTGTCATCTTTACCGATTCCGACATTTTCACCGGGCTTGATCTTTGTTCCCCGCTGTCTCACAATGATAGATCCAGCGTTTATAGCTTCTCCGGCATATTTTTTTACTCCAAGCCTCTTTGATTCACTATCTCTTCCGTTTTTAGCACTTCCGCCTGATTTTTTATGTGCCATTTAACTCTCCTTCTTTTCAACTTTCTTTGCCGACGGTTTTGATTTTGGTTTGGCCGGTGCTTTTATTTCAATTTTTTCAATCTTAATTCTATGCATTTTCTGCCTGTGCCCTCGGGTTTTCCTATACTGTTTTTTTGATTTCTTTTTAAATACGATTATTTTTTCCGATTTTATTTCTTCAAGAACTTTTGCCTTTATTTTTGCATTTTTAACATATGGATTTCCAATATGAGTTTCTTTATCTTTTAAAAGTAAAACATTTTCAAAAACAAAGCTTCCTTTTTTAATATCTGAAAGTAATTCCACATCCAGAATATCTCCTTCTTCAACTTTATACTGCTTTCCGCCGGTTTCAAGAATTGCAAACATCAATCTACTCCTTGTTAGAATACCGGAACTTTATATCACAAAATAGTGTTCTTTTCAAGTTGAACAGTCTTAATCTTTAAAGAGAATATTATAAAACAGGCTTTTTTTTTATAAACAGCCTATATACTTTGATTAACGCAATTAACTAGATATATTCGTATTAAAAAGAGGTAAATTGTCTTACATCACCGATATATCTACAAAAAAAATTTTTTTCACATTGAGTTTATAAATGCCCTATTGATCAGTGTTTTTTGGAGTGATGTTGCTGACATCCCCTATATAGCTGAAAAAAAACTTGACTTTTCATTTTCACTGTGTTAATAGTGGTACAGAATGGAGAAATCCAAATGTGGAGAATGGTATGGCATTTTTCGGTTTTAAATCACCAAAGATCCTCGGACTTGATATCGGATCCTTTGCTTTAAAGCTTGTAGAGTTGAAAGCGAAGAAAAAAGGGAAAGAGGTCGGTTACGAGCTTGTTTCCCTCGGGTATGAACCCGTCCCGTATCAGTCTATTGTTGAGGGAAGTATTATGGACTCTACTGCCGTTGCTGATTCGATCCAGCATATTTTTTATGAAAGTAAGGCAAAGACAAACAACCTTGCTTTCGGTGTTTCCGGCAGTTCTGTTATTGTTAAAAAGATTGATGTTCAAAGATTGAATCCGGCTGAGATGCATGAGCATATCCTCTGGGAGGCCAGACCTCATATTCCATTTACACCTGAAGAAGTAAATATTGATTATGAGATAATGGAATCACCGGAAAATCAGTCAGGAAAAGTCGGAGTGATTCTCGCTGCTGTAAAAAAGGAGAAGCTCAATGATTACCTGAGCCTTATTGATCTTTCAAACAAAAATGTACGGATAGTTGATCTTGAATCCTTTGGACTTGTTAATAGTGTACTTCACAACTATGATATTTACAGGGACAGGACAATAGCAATTATTAATATAGGTGCTTCTATCACAAATGTTGTTATTTCAAGGAGAGGATATCCTGTTTTTGTAAGAGATATAGCAATTGGGGGAAATCAGTTTACGGATCTAATCCAAAAAGAGTTGAACCTGAAATATGAGAAAGCAGAATCAGTAAAAAAGGGGCGGCAGGTTGAGGGTGTTTCCCCGGCTGCAGTCAAACCGGTTATTAACCTCATATTCGGAGAGTTAAAAAATGAAATCAAGAAAACATTTGAATTCTACCGGTCAAATACCATGGAAGGAAGAATTGATAATATCATACTCAGCGGAGGAACAGCTAACCTTGAATCCATACTTGATTTCTTTTCACAGGAATTTGACATTCCGTTTGAAATAGCAAACCCGTTCAATAACATTGACATTAATGATAAGAAGTTTGACCTGAACTTTGTGACTGAAATGGCTCCGGTATTCAATGTGGCGATGGGCCTTGCCATAAGGGCCGCGGGAGATGGAAAATGATTAAAGTTAATCTGCTAAGCCCGGGGAAAAAAGAGGTCTCTGCAGCACCGGGAGATACAGCCGTATTTGCTGATGAAGAAAGGGAAAACAAGTTAAATATCCCTGCAATTGTTACGGCACTGGTTTTATCAGTAGCAGTCATTGGTCTTCTCTATTTTATTCAATCAAATAAACTTGATACAGTCAGAAAGACTCTCGAAGAAAAAAAGGCGACACTTGCTGAAAAAGCAACTATTCTGAAAACTCTTGATCAGCTTGAAAAAACACGGAAAATGCTTGACAGAAAGGTAAAAATTATTCAGAACCTTAATGCTAGAAAACAGATTACTGTCAAGATGATGGATCAATTATCAAAAGCTCTTCCTGAGATGGTTTGGCTGACCAATATGAAATTCACTAACGGCTTCTTAAGTTTGAGTGGAAGTGCGTTATCCAACAATATGATCGCTGATTTTATTAATAACCTGAAGAGTACAAATTATTTTTACAATATCCAATTCAGAGATTCTGTACGTAAAAAAGTAACCGGTGTTGACATTTTTAATTTTCGGCTTCAATGCTCCTTCAGGGAAATAACCGAAAAAAAGGGGACAATTTAAAATGGATCTACAAAGTTTACCTTGGTACGGGCAGTTTCTGGTTTTTCTTGTAATCGGTGCGGTTCTGTTCGGTTTTTTTTACTTTTTTCATTATTCGGATACTCAGGATACTATATCAAAAATTGAAGATAATATAGAAAGTGTGGAGAGAGAAATACGAACAGCAGAAAGGAAAGAGGCACAAATGCCTCAGATAAAAGAAGAAATTGCAAGAAAAGAGGCGACTCTGGAAGAATTGAAACAGGTTCTCCCGGAACAGAATGAAGTCAGTCAGATTATAAAAAAGATTCAGTCCATAATATCGAGTGCAAGGTTAAAGATAGGAAAGTTTGCAAAGCAGAAGGAATTGCGACGGGAGATATATATTGAAGTGCCCTATTCTATCAGTCTGCAGGGTACATATCATAATCTGGGAGTTTTCTTTGATCAGCTATCGAGGCTGACGAAGATATTTACTGTAAATTCACTCAGCATTACACCAATCAGACAGAGAGTTAGTGATTATTCAATTAGTGCAAACTTTAAAACATCTACTTACATATACAAGGAGAGAAAAGCCTCTTCCGGAAGCAGTAGAAGGGGAAGGAGGCGAAGATGAGATTTTTTCTGATCCTGTTTCTGATAAGTTTTTTATCTCTGTTTTCACAACAGAAAGAGTCTAAGACCGTCAAACAGGGAAAAGAGAAAAACAGTGTAAAGTCCAAAACAACAAAAGTTAGACCGGGAATCCCCAAAGGTGAATTCGTCTATGATCCGATGGGTAGAAGAGACCCATTCTGGAATCTGCTCAAAAGAAACAGTTCGAGACTGAAGAAAAAAAGAAAGGAAGGACTGGAAGGACTTGATATTGACCAGTTAGAACTTGAAGGAATTGTTAAAGTCAAGGGGAAATATCTTGCATTGTTGAAAGGTCCTGACGGAAAACCCTATAAAGTTAAAGAAGGAGATAATGTTTATGATGGTACTATAGTCCGAATCGGAAGTCATACCGTTGAATTTAAAAAAATTCTAACAGTTGCCCTGGGCGGAACTAAGGAGAGAATAATCATAAAAAGATTAAATCCTGAAGAGGAGGGTGTGAATAAAAATGAAAAATAAGATAATTATATTATTAGTCGTGATATTTTTAGCGGGGCTGTCACCCCTCTATCCTAAAACTGCAATAACAAATTTTGAATACCTGAAAGGTGTCGATTTTGTACAGCTTCATTTCAAAACAGATACTATTGTTCCCATCCCTGATCTTTTCTATCCAATTCAGAACAATTTTAAATATATTGTAATGAGGATCGAAAATGTGAATTTTAAAGTCCCTGAAGACAATCTTGATTTTAATTCAAATGTAATTGAGAAAATGGAAGTTAAGAAGAATAACAGTGGTGTTGATGTAGAAATCTATCTTAAAGAGAGGGTTAACTACAGGGTTTTCTCAAATAAAAACGGACTCTATATCGAATTTCCGAAAGAAAAGAAGGATCCGGTCGGGAAAACGGTGCCGATTTTAAAAAAAGAGTCAGAAAAAAAACTCCCTGTCACCGGAAAGAAAAAGCCCGAGACTGGAATCAACTTTAAAAAAAGTGCATTTCTCAAGGGAATAAGTGTTGTAAAGAGTACCAATGAAATGCTTAAATTCAATATTGGTCTTTCAGGTCCTGTTAAATATAATGTAATACCAATTGAAAACAATCCCGCAAGGCTTGCAATAGATTTTAAAAATGTTACTTCCAGGAAGATAAAAAGATGGATAAATAAGCTGAATGTAAATAGTGTTCGTGGTGCATATAACTCACCATCGGTTTTCCGTGTGGTATTTGACCTGGATTATCTGAAAGGATACCGGGTCGGATATTCGGGCAATAATCTTGAAGTAGAATTCAGGAAAAACGAATTAAAAGTTTCTCCTGAAGAGAGTCGTGAAGGAATTGCAAAATCCGTTGCAAAGAAAAAATCTCTACCGGTCACAACACTGAAGACGCGTCCGGATTTTGTTGTTCTGAAAGGGAAGACTCTGAGAGAAAAAATAAAAAATATTCCCGCTTATGTAAAGAATAACAAAAATTCATCACCATCAAATGATTTATCTAAAGGAAAAAGTATCAAGTTGAACAGTAAACCGGGATTTTTCTCAGAAGAAAAATCCCGTGTCAATAAAAGTGATCTGAAGGGATTCGTCAAGTATAAAGATGATAAAGGAGTTAGTCAGATCTCATATTTAAAAAATACTATTGCAGAGGGCCGGCAGGATTATACCGGTACTCCGATGGATTTTTCTTTTAAAAATGCGGATCTTACAAATGTGCTGAAATTTATCGCTCAGGTATCCAACCTTAATATTGTTGTGGATCCGGGAGTGACCGGGCGTATTTCTTCAGAGTTAAAACAGGTTCCCTGGGATCAGGCACTTGCACTGTTTTTAAAGATCAACAAGCTTGACATGGTTCTTGAAGGTAATATTCTCAGAATTGGAAGAGTTGATTCTCTTGCCAAAGAGGCTTCAATGAGAAGAAAACTCCAGGAAGCGCGTGAAATGGATGGCAAATTGGAAGTTACAACCCGTAAACTCAGCTATTCCAAAGCGGAAGATGTTAAAAAAATATTGACAAAGCAGCTTTCAAACAGGGGTGAGATAATTGTTGATGCGAGGACCAATCTTCTGATTATTTCCGAGATCCCGGATCGCATAAAAGTTATCGATAAGCTGATAGATACGCTTGATGCACCAAATCCTCAGGTTGCGATTGAGGCAAAAATTGTTGAAACTTCAACATCATTTATTAAAAACCTCGGTATTCAATGGGGAACTAATATGTTTGCAGACTCTGCTCACGGGAACCAGACTAACCTGAGATTCCCAAACGAGATACAGGTTTATGGAGACAGAGGAGTTAATACTCTTAATCCCGGTGTCACCAGTGGTCTACCGGGAGGAGGATATGCTATCAATGTGCCGGCAGCCGGAGCAGCAACCGGTAGTATGCTCGTCTCATTTGGGGATGCTGCGGGTACTTTTGTATGCATTACC
>CAZNLS010000007.1:0-40447 GCA_964573895.1 uncultured Clostridia bacterium
AAATAGAATTGAAAAAGCATTTATTTTTTTATTGATAACTTTAATTTCGGGAGGATTGATATTCTCCGGTCAGCAGAACCTTAATATTAAAAAGAGAGTTGTAAAACCTGGTTTTCAGTTGAAGGACCGGTATATCAGGGGAATTGTTTTTGAAGATGCTGCAACAGGTAGAAATGTTAGAAGGCACATAGGAATATTTGATAGTAACTGCAGAAGGATCTACATACGTATTCCGGATGCGGCTCCTCAGATAAATGTCCGGCCCGCTTTTTCCGAAGTAAAGGTAAAAGTTTTGGGAGCAGCATATTTGAAAATTAATCAGGCAACTATCCTCAGAAATGCAATCTGGTCAAAATCGGTAATTGTAATAAAAAAGCGTCAATTTGAGGGAACTGTTATGGTAGTCAATTGTAATGACAATTATTTTGATATGAATTACAGAATGTGTGATTATGGTTCATTTACCGTAAGAGTCGGGGTTTCATCCGGTGAATGCAGCAGGCTTAACCTTACGAATGGAACAAGAGTGAGAGTTGCTTCAAATAATTGGTCTTATTCACCTAGGGAAAGGAAATTTACATTGAATTCAATTCTATCTGTGAAGAAATTCTGATCCTGATTTTTCAATTGTCAAAAATAATCATAATTTAATCCGGTGTTTGTTTGAAAGTTATTTATAGAATAAAAAATTAAAAAAAATTTGACGAAATTATTTAAATCAGTATAATTTAATTAAATTTATTCAGGAGGATAGAATGGCTGAAACAGCTTATTGTGTAAAATGTAAAGCAAAACAGGAAATGAAAGATGAGCAGAGAGTGACAATGAAAAACGGCAGACCTGCCATGAAAGGAAAATGTCCAAAATGCGGAACGGGAATGTATAAGATCCTTCCCATGAAGTAAGTATCCCGGACTAACAATTAAAGAGAAAACTTAGACTTCTTTAGAACTATCAGTATTGCAGTTAAGCCTTTTTAAATTAATCTGCACTAATATTTAAAGTAAGGTCACCGGAAACAAATTTTATTTTGAGTGATAGTTTTACCTCAGATCAGTGATCTTTAATTCCCATGTTTCTTCGTCTTCGTTTTCTATTAGCGAATACAATTTTCCTTTGTCTATGGAATAGAGTATCGCATAGTATGTAAAAGGGATATATCTGTCCAAAGGCACAAATATCCTCTTAATTTCTTTTCCTTTTAAATCAAGAATTATGCACTCCCACAGATCATTTTTTCTTTTGTAAGTGATTACATGGATTTTATTATCTGCGAGTGAGATATCACGGATAGCAGGAAAATTTTCCTTAAATTTAATAAACTTTTTAATATTTTGATAGAAGCTTTTAAACATTGAATAATTTTTGAACCAGTAGTAGGTTTCATTTTTGAATTTATTAGGAATTTTTTGTTTTACATAATCTTTTTTTATTTTTCTTACTTTATTACCTTTGTGATCGAAAATATCAATAATAAAATCTTCATTACTGGAAACCACAAAAATTTTATCTTTATACGAAGGGTTATAAGTAAAAGCACTCAGGGGGAGGATAATATCCTGCTGAGGATTTACAGAAATATTAGTATGGAAGAGTTTTGCAATCTCTTTAAAATTATTTGAAAAAAGCCTGAAGCTTATTCTGAATTTTTTTTCGGAATCTATTGAAGGACCGATAGTTACAAAATTATCCTTTACCTGGTAGAGTACGAGGTTTGCAAAAGCCTTCCTCTCACTTAGAAATTTTCCGGAAGGTGAAAAATAAGAGAGCTTATTATTACTGTTGATAACAAGTTTTTCATCAACAAATGACATTGACATTGGAGGACCAAAAGGTCTCGCTATGAACTCAGCCGGGCCCTCTCCTGATTTTCCAAAAGTATTTATTAATTTGTAGTTCTTCAAATCATAAATTTTAATCGTTGTATTTTCCAGTATATATAATTTCCCGTTTTTTACAGTCATCATTGCCGGTTTAACCAGTTCATCTAAAATAATCTCTTCAGACTTGACCGGAATAAAGATAAAAACAATAGTAATAAAAATTTTTAATAAAAATTTCATTTCTGCTCCTTTTGAATCAATATACGTTTTTTTATTCACACTTGTTCCATTTTGTACTAAATAGTTTAAAATATGGTATAATATCCTTTTAGGATATTTCCGGCACTTCCCCGATAAAATAATACTTTATTTAGGATTGTGTACATGTATATCTTTGGATAATTTATGAAAAAAATAAAAAATATAGCGATAATTGCTCATGTTGATCATGGCAAGACCACCCTTATAGATGCGGCCTTAAAGCAGGCCGGAGTATTTAGAGAGAACCAGAATATTGCTGAACGAGTAATGGACTCCAATGACCTTGAAAGAGAAAGGGGGATAACTATCTTCTCAAAGAATGCCGCTCTATTCTACAAAGATTTCAAGATAAATATTGTCGATACTCCGGGGCATGCCGATTTCGGCGGTGAAGTTCAAAGAATAATGAGAATGGTGGATTCGGTTCTGCTTCTGGTTGATGCATTTGAGGGGCCGATGCCCCAGACAAAATATGTTCTGAAAAAATCTCTTGAACAGGGGCTGAAACCAATAGTTGTCATTAACAAGATTGATCGGCCCAATGTACGTCCGCATGAAATTTTAAACCAGGTCTTCGATCTATTTGTCGAATTAAATGCTAATGAGGACCAACTTGATTTTCCGGTTGTATATTCTTCAGCCAAAGAGGGATTTGCCCGATATGAACCTGAAGATGACAATAGAGACCTGAAGCCTCTCTTTGAGACAATTATAAAAAATGTTGACGAACCTGCCGGTGATTGTGATAAACCCGTTCAGTTCCTGACATCGGCGATAAGTTACGATAATTATCTGGGAAAAACCGGGACCGGAAGAATACATAACGGAACTTTAAAACAGGGTGAAGAGATTCTCCTGATAAAAAAAGACGGATTACAGAAGGCTGGCAAAGTTTCGAAACTTTTCACCTACTCCGGATTGACCCGAACTGCAATTTCCGAAGCATATGCCGGAGATATAGTTTCGATTTGCGGGATAGAGTCAATTGATGTTGGTGACACGATAACGGATAAGGATCATCCGGTTCAGTTAAAATCGATTGATATAGATGAACCAACTATGGCAATGAATTTTATGGTAAATGATTCTCCTTTTGCAGGGACCGAGGGACAATTTGTAACTTCCAGGCATATATGGGGGAGACTGCAAAAAGAGTTGTTGACAAATGTGAGTTTAAGAGTCTCGGAAACGGAATTAAAAAATTCATTCTCGGTCAAGGCAAGGGGGGCTTTGCAGCTCTCAATTCTTATCGAAAATATGAGAAGGGAGGGATATGAATTCCAGGTCTCAAAACCAAAAGTGATTTTCAGAGAAATTGAGGGTAAAAAACATGAACCGATAGAACAAGCAGTTGTTGATGTAGCGGATGAGTATAGTGGAGTTGTTATTGAAATGTTCGGTCAGAGAAAAGGAGAATTGATAAATATGGTTTCAGGTGTCAAAGGATATACAAGAATTGAATTCAATATACCCTCAAGAGGACTGATAGGTTTTAATAATGAATTTTTGACAGAAACGCATGGGACTGGAATTCTTAATCACAGTTTTTCTTCTTATGAGCCTTTCAAAGGTGAGTTCAGTAAGAAAACGAAAGGTGTTCTGATAGCTCTTGAAAACGGGGTTTCGGTTCCTTATGGACTGTTCAATCTACAACCCAGAGGAACACTCTTTATCGATGCCGGTGTCCCGGTATATTCCGGAATGATAATCGGTGAGCACAGCAAAGAGAATGATCTTGTTGTAAATGCCTGTAAAACAAAAAAACTGACAAACATGAGAGCCGCAGGTTCCGATGATGCTGTCAAATTAATAACCCCAAGGAAATTCAGCCTTGAGCAGGCTCTTGAATATATTGAGGATGATGAACTGCTTGAGATAACTCCAAAAAATATTAGAATGAGAAAACGACTTTTGAATATTCATGAAAGAAAAAGATTCGAGAAAACAAGACATGCAGGATAGTTCAAAGAGGAATTTTATCTAATTTTTATAAAAATATATTAGGTATTTTCCGCTCTCCTTATTTGCAACCCAGTGCTCAAAGCCGATACTTGAGGCCTTGTCTATTAACGGGGCGGGAAGAAAAGGTGCCCGGAGTTCATAAATCTCCTTGCTTTTCATACTATTCAGATCTGCCATCACCTGATTTACAGGATGCTCCCCGGCATTCAGCATTTCTCCGGCATCGAATTTTTCACTCACGTTTTTTTCATTGAACCATCCGGGTTTTTTTTCATTGTATTTTGCATCATCCTGGCCGGATATAAGATCCTGTCCGACCTCTTTTCTTAATCTATTTATCAGGTTTTCAACACTGATATTTGCAATTGCTGCTGCCTGTTGAAGAGTTGTGATCTTTGCGATGGTTTTTCTTAGTACCGGATTTTTAAGCTTCTTAAAGGCCGGAGCATAATCAATTATTTTCTGCTCAAGTTTGGGATAACTTTCAAGAAGTTCAGCAATTTTTGTTTTTGGGGTTATTATTTTCTTTTCCATCTTTTATTTTCCTCCATAGGATAATATTCTCTGTTCGCCCTCAAGCTTTCTCTTTTTTGACAGATCCTGGGAAACTTCAAGGGTTCCAAGATATTCACCATTTTCATTTCTTAAAGCGAAATATTCTATATGAATAAATTTATCTCTCATATTTATCCAGAAAGGAGCCCGGTTCTCTTTTCCGGATTTAAAATCATCCAGTATTTTATCAACAATATGGGCACTGGCCGGGGGGTGGCAAAACCTTACATCTCTGTTCAGTATTGATCTGTTTCTCTGGAAAATTCTATCTGCATTTTGGGAAAAAAATTTTACCTTATCATCCTTGTCCACGAACGTTACGTCAAAAGGGAGAGTATTTAAAATGCTTGAAATTTCTTCCGAACTGAAACTTCCGCTTTGAAGCTGGACCCTGTCACCCTTTATCCTGGTTTTTTCAGGTTGAGCTTCTTTTAATCCCTCAGGTTTCCACTCTTTGTCAGGGTCAAAAAGACAGAATCCTATCTCAACAGATTCTTTGTAAATCTGCCACCAATCCATGTCGGTCAGGTTGTCAAGGGTCATTGGAAGGAGTATCTTTTCCTCCTTGTCTATCATTTCCGCTACATTTTTAACGGCAGGTTTAAGAAGAATATCTGCACTGGTTATAAAATCTTCCCTGTTTAAATCGGGAACATTCAGGACTTCAATACTCCCTTTAACCATTTCCCTGATCTCATCATGTTTCCCCCACATTACTTTTGGAGGACCTGTGATTCCCCGTTTTTCAAGAAAAGGGAATATAAGATACTCTTTCCTCTGGTAATGTTTGTCTATATCCATAAGCTGATTAAATAAACCCTTAATTGTTAAAATATAACTTCCGAAGTCTTCAGACCCGACTGACCGAACATCATTCAGCCTGTTCTCCAACTCAAGGCAAACTTCCTCTATTGCCTTGTTCTCTCTTTGCAATGTATCCACCGGATGTCCTTCAGGTACTTTTTTTTTCATTGACAGATCAATTTTGCCTTTTAAAACTGCAGAATGAACATCACAGAGCCTCAGCACCTCTTCCTCAGGCAGACCTTCACTGATCAGCTCCTGCTCAACTTCCACCACTTCACCGTATGGAATATTTGAAAGATTCATCTCAAGTTCTTTCCTTACACTTTGCTGATCCTCGCCATCATGCAGTTTCAGAATGAGCTCTTTTAATCTATTTTTCCTTTTTTTTGAATTATCTATCAATTCACTCATTTAAAAATCTCCTTGTTTTATAAAAAATTTACTATTTTAAAATTAACCAGTTTTTTCCAGATCTTATTGTCTGTATTAAAACACTCGCTATGAATAGGGCATATCTTAATATTGAAGCATCCGGAAGTTCCAAACAGGGTGCAATTATTGAGTATGGGTTCACCGTCAAAAATCTTAATAATCTGGGCGGTTCTAATTTCATCAATGTTTTCTGCAGGTTTTATTCCACCCTTAGGACCAACTGCAGACTGAACAATTCTGTTTTTTATAAGCTGCTGAAAAATTTTTCTCAGGTAATTCAGGGGAATATTTTCTGCCTTTGCAATCTCTTCTATTTTTACAAAATGACCGTCACTGCTGCTGTTTTTCAAAAGATAGAGTAAACCTCTCAGTGCATACATTGATGTAGAGGAAATATTTAGCATTTTAGCACCCACATATCCCAAATATATAATATATTTTAATATTTGTCAATAATAAAATAAAATTCTGATATATGGTTCTATCTACCCTCTATCTGATCAGGAGCAAAATCTATTTTTCTTATTTTTGTCCGAAATTTTCCGGAACGAGGATTGAAGTTATCTCCCCGGTCACACAAACTTTTCCTTCTGCAATCAGCCGTGCTTCAACCACCACTTTTCTTCCCTTAATCTCTTTTATCTTTCCCCGTATCTCGAGTTCCGGACCAAGTGGTGTAGGTCTTTGATAAGTGACATTGAGAGAACCCGTTACGAACCTGGGAGCATTGAATCCGCTCAGTTCAATTCCATTCTCTTTCGCGTAAGCGAGACTTGAACTTCCGGTTCCATGACAATCGATAAGTGATGCGAGAAGCCCCCCGTAAACAAATCCGGGGAGTGCTGTATGGTGGTTCTGCGGAGTGAATCTGGTTACTGTCTCATCTCCATCCCAGCTCGTTTTTAATTGATATCCTTCATTGTTTAACCTGCCGCATCCATAGCACATGGCAAATCTTTCATCATAATAATCCTGAATTCCTTTTAATTCCATTTTTACTCCGTTTTTACTGTTAAAAAATATAATAATGGTGAAAAAAGAAAAAGTAAAGATAAATTCAGCTTTGATAAAGTAAATAATATGGATCTAAATAAAGTAGAGCTGTTAAAAAAATTGGGAATTAAATATATTATTGAACAGGTGGTGGAGAGGCACATATTTACCCGGGGATACAAAGCATTCAAATAATTTTAATCTAATAAAATTGAAAAAAAAACCGAAATTGATATAATTTGATTGTGACTCCCGGGAAAAAAAGAAAATATTTTTTAGTACCTGTTACTATTCTTCTCCTGCTTTTTAGTTATGATATCTATTCATTGAATAATTTAATACCTCTTGTTCAAAAAAAACTGACCACATGGACGACGAAAGAGGGACTACCGTCAAACAGTATTACAGATATCCTGCAGGACAGAAAAGGGTATATCTGGATTGCAACTTTTAACGGACTTGTCAGATTCGATGGAATAAACATGGATATATTCACTAAAGATAAAGAGACAGGATTTTCGGGGAATTTGAATACGGTTCTTCTCGAGACAAAGGATGGATCTCTTTGGATCGGAACCAATGGTGACGGTCTTGCCCGTTATAAAGGGCGAAAATTTCTTTTGTTAAAAAAAAGTAACGGTCTTTCCGGTAATAATATTAAGAGTCTTTTTGAAGATAGTTCTTCAAATATTTGGGTAGGGACTAAAAGCGGCCTGAGTGTTATTGACAATAATGGTAAAATATTGAAGATTGATCTAAAAAATCTCTCCTCTGAACCCATTGAACAAATTTACGAGAATTCGAAAAATGAAATGTGGATTACTCTGAGCAGGGGAGGAGTCTATAAAATAAAAAACAGTAAGATCAGTTTCGAAAAAAAATTTGATAAATTAAAAAAAATTGTAGTTCTTTCAATTATTGAATCTCAGAAAGGAGAGGTGTGGGTAGGAACAAGGGAGAATGGGATTTATATTTATAGGAAAGGTAAACTTCAGCATAAGGACTATGAATTTGCCGTTTCTACGGTGAATGAAATTAGGGAAGGCGGAGCCGGCTGTATCTGGATCAGCACTGATTCGGGACTGATAAGGAGTTTCAAAGGCAATATAGAAAGATTCACTGATTCCGAAGGATTGAGTGACAATCTTGTTATGAACACAATAACTGATAAAGAGGGAAATGTCTGGATTGCTACTATCCGCGGGGGTCTAAGTAAACTAAGTGATAATAAATTTACTACTCTCGAATCTTCCAGTGGTCTTGTTTATGACAGGGTAAATGCAGTATTTGAAGATAGTAGAGGAATTATATGGATAGGGACTGATAAGGGATTGAGCATATTCAAAAACCGGGAGTTCATTAAAAACAGCCTCACCAAAAAGCTAAAGGGCATCAGGATCCGGCACATTATGGAAGATTCCCGTGGAAATATCTGGATAGCAACCTATTCTGATCTTGGTGTTGTTAAATATTCTAATGGAAATATAAAAAATTATTCAAAATCTGACGGCCTGACAAATAACAGGTGCCGTGTAATTATGGAAGATAGTCCTGGAAATATCTGGGTGGGGACCGGGAACGGTATATGCTTAATAAAGAACGGGAAAATAAAACAGTTAACGAAAGAGATTTTTGGTATTGCCGACAACTATATTTTAAGTCTCTTTGAAGATTCTAAAAAAAGGATTTGGATAACAACAAACGGGGGTGGTATTTCGGCAATTTCTGATGGCAAAGTAAAGAATTACTCTGTTTCAGACGGTTTAAGTTCAAATGTTGTTTTCAGGGGATATGAAGATTCCGATGGTATTATATGGTTTACAACGGGATACGGGATATCGAGATTTGACGGGAATAATTTTGTCAATTTTAAGGAGGAACAGGGGATTCCTGCGCGGGCTCTTTTTCAGATAGTTGAAGACAAGACGGGAAAATTCTGGATAAATTCAAATCCTGGAATTATAACTGTGTCAAAAGAATCTTTAAACAAGTATGCAA
Source organism: uncultured Clostridia bacterium (assembly GCA_964573895.1). Lineage (GTDB taxonomy): Bacteria > Acidobacteriota > Aminicenantia > UBA2199 > UBA2199 > CAZNLS01. The sequence continues at coordinate 8,832 of CAZNLS010000007.1, forward strand.
AAGGATTAATTAAAAAGGTGGAAGTGACGCTCTATAATAATCTGGATGGCCTGCCTGATCTGCCCACTCCTCTGGGATGGGTTTTTATTGACAAAAAGGAAAACATCTGGTTCCCCACTTTAAAAGGTATTGCAATCATAAACAGCTTAAAAATTCCAATGAATTCCAACCCGCCGCCTATTTTTATAGAGAATATTTTTATTGATGGTAAATCCTATCCGTTTGAAAAAATAAGATCTTTGAATCCCGATTATAAAAGAATTACTTTTAAATATACCGCTTTGAGTTATGTAATCCCCCACAAAGTGCAATATCGATATAAACTTAAAGGATTTGATGTCGATTGGAATAATCTGACAACAAAAAGGGAGATATCTTATACACGTCTGCCAAAGGGTGAGTATACTTTTTCGGTAAAAGCCGTAAATAATGACGGGGTCTGGAGTAAGAAAGAGGCTGAATTCCATTTCAAACAAAACCCGTTTTTTTATCAGACTATCTGGTTCAGTCTACTGATCCTGTTCTCAATTGCAGGTATTGTCGCACTTATTCTGGGGCTTAGGATCAGGGCTCTGAGGATAAGGGAGAGGGAGCTTGAAAAAGTTGTAAAAGAGAGAACTTCCGAACTTGAAACTATTGATAGAATCGTTAAAAATGTTAACAAGGAGATTGAGTTTGAGAAATTACTAAATGTATTGCTGAAGCAGACACTGAAATTATTCCCCCAGACAGACAAAGGTATTATCTTTACCTTGAATCATGAGAACTCTCTTTATGAACCTCTCATAGACATCGGATATGAAGAGGGAATCCTTAAGGGAATATCACTTACGGCAGAAGAAGCATATGGCAGATATATAAAGAGTAGTGAAGAGATGGAAGAGGGCGTGTATATATTGAAAAATTTTCAGGGGATACCAGCTGCTTCAAAGTTTGAAATGTTTGAGAAACCAAGATCTTTGATTGCTATGACATTAATTTGGGGCAGCAATATTGAAGGATATTTTATTCTGGAAAATTCAATGAACAAAGAGGCTTTTACTCTCTCTGATGCAAAGAAGATGAAAAGAATAAGAGAGCATGCTATTTCAGCGTTCTTTAAAGCAAGGACTCATCAGATACTGGAGGAAGCAGCAATAACAGACCCGCTCACAAAGTTAAATAACAGAAGAAAAATACTAAATGCGCTTAATTCGGAAATTTTGCGATTCGAACGCACAAGGAAGACTTTTGCAGTCGCTATGTGTGATATTGATCACTTCAAATTGTTCAATGATAAACATGGTCATGATTGCGGAGATTATGTCCTGAAGGAGGTTGCGAATCTTATTCGTTCCTCTATTCGGAAACAGGATGATGTCGGGCGTTGGGGAGGGGAAGAATTCCTCCTTGTTTTTACTGATACGGATAAAAGGGGGGCAGGGGTAATTTCCGAAAAGATACGTGAAGCAATTAATAAAAGAGTATTTAATTATAATGGTGTTGAGTTGAGGATCACAATGACATTCGGTGTCTCTGAATTCAGATCAGATAAGTCAGTTGATTCGTGTATAAAAGATGCTGATGATGCCTTGTATCTGGGTAAACAGAAGGGGCGTAATATAGTTGTCATTGATGAAAACTAGTTTTTATTGATATAACGGAGACTTAAAAACATGAAAGAAGTAATAGCATATATTTTCGGGCTCGGTCTTATGGCCAATGCCGGACTTTTTGTACTGCAGGCAGTTAAAATTGTTAAAGCAAAAAGTTCCAGGGGTGTGTCCACCATAACTTTCGCCGGATTTTCCGTGCTTCAGATTACAGGTATTCTTCACGGATATTTTCAGGATGACATGTATCTTTTAACCGGCATGGCTGCAAGCCTTTTAGCCTGTGGCACAGTCACGGTTCTATCGGTAATCTATAAGGGAAAAAATTAAATCTCCGGTTTTATATACCTCGTGCTTGTAACTACCCTTCCCGCTACTAAATCTTTTACGGTTATCAGGATATAAAACTCTTTTTTCCTGAAACTGTGTAGAGGAATCCTGAGATTTCCTGTTTTGTGTATCAAAGTTATTTCTTTTGAATCCTTTGAAAGTTCAATTCCGGCTTTTGTTAAGGTTGTGATAGTAACTTTCAGTAGAGAGACTCTTTTAGAGCCAAGTTTTTTTCTTTTAAAATTCGACAGAGAAAAAGTTAAGATACCATTTTCGTATTTAATTTTTTCAATTTTTACTCTCTTTGATGCAAATTCTTTAACAAGGGCTTCCCCCGTCTCATAATTAATTACTACAATATTGTTGGTGAATCCATGGATTTTTTTCATTTTAAGATCAATCTCATCATTTTCAGGTTTTATATTTGAAACTTCTATTCGGGGTCTCTTTGCCTTTTCGGATGTATAAATACTGTATATATCCAGGGGTCTGTTAATGAAATGAGAAGGGATTTTAAAACTATAATTGATTGATGAATCGAATTCTGATTTTTTTAAAATAGTAATCTGTTCTGTCGTAAATGGAATTCTGAAATTTTTGCTGTCCGAAATGATATTTAATACAAGCAGTTTTTTCTCAATATCGGTTAATTGGAGGTAATTTTTTGATCTCTCCAGGTTTTTTATTGTATATATCCTTATTCCCGGTATTTTTGATCTTATCTCAATATTAATTGAGTTTCCCCGAAAATTCGGAGGAGTCTGAAAAGTGATCTCATAATATGAACGGTGAACTTCATTTATCTCTCTGCTGATAAGTTTATTATCACCGTAAAAATATTTTCCACCGCTCATCTCTGCAAGACCTTTAAGGAAATCTTCTCCTGATTCCGGGCTGCCGCCTTTTCCTCCCGAAGGATTAATGAAGAAGAGAACGGCTCCGCTCTTCATCAGGTATTTTGCCATAATTCCTCCATGAGTATCCCCGGGGAGCCATGAAGAGTTAGAAATACCTTCTGAAAAAAGATATATGAATTTTGCACCGATCAAATTTGAAATTGAATAGTAGAGTGATCTGAATGAAAGTGCAAATTGAGAGCTTTTGTATGAAAGATACTGCGTCTGCTGAAACAGAAAAAATGATTGGTCACCGCTGCTGTATTTTGGATTTTTTTCGGCTGTCTCTGCAACTCCTGAATTAACGCGTCTTCGATTATCCTTAAAAGAGATTTCATCTCTAATAATTTTGTATAGTCTCCTGCTCTTCTTCACCGGCCCTGCAATATAGTTTATTCCCCAAAAAGGCTCGATCTTAAAAATCAGGAATTTTGTGTTATCCCTGCTATGGGATATGATTTTTTCAGCAAGCATTTTTGATTTCATTATTGAGGTAGCCCTGGACAATGCAGTGTCAAATACCAGTATGATAATTTTGCTATCTTCAGAACCCTGTAATGAATGATTTTTCCGATTTCTTTTTTTATCAGTAAAAATATTGCCGCGAAGAAAATTGAATTTTTCTGTTTTTATCCCGTTGAGAAATAGTTCAATATCACTTTTCTTTAAGACCGGGACTTTACCACCACTCTCTTTAACGGCATAGACCGGAACTATCCACTCTTCGACATTAACACTTTCTATAATTTTTTTTGATGCAAATAATATGTTTGAAAATATGAGGATTAATAATAAAAAAAATGTTAAACAAAACTTTTTCATGTGCCCTTCGTTAAATATTATACGGCTTAAGAGAATTTTTGTTAACATTTTTTAAAGTGAGATAATAAACTGTCATTTCAATGAAAACTGATATCATCATTCCCCGCAATTTTGAGAAAAAGTATTTATTGTTAAAAAAGAGAATAGGGGAAATGGAAGATGGGAAAACGGTTGGAAGAGTGGTAATGACGGGACCTCCGGGGTCAGGAAAATCAACTTCCCTCAGGATGCTGAAAAAAAGTGGATATCATGTCACACCTGATATCAGCCGGGAATATCTGGCATGGAGAAATGGGACAGGGAAAAAGGTAACCAGAGAGGAATTATATTCAATTGAAATGCAAAGAAAACTATTCTATCTAATGGCAAAAAATGAGCTTGAACTTGATCCTTCAAAATTTATGCTGATGGATTACGGATTACCCTGCAATCTTGCATTTATTAAACTGGCAGGGCTTAAAATTCCTTTGGAAATAGAGAAATCTGCTGTGATTTTTAAGTATCAGAAGGTTTTTATTTTTGAACCTGTTAAACTTGAGGATGACGGGGTGAGAACCGAGGATGAGAATGATCAGGCTCTGCTTTTTAAATTATTAAAGGAGACATATTACGAGCTGGGGTATGACCCTTTGATAGTAAAAAAAGATACTATAGAGAACAGGCATAAATTTCTTATAAATGAATTAAAAAACACCCAAAAGGCCAAATTTTAACCGGATATATTATTTAAATGAATTGATTCTTTACTTGTATTTGAAATAATTTTGTTTCCGGTTAATAATAGTTTAATATTTTAGAAAATATAAAGGAGAAATAGAAATGAGATTAAAAATATTTGTACTGATAATTGTTTTTACCCTGGCAACAATGGCATTTGCCGAGACTTCCAACACTCCAAAGCCTGTTCTAAAAAAAGGTGATGTGGTTCAATTTATAAAAACCTTTCCACAGTTAAAAGAGGATTTTAAAAAATTTGAGGTCAAATATGACGGGAAATCAGGCGCTTTTACATATCCTCTGGCCCTAAAAGCAAGCGGGGAATTTTTAGGGGTCCTGAAAAAACATGGTTGGGATGAACATTTTTTCACAAAAATGACAACAATATTTATGGGGTATAGTATGATATTTGCCGGGGAAGAGATGGCAAAAGCAGATCCTCAATTTACAAAAAACATTGAAAAGATCAAATCAAATACTCATCTTTCCGAAGAGATGAAAAAACAGATGGTGGACCAGCTTATGCAGGTGAAAGGTATGCTGAAAAATCAGCAAAAATTTTTAAAAGGCTCGATTCAAAAGGCTGATATGGAATTGATCAAAGCTCAATTGGAAGACCTGAAAAAACTCTTTAATCATAAAAAGAAAAAATAATTGCCATTAATTATGGGGGACGGTGCCATACAATTTGACATTTTAGAATAATTATAAAACAGGTGAGAGGAATGGGAATAACCTGTCAGGGTGCATATCATCATGTCAATAACAGAGACTTTGAGGTGAAATGATACATTATTTTTGACCAATATTTCTGATGTATTGACATTTTTTTCGGGATATTATATGCTTCATTTGACATTTTTTTGGAGATATTATGAGAAGGGCCCTGTATTCTGAACTTTTAAAGTGGAAATCTTCTGTTGACAGGAAGCCCCTTCTTCTTCAGGGGGCAAGGCAGGTAGGAAAAACCTGGTTGCTTAATGAGTTTGGGGAAAATGAATTTGAAAGTGTTGCTTATTTCAATTTTGAAGAATCTCCAAATCTGATTCCATTGTTTGAAAATGATATGAATCCTATTTCTCTGATCGAATCCCTTCAGATAATGAATAGGGAAATGATATATCCTGAAAAAACAATGATTTTTTTTGATGAGATTCAGGCTGCTCCAAAAGCTCTAACTTCCTTAAAATACTTTTATGAAAAAGCACCTAACTATATCATTGTTGCAGCAGGATCTTTACTCGGGGTTAAGGTAGGCAAGAGTTCAGGATTTCCAGTGGGGAAAGTGAATTTTATGGATTTATATCCAATGAGTTTTTATGAATATTTATCTGCTGCAAAGGAAGATCTGCTATTACAAAAATTATTATCAGTTAAATATCCTGATAAAATAGGGGACTCAATTCATGAATTACTTTTAAAACATTTAAGATTCTATTTTGTTCTCGGAGGAATGCCTGAAGTAATAAAGAGTTATTTAAAAAGGAAAAATATTATTGAAGCAAGAAAGATCCAAAGTGATATTCTTAATGCATATAAAAGAGATTTCTCAAAATATTCCAAGCCTTCAGAATCGATAAGAATTTCAGAAGTATGGGATTCTATACCCTCTCACCTGTCGAAAGAGAATAAGAAGTTTAAATTCAGTGAAATCAGGAAAGGGGGAAGGAGTTCCAGGTATGAATCCGCAATAGAATGGCTGAAAAATTCCGGTTTGATCAATTTGTCATATAATATAAAGGCCCCGAAAATTCCTATGACTGGGTACAGAGACCTTTCAAAATTCAAAGTATTTGTTTTTGATACCGGATTGTTATCATCATTAACTAAAGTTCCTGTTGAGATGGTATTACAAGGTAGTGAACTTTTTTCTGAATATAATGGAGCTATTACAGAAAACTTTGTTGCACAGGAACTAGTCAGTTCGGGCAGCATAAAGGAATTGTTTTACTGGACAAGCAAAAGTGAAGCGGAGGTTGATTTTATGCTTCAGTGGGGAAACAGTATCACTCCGGTGGAAGTAAAGAGCGGAATGTCACGAAGGACGAAAAGCCTTCATGTATATGATGAAAAATATTCACCGGATACTCTGTTTAGAATATCGCCAAGAAATTTTACAAAAGATAATAAATTCATAAATATTCCGCTTTATGCAGTTCCCTCGATATTCTCCTGGTATGTATAAAAATCATGGCGGACTCATGGGAGACGCCCATTAGAATTTAATTTTCAGGTATGTAAACTTAATTTAGTGTTTTTGTATTTTCCCCTGTTTTTTCAATATTTAATAAGTGAATAAGTTACGAAACATATGAGACTCCTAAGTTCTATTTAGGAGTTATAGATGTCAGGCAGAATAGGGACCCGATGCTAACTAAAAATATCCTAAGCTTTTTAGCTTTTTATAGTCTTCTTTAGAGATTTGAGAATTCTTTCTGAATCTCCTTTTCGTATATTTTATGTATTCTTTTACCTTCATGCTATATTTGATCAACTGGGAATATAACCGGGAATAATCATGATTGATCAGTCTCGCAAGATTGTGATTTTCAAACCAGTCCGTTTTTAAATTATATAATTTTTTTTTCCGGGATTTCATGGATTTGATGATCTTGATGGAACCTGAAATAATTCCGAATCGAATGGGAGTTATTTTGAGCTGATATTTATAGCTCCGTTTTAAAAACGACGCGTTCCCGTGATAGGTTTCAAAATACAGATGTCGACCGGGATCCGTAGCTAGCAGGGAAATCCCTTCCATATGATCGGGAATGGGAATCTTTAAAATGGATAAAATCGTCGGTGTGATATCCATGATAGATACATTGTGGTTATTTACGCTGTCTTTTTTTCGATTCCAGGGTAATTTAACAATCAGGGGAATATTCAGAGTTGAGTTGTACAAGTGTTTCCCATGTTTAAAATATTTATGCTCACCAAAACTCTCTCCATGATCCGCGGTAAAAATTATCAATGCTTTCCGATAAAGTCCCAGTTTTTTAATATTTTTTATTAATTGACCGATGTAAAAATCGGTATAAGCAATCTCTGTATCGTATTTTTTTATAAGGAACAACCGGGTCCTGGGAGGGAAATGTGCATCTTTCAGTTTATCAAAATCCGGGTTAAAATCCTTGTGAAAAAAATATTTCCTGTGGGGGTCCGTGTAATGCACCCAGAGAAAAAATTTTTTCTGATAGTTTTCATCCAACCATTTAATGGCCCTTTCCGTTACAATGTCTGCTTTCCCCTCACTATTCAGTAAACCCAGATATCTTTTCCTGGTAAAAATTTCATTGTAGGAATCAAAATCGCGGTTGAGTTTGGAAAGTTTTTTTCTCAAAGGCCAGTTCGATATAAAAGCTGCGGAGTGGTACCCCCTTTTTTTCAGATAGTATGGTAGTGTTCGAATATATTTAAATATTCCGAGGCCGTTTTTTTTTGTACCATTCTTATGGGGAGGAAGGGAAGTCAGCATGGATGAAAGAGACGGGGCGGTCAGAGGGGTTACAGTAAAACTCCTTGAGAATCGTATCCCGTCTTTGGCAAGAGTGTCAATTACCGGAGTCAGTCTTCTTGGATATCCGTAACATGACAGGTGATCCGCCCTGAGAGTATCCACTGAAATGATGATGACATTGGTTGGCTCCGGATTTTTTCCGTAAGTACCGGAAAAGATTCCAAGTAAAAATGGGATTAAAAAGAGAATATGGTTTGACCGGTTCATTTTTTCCTATCTTTGAATTTTTTTTATCTTTATGAGAAATTTAAAAACTTTGATCTCAATGATTTATTTATTCTACTACAATTTATTATAGTCTTCAAATTACTGGTTTTTCTATTAATATATATAAAACCTTTCTATTTTATGTGTCCCGAATTTAGATGTTACAATTCTTAGAAATTTGGAAATTGGATTGATCATTAAATCTTTCAGCTTTGCTTTAAATCATTACACATCTTCAGGTAGAGTGCTATCGTTAAAAATAGTATCAAGCCACTCTTTTATTTCATCTCTAGATTTTCTGAATGCTTCAAGCCTTTTATCTTCGCTCTCATTTATATTCGAAGGATCTGTAAAACTCTTGTGAATATACTTTTTTGCCCCGGGGAAAAACGGGCAGTTTTCCTTTGCATCGTCGCAAACCGTAACAACGAGATCAAATTCTTCACCTCTGAAATCGGTACTCATTTTTGACCTTGCATCCGAAATATCTATATTAATATCAGTGAGAACCTTTATTGCTTCCGGTTTTACAAGTGTTGCCACTGTCCCTGCGCTGAAAGCCTCCCATTTATCACCGAAAAAATGGTTAGTAAGGCCTTCGGCCATCTGAGACCTTGCAGAATTGTGTGTACAAATGAATAATACTCTTTTTTTTTTGTTGTCGCTCATTTTATTGTTTCCTCTGATTATATCAACTTTTTCTGAAAATATTTTGTCCGAATCTTTAATGCAACATTTACAAGGGCAATCATAACCGGAACTTCAACAAGCGGCCCTATCACAGCAGCGAAAGCTTCTCCCGAATTGATACCGAAAACAGCTACGGAGACTGCAATCGCAAGTTCGAAATTATTGGACGCTGCTGTAAATGATAAAGTAGCACTCTGTTTGTAGTTGGCTCCGATTTTTTTACTCATGAAGAAACTTAGTAAAAACATTATTACAAAATAGAGAAGAAGAGGGATCGCAATCCTGACAACGTCAAGAGGGATTTTCACAATGAATTCACCTTTTAAACTGAACATTACAATAATTGTAAACAGCAGGGCAAGCAGTGTTATCGGGCTTATTTTAGGAATGAACTTTGTCTCATACCATTTTCTGCTTTTTAATTTAATAAGAGTAAATCTTGAAATTATTCCTGCCAGAAATGGAATTCCCAGGTAAATAAAAACACTTTCCGCTATCTGGCCGATACTAATGTTAACAATATTTCCTTTTAACCCGAATAAAGTGGGTAGTTTTGTGATAAATATCCATGCATATAATGAGAAAAACAGAACCTGAAATATGCTGTTGAATGCCACAAGGCCTGCCGCATATTCCGAATCGCCGTTAGCCAGGTCATTCCATACAATGACCATTGCAATACATCTTGCAAGTCCTATGAGAATGAGCCCTACCATGTAATGGGGATAATTTCGGAGCAATAGTATTGCAAGAAAGAACATCAGGACCGGGCCGATTATCCAATTTTGCACAAGCGATAGAAGTAAAATTTTCCAGTTCTTAAAAACATCTCCCAACTCTTCGTATTTCACTTTTGCAAGCGGAGGATACATCATAAGAATGAGTCCTGCTGCAATTGGAATGTTTGTTGTTCCGCTGTTGAACCTGTTCCAGAAATTTACAATGGATGGAATGAAATATCCCAGCCCGATTCCAACCCCCATTGAAATGAATATCCACAGAGTAAGATATCTGTCTAAAAATTTTAATCTTTTTTTTTCCGGCATAAAAGCCTCCGCTTAAAATTCTATATCTATATATTCAGATGTAGCATTGTAGTATGCAGGGAAATATTTGTCAAGCGGTTTATTTAATCGGACCTTCTATGATTTTAAAGAAAATTTCCGACCCGATTGCAGTATCTTTTGATAAGATAAATTTCGCTTTTTTCCCATATTTCAGCGGAAAATTAATTTTATATTCTGCTAATGTCATCTCTCCGATCGGGCTCATTTTATCCCTGCGATAATAATAGTTCATGGTAATCCTGATTTTTTTCTTATTTATTAATTTGTAGTTTGATCTGTCTATTGTGTAAAAACCATTTCCTTCATCCGCAAGTGAAAATCCGTCAACCTTTACTATCGCGCCGGGAACAGCCTTGCCTTTATATGTGGCTGTAAGAGATGCTTTCAATTTTCCTGTCGTTTTGTAATAGATAACCGTTCCCGTAATTTTTAGCTTTGCCTCTCCCGCAGAATAGGCAATGTCGTTCACAAATTCCGTATTTGCGGGTAACATTAATAAAAAACAGAATATATAGATTAATATGATAAGAATACTTATTTTTTTTCCCAAGTTTTCTCTCCTGCTGCAATATTATATGTGTACCTATTATAAAAATATTTCAACCTTTTGAAGAAAAATTATAATAGTTAATATAGAATTATACTTAAATAATTGATAATTTTAGTTTTTTATCTATAATATTTTCAATGAAACTTAAAAATCTAATAAATTTAAATCTTTTAATAATTTTTTTATTTATTAGTTGCGGCTGCGGCGATTCTGCTAATGATGAACTATCTGTTGTAGATTTTTCAAAAAAAAGTAATCTTAATGGAAGCAACACAATTGATAAATACAGCCCTTCGATAACTTTTGCTGTCTCTGCAATGATATCGCCCAAAAAAACTTATCATCATTATAAAACGCTTCTCGATTATATTTCAAAAAAAATTGAAAGACCGATAGTCCTTAAACAGAGAAAAACATATGGAGAGATAAACGATCTCTTAAAAGAGAAAAAACTGGATTTTGCATTGTTATGCTCCGGCTCCTATATAAAAGCAATTGAGTATATAAATCTTGAGATATTGGCTGTTCCTATGGTAAATAAGGAGACATACTACTACTCATATATTATTGTTAATAGGAATAGTTATTTTAAAAATTTTGATCAGCTTAAAGGGCATAGTTTTGCATTTACGGATAAGTTATCAAATACCGGAAGATTTTATCCTCTATTTCTTATAAATAAGAAAGGTCTGCTTTCTTCAGAATATTTTTCAAAAATTATTTTTACTTATTCTCATGATAATTCAATTTATGCGGTTTCAAAAGGTATTGTTGACGGTGCAAGTGTGGATAGCCTGATTTTTGATTTTTTTAAAAAAAATGAACCCGAATCCGTTAAAAATATCAGAATTATTAAAAAGTCAGTTCCTTTCGGAATTCCTCCGATTGTAGTGAACTCTCATGTTGACAGGAAAATAAAAAGAAAATTCAGAAAAATTTTAGTTGAAATGTATAGAACAAAAACAGGGAAAAAAATCTTACTGGGACTTGGAGTTGACAAATTTATTGCTGTTAAGAAAGATATATATAGTTCATTAAAAAAAATGGTAGGATCAATAAAAGAGAAATAATTATTTATCGGATCTGTTAATGAAGCAATTTAAATTAAAATTAAGAACAAAGTTTATTATCATTCTCACGATTGGAATAGTTTCATTTGGAATCATCAATATTTTTGTTGTAAAAAAGATAGTATATAAATCGTTACGGGAATCACTTGATGATAATGGAATTTTTATTTCAAGAAATTTTGTTTCAAAAATAAGTGATGACATACTTCATGATGATAAGCTGTTCGTTCAGAAAGATATTGAAGAATTATCTTCAATTGATAATTCAATATCTTATGTATTTGTAATTGATAAAAACGGAAAAGTTATTTCTCATAATTTTAAAGGTGATTTTCCCCGGGGATTGATCTCGGCAAATTCTATATCAATCAATAAAAGATTTAATATTAGAATGATATTTGATAGTTTCAATAAAAATATATACAGGGATATTGCCTGGCCTCTTATGGATGGTGAACTGGGAGTGCTTCGAATAGGATTTTCCGAAAAAAAAATCAAATATAAGGTAAATAAGATTGTACTTATTCTGGAAGGAATGGTTTTATTATTCCTTTTAATAGGATTTTTTAGTTCTTTTTTCATATCCAAATTTGTTATAAAGCCCGTTTCGAAAATCGTGAATGGATTTAAAAATTTTGACCTGGACACTCCTCCCGCCCCTATCATGATCAATACCGGGGATGAGATTGAAAATCTGTCGGAAAGATTTAATGAGATGGCCGAGCGTCTGCACAGGGAACATTGTGAACTAAAAGATATTAATCAAAAATTAATACAAATAGAAAAATTTTCATCAATCGGTACAATATCTGCCAGTATTGCACATGAAATAAACAATCCACTTGCCGGTTTAAAAAACTGTGTTAACAGATTAAAAAAAAATCCGACATGGGAAGAAATTGAGCAATATAGTGATCTTATGATCAAGGCGCTTGATAAAATCGAAGAATCCGTTAAAGGATTATTGAATTTTTCCAGAATAAAAAATGTTAAGTTCAATCCTTTAAAAATTGATAAAGTAATTGCCGATACAATTACATTAATAAGTTATAAGTTAAGAGACAACAAAATTGAGTTTAAACTTGACCTAAAGCCTGATGTTTACTGTGTAGGGGACTCAAACAGACTCGGGCAGGTATTTCTGAACTTGTTTCTGAATTCAATAGATGCTATGAGTAATGGAGGGAGACTGAATGTTATGCTAAGAAGAGACTCGAATACAATAAATGTAGAAATTGAAGATACCGGATGCGGAATTCCCGAAAAATATAAGAACAAGATCTTTGACCCTTTTTTTACTACGAAAAGAGAATATAAAGGGACCGGTCTGGGATTACCAATTTCATACGATATTATTAAGCTTCATAATGGGTCTATGGAGATAAGCAGTAAAGAAGGTAAAGGAACAAAGGTTTTAATTTCATTGCCTTTTTATAAAATGGAAGAAAATTGATATAATTTTAATTTTGACGGATTGAAAGAATGAGAATATTAGTAGTTGATGATGAAGACATCCTGAGAATATCTTTAACCGATGACCTGAGAGATGCCGGTTTTTTAGTTGAGAGTGCGTCTAATTCAATTAATGCTCTAAAAATACTTGAAAACGAAAAGTATGATGTTGTTATTTCAGATCTTAGAATGGAGGAAACTGATGGGATATCACTCCTGGAAAAAATTAAATTAAAATATCCGGAAATAGTATTTATTCTCATGACAGCTTTCGGAACAATTAAAACCGCAGTGGAAGCAATGAAAGCCGGAGCCTATGATTACTTGACGAAACCATTTTCATCCGAGGAGCTCATAATGATACTGAACCGCATAAAAGAAACTCTTGATTTGAAAAAAGAAAATTTATATTTGAGAAAACAGCTGGGCAGGAATTATGGTTCAAAAAATATTATCAGCAAAAGCAGGAAGATGAATGAGATATTTTCGTATATTGAAACATTTGCCGATAGTGACAGTTCTGTTCTTATAACCGGAGAGACCGGTACAGGTAAGGAAGTAATCTCAGATGTGATCCATTTCAGGAGTTCAAGAAATGATAGACCGTATGTAAAAGTTAGCTGTGCGGTTTTATCTTCAAACTTATTGGAGAGTGAATTGTTCGGTCATTGTAAAGGCGCATTTACCGGGGCCGTTTCTTCAAAAAAGGGAAGGTTTGAAATTGCAAACTCCGGAACGATTCTTCTGGATGATGTTGATGATATCCCGCTTGAACTCCAGGTAAAATTGCTAAGAGTTCTTCAGTTCAAAGAAGTTGAATCCGTCGGAGGATGTGAAAAAAAAAATGTTGATGTAAGAGTAATCGCAACAACTAAAGAGGATCTTTTGAATAAAGTCAATAAAGGCGAATTCAGAAGTGATCTATATTACAGATTAAACGTCATTCCGGTTCATCTGCCACCCTTAAGAGAAAGAAAGGAAGATATCCCGCTATTGATCAGAGAGTTTTTTATGAGATATTCTACTTCTGAAAAATCAATAAAAAAAGAAGTTATGGATTATTTACTTGAATATTCATGGCCTGGAAATGTAAGGGAGCTGGAAAATCTTATAGAGAGATTTTCAATAACGTGTAGTGGAAATGTGATCAATGAATCCTTTATTCCTCCGGAGATAATTACAAAAAAGCCATACAACAAAGATATTGAGCTGAACAAAAGATCATTTAATCAGATTATAAGAGATACGGAAGTAACTGTGATTAAAGATGTATTAAAAATTTCTAATGGTAATAAGTCGAAGGCGGCAAGAATGCTGGGGCTTAAAGTATCTACACTTCGAAGCAAGATTGAAAAGTTTAAAATTTGACGAAATATCGTTTGGCTGACGAGTTTTCACGTTTTTAGATTAAATTTTTTTAATGAAAGAATTCAATAATTTAAAAAAAAATTTTTTTAGAATAATACAAATAGTTCCAATATAATTAAGTAATTTCACTTTTTTATTTGTTATTGTTAATTAAAAATTTATTTCAATTTTATTGGCATTATTATTGCTATTAATATAGATTAATTTTATGGAGGTAAAATGAAAAGAGTTAATGTTTTATTGATTGTTTTATTTTTTGTTTTGGCTTGTGTTCCGGCAATAAGTGCGGGAAACGGAAAGCTAAGTGGTTATACTTTTGGCGACTTCTACTATATTGCTCAGGATCACAATGCGGATTTTGAGGGTAGGAACGGATTTTGGCTCAGGAGGATTTACTTCACCTATGATCAAAAACTCAGTGATTCCTTCTCTACAAGAGTAAGACTGGAAATGAGTCAGCCAGATGGTTTGAATAAAGCGGCTGACAAGGCTTTTGCAGTAGTAAAAGATGCTTACATCAAATGGAAAACAGGCAAACACCAGGTGTATCTTGGTATTTCATCAACTCCGACCTGGTCAGTAGTGGAAAAGACCTGGGGATACAGATCAGTTGAGAAAACACCGCTTGACCTTTACAAATTCGGCAGCTCAAGGGATTTTGGAGTTGCGTTGAAAGGTAATCTGGATAATGCCGGAAAATTTAAGTACCATCTGATGGTGGGAAACGGCAACAGTAACAAATCCGAAAATGACAAAGGTAAGATGGCTATGCTTTCACTTGGTTATCATCCTTCAAAATCTTTTTTTATAGAGGTTTATGGAGATATAAAGGGTAAGGCGGACAATGGTGACTGGACAACATTTCAGGTATTTTCTGCCTATAAAACAGATAATTTCAGGCTCGGAGTTCAGTATGCTCACCAGAAAAGAAACGATGCTGATATTACACTTGATGCCGCTTCGGTCTTCAGCGTCATGAAACTTTCCAATAAAAGCTCACTCTTTGCAAGGGTTGACTTTATGATGGATCCGAATCCTCTGGGAAATAAGATATCCTATATTCCTTTCGACACTTCTGTTAAATCAACTTTGGTTCTCGCCGGTATCGATTTTAAAGTACATAAAAAGTTCTCGATAATGCCTAATCTTGAAGTAGTAATATATGACAAGACTGCCGGTGGTGAAAAAATCAAAAACGATGTTATTCCGCGGATAACATTTTATTATAAGTTTTAATCTGTTCCAGGGAGCAAAATATGATTAAAACCAAATCAGTTTTAGAAGTTATGCGGGATGATATCAGGCGAGCTTTGAAAAAGCCGCCAGAGAAGAGAAGATGGGGGATGATCGTAGATATTCGGAAATGTATCGGCTGTCATGCCTGTTCAGTTGCCTGTAAAGCTGAAAACAAGACTCCGGAAGGTGTTGATTATAGAACTGTGAAGGAAGTTGAAGATGGTGAATTCCCGAATGTCCAGAGATTTTTTATGCCCGGATTGTGTATGCAGTGTGATAATCCGCCATGTGTTAAAGCTTGTAAAGACGGATCAATGTCTAAGAGTAAAGATGGCATAATATTAATTGATTACAAAAAAAACAGTGGTGATCCGAATGTTGCAAAAGCATGCCCTTATGGAGTTTTATCTGTAGACAAGGGTAATTATTATACCGATGGCACTCCGAAACGTGAAAAATATGAAGATATTGATACATTTGAATACTCAGATAAATCCGGTAGAACCGCTAAAGTAGGGAAGAATCGTAAATGCCACTACTGTATTCACAGAGTTAATGCGGGTATGCTTCCCGCCTGTGTCACTACGTGTATAGGTGAGGCAAATTATTTCGGTGATCTGAATGATCCGAATTCAGTTGTTTCCAAAAAAGCAAAAGAGAAAGGTCTCTACATATTCCAGGGGGAACTTGGAACAAAGCCGAAAACCAATTATCTTGGAGCGGACACCTATGATTGTGCAAAGTGTCACGAGTAAGGAGGTTTTAAATGAAAAAAAAGAAAAATAATAATATTGCTAAGCAATCCGAAGTGATCGATGAGAAGAATGTATCCAGAAGAGGTTTTCTTAAGTGCAGTGCTTTTCTTGGAGGTTCTATACTTGTTGCTTCAAAGGTTGAATGGGCACTGGGTGTTTTAGAAAAAAACGATTCAGGCGGGTTCCCTGCTTCAGATAAATATGAATTGGCAAAGGCTAAAAATATAATATATGGAGTATGCCTTCAGTGTCATACTGCATGTAATATAAAAGGAAAAATACTTGATGGAGTTCTTGCAAAGATTGACGGGAATCCTTACAGCCCTATGAATTTATCGCCGCATCTTGATTATAAGGTCAGTCCATTTGAAGCTGCAGCAGTTGATGGCCATATATGCCCTAAGGGTCAGTCAGGAATTCAATCTCTCTATGATCCCTATCGGATAGTCAAAGTTTTAAAGCGAAATGGGAAGCGGGGCGAAAATAAATGGAAAATTATTTCATTTGATGATGCCATTAATGAAATAGTTACAGGTGGGAAGCTCTTCAGCAATGTCCCCGGTGAAAAGAACAGGGTTGTAAAAGGATTAAAAGATATTCATAAACTAAGGGATTCCAAACTATTTAAAGCGATGGCTGCAGATGCTAAATCTGTTGCTGAGAAAAAAATGTCGGTTTCTTCGTTTAAAAAGAAATATGTAAAGCATCTGGATCTCCTGATTGATCCGAATCATCCCGATCTCGGACCTGTTAACAACCGGCTCGTATTTATGAATGGAAGAATTGAACACGGAAGAAAAGAGTTTTCGAAAAGATGGCTGATTGACAGTTTTGGTTCCGTTAACTGGTATGAACACACATCTATTTGTGAGCAGTCGCACCATATAGCTTATAATGAGTTAACAAGAAAATGGGATAAAGGAAAATGGGGGAAGGGAAAGCATCATATGAAACCCGATTCCTACAATTCAAAATACATTCTCTTCTTTGGCACGGGAGCTTTTGAAGCAAATTTTGGCCCCACTAATATGGCAAGAAAAATCACCGAAGGAATCGTTGACGGAAGGCTTAAAATTGCCGTTGCGGATCCAAGATTTTCTAAAACAGCAGCAAAAGCCCAGCAATGGCTTCCTTTAAAGCCCGGAACCGATGCATCACTTGCATATGGAATGATCCGCTGGATTATAGAAAATAAAAGATATGATAAAAAATATCTTACTTGTGCAAACAAGGCATCTGCAAATGCTGCAGGTGAATCTTCATGGAGTAATGCTACTCATCTCGTTAAGATTGGAAAAGACGGTCCCGGTGGATTACTGAGAGCAGAAGAAGCGGGACTGGGAACAAAGGATCAGTTCGTTTCGCTTGAAAATGGAGCACCAAAAGCTGTAGATGTGCATAAAGGAGCTTCGGTTACAGGTGATCTTGAATTTTCCGGGAAAATAAAAGGTTTTAAAGTCAAAACCGTTTTTTCAATTTTAAAAGAGACTGCCTTTAAGAAGAGTATTTCGAATTGGGCTGCAGAGTGCGGCCTGACTTTAAAAGAGATAAAAAAAGCTGCAAAAGATTTTACGTCGTATGGAAAACAGGCTGTTGCCGAACTTTATCGCGGCCCTGTTCAACACACGAATGGATACTATAATGCTCAGGCGATTATCTCTTTAAACATTTTAATTGGAAACTGTGACTGGAAAGGAGGTCTTCAGGCAGGTGGCGGACACTGGCATGAAGATGGAACCAAGATAGGTCCGTACAATATTAAAAAGCTTTATAGTAATAAATTAAAAGCTTTTGGTGTAACTCTAACCCGTGAAAAAAATACATATGAAAAATCTACGATTTTCCAGGGCTACCCGGCAAAAAGATGCTGGTATCCTTTTTCAGGAAATGTATATCAGGAGATAATTCCATCAGCAGCAATGGGATATCCGTATAAGATTGATGCTCTGTTTATACACAAAGGGAGTCCTGCTTTAACTACACCTGGTGCGAATGAAAACATCCGGATATTAAAAGATCTCACAAAAATTCCTCTTCTGTTTGCTTCTGATATTGTTATCGGTGAAACATCTATGTATGCAGATTATATTTTTCCCGACACAGCCATCTGGGAACGCTGGGGTACACCTCATGCATCACCTGATTTACTCACTGCCGTTTCAAAGGTAAGACAACCGATGGTACAGGCTATGACCGAAGAAGTTTCTGTGTTCGGCTTAAAACAGCCTCTGGGGATGGAATCTGTTTTGCTTGCAATCGCCGAAAAATTAAACCTTCCAAATCACGGTTTGAACGGGCTGGGTGAAGGTAAACATTTGATGAGGGCAGATGACTGGTTTATCCGGATGGTTGCAAATCTGGCCAAAGGAGATAAGCCCGGCACTGAAGTCCAGATTCCGGGAAAGAATGAGGTAAAGCTCTTCAAAGAATCTCATCGTCATTTGCATGGCTATGCATTCGATCCGGGCAGGTGGCTTAAAATCCTCGGTGAAGATATATTTGCCCGGGTCATAACTGTATTAAACAGAGGCGGAAGATTCGAGAATTCCGAAAAGGCATATAAGGGGAACCGGGTCAGTCACAAGTTTAAGGGCCAGTTCAATATCTATTCTGAAAAAGTTGCATTGGCAAAACATCCCGGAACGGGAAAGAGGCTTTCCGGGATTGCAAAAGCAGAACCGGTTCTGGATTTTCATGGGAAAGAAATAAAAGATACCGGATTTGATTTTACACTAATCACCTATAAAGATATTGTGGGAGGTCAATCAAGGACAATCGGAAATTACTGGTCACAGGGGCAGGTTTTGGAGGAAAATTATATCTTGATGAATTCGAAAGATGCAAAAAAGTCAGGCTTGAATGACGGAAGTCAGGCAAAGATAATATCCAAAACAAATCCGAAAGGGAACTGGGAAATCGGTTTTGGTCTTGACAGACCTGTCGGTGGTAAAGTTAAAGTTGTTGAAGGCATCCGCCCGGGAGTTATTGCTGTTTCATGGTCATGCGGGCATTGGGCATATGGAGCAAATGATGTTTTGGTTGACAGAAAAGTGGTCAAAGGAGACAAAAGAAGAGGAAAAGGTCTATGCCCCAATGCATCGATGAGAATAGATCCGGTTTTGGGTGATATGTGTCTTACCGATCCGATAGGGGGTTCATCCTCCTTTTATGACTCAAAAGTCAGGCTTGAAAAAATATAAAAAAATGGATACAACATGAGTGTGGAGTGAAACTGTGATTCCCGATTTGAATCTTGTTATTGTATGTCTGATGTTTTTTGCTATTGCCGTCATCTATTCTTCAGTCGGATTCGGAGGCGGTTCCAGTTATTTAGCGGTAATGGCACTGTTCTCATTCCCATTCCTGTTAATGCCGAAAATTTCACTTGTTTGCAACATTATAGTTGTTTCAGGAGGAAGCCTTATCTTTTTTAAACATGGATATCTCAAAATTAAAAAGGTCTGGCCCTTTGTTATCGGATCAATTCCTCTCTCTTTTCTGGGAGGAATGATTCAAATTGAGAAAAAATTCTTCCTGATTCTTCTTGGCTTTTGTCTTCTAACAGCAGGTGTAAATCTATGGTTTTTTTCAAAAGCAAAAACATATAACGGTTCTTTAAGAACCTCCAAAAAAATTGCGGATAAAAATATCAGGTTTTTTTTTCCGCTCCTTATTGGCTCGATTCTGGGTTTTATATCGGGTTTAGTCGGGATCGGAGGGGGGATTTTCCTTTCTCCGGTCCTGTTTATTTTAAATTGGGGAAGAGCAAAGGAGATTGCGGCAACTTCAAGTTTCTTTATTCTTGTCAACTCGGTTTTCGGTTTGCTTGGGCAGTTCTCATCTATAACAAAAATTGGAAATAGTGAATTAATTTTTCTTATTCTACTAGGGGTTATGGTTTTTGCCGGAGGTCAGATCGGGTCCAGACTGGGTTCAATAAAGTTGTCTGAATTACTAATCAAAAAAGCAACAGCAGCAATTGTCCTTTTTGTAGGAATAAAAATATTATTAAGAAACGGGGTTCTCTTCTGATTTTTTTCCTGTTTTGAAATTCAGGTGACTTCAGGGGTTGGAATTTTAAGTGTTCCCTTATCTGTTTTTTTTATCTGGCTTCCGGCAGTGGTTGCTGCAATTAGTTCACCATTCAGACTATCCATCGGATAGATTATTATTGTCGAGCTCTCTTCTTTGGACATCTCCAGCAGCGCCTGTATCTGTCTCAGTTGAATTGTTCCGGATTGGGATGAAAGCAATTTACTGGCTTTTGCCAACTGATCTGCAACCTCTACTTCCGCCTCGGCCTGGATTTTTTTAGCTTTTGCACTTCTTTCAGCTCTGGCAATAACGGCCAACTCTTCAACAAGGGAAGGTGGAGCACTTATATCTGTGATTCTTACAGCTCTGACATTCACTCCAAAATCTTTTGCTGCGACATCAATCTCACCTTTGAGACTATTTGCTATCCTTTCGGTATCACTCAGAATCGGTCTTAACTCATTTCTACCTATTGAACTTTTAAGTGCTTCCAAAGCAGCCCATTCTGTGGTTTTCCAATAATCTTTCACTCCTACAGCAGCTTTTTCCGGATTTTCCACTTCCAACTCGATAGCTGCGGTAACATCGATCGGGACATTGTCTTTTGTCAGAGTTTTTGTGGCTTTCACTTCATATGTCATTATTCTTATATCTATTATCCTTGCAATCGAATATATAAAGGGCGGTATTAGGAAGAATCCCGGTCCTCTTTCGCCGACGGATTTTCCCATTCTGAGGAGTACCAGCCTCTCCCACTGGGGCAAAATATGGATCATTTTTGCAATAACATTTGAAAACCAGAATAAAAACAGAGTCAATATCACTCCTTTAAGCATCTGAACTGCTGGCGGAGTGTTCTGAAAGATTTCAGTTATATTTCTCGCAAACGGGCTGAAAACAGGCCATACGATAAAATACCAAAGGGACAAAAATAGCCCCCATCGAACTATATTTCTTAGAAATGATTGAACCGGGTTTCGCTTAAAGACCATATTTTCCTCCTGCATATATTAGTATAATAAAAAATATATATTATTTATTCAATACTATCTCACTTTTTCAGGATAAATCTTTTTTTATAGCCTCTATCCGTTTATTTAATTCCTCCCATTTTTTATACAATTTATCAATCTCTCTACTTTTAAAGTGAAACTCTTTTTGAAGTTCTGCTATTTTGCTTTTATCTTCGTACGTATTGTGGTCTGATAATAATTGTTCAAGATCTTTAATCTCTTTTTCAAAAGTTTCAATCCTCTTCTCCGTCTCCTTAAAATTCTTCTTTAAGCTGTTTATTTCAGCACTCACAGCCTGCCTTGCTTCAGCCTCTGCTCTTTTCTGTTCCCTGCTCTTCTTTCCTGTTTTGTTTTTATTTAAATTTATATCAATTTTTTCTTCGGATTCTCTATTCAAAAACCTGTTCAGATGATAAGAGGCAAAGTAGGAATAATTCCCCTCAAATTTATTTAATTCTCCTCTGTCAAGGAAAATTACATGGGTTGCAACTTCATCGATCAGGTATCTGTCGTGAGTTATTAAGAGCAGTGTCCCTTCATACAATTTCAATGCCCGGGTCAATGCTTTTTTTGCCCTTCTGTCGAGATGAGTCGTAGGTTCATCCATTATCAGAAAATTTGCCGGTGAAAGAAGTATCCTTGCAAGTGCCACTCTTGCCTTCTCTCCACCTGAGAGATAGCCGGTTTTTTTTAAAACATCATTATCGCTAAACCCGAAAACTCCTAAAATATTCCGAATCGATGGAATTAGGATATGAGAAGCCGTGGCAATTACTTCCTCATATATGCTGTTCTGCGGGTCAAGTGTTTCTGAAATTTGCTGTGAATAGAATCCTGTAATTACATTTTCTCCGAGAGTAATTTCCCCTCTGTATCCTGTGAGACTGCCTGAGATCAGACCGGCTGTAGTTGTTTTGCCTGCTCCGTTCACACCGATGAGTGCAGTTTTTTCCCCACGGAATAGTTCAAGTGAAGAGTTAATTATTACATCTTCCGATTTGTTATAACCGAAAGAAGCATTGTCCATTTTTAAAACATTTTTAAAACTTCTGCTGCCTGAAGGAATCCTGAAATTGAATTCGGTATCAATTGCTGAAGGAGTAACAATTTCCATTTTTTCAAGCATTTTTACCCTGCTTTGAACCTGTGATGCTTTTGTGTTTTTATACCGGAATCGTTCAATAAACCGCTCCTGCCTTGCAATCTCTTTTTTCTGTTCTCTGAATTTTTTTTCAAGCAGTTGATTCCTATTTGCTCTTTCTTCTTCATAATTATTATAGTCTCCCGTGTAATGAATTAGCTCTCCGTGTTCCAGTTCAACTATATTTCCTCCGATTTTTTCAATAAAATAGCGGTCGTGGCTGACAATAATAACACCTCCTTTAAATCTTGACAGGTACTGCTCCAGCCACTCCATTGATGGAATATCCAGATGATTAGTCGGCTCATCAAGCAGAAGCAGATCAGGTTCACTGAGGAGCAGCCGGGCAAGATTTGCCCGCATTCTCCAGCCGCCGCTGAATTCCGAGGCTTTTTTTCCAAATTTTTCCGGGGTGAAACCAAGCCCGGAGAGAATTTTTTTTGCTTTTGTTTCAACTAAAAAACCCTCTATTGATAAAAATTTATCTTCAAGTATTTCAAGTTTTTTAAGAAATACCTGCTGCTGCTCAATTGATGATCCTTCTAAATTTTTATGAATAATCTTCATTTGGGCAAGAATATCTCTGACTTCAATTTTACCTTTAAGAGCGATTTCAAGAATTGACTCATTTTCAGATGTTGATATCTCCTGGGGAAGGTATCCGATTTTAAAATTTTCAGGTGCGGATATTGTGCCTGAATCAGGTTCGACTTCATTAATTATGATTTTAAGAAGAGTTGTTTTCCCTGCTCCATTATTTCCCAGCAGGATAAATTTATGCCCTCTATTTACAGTAATGTTTATATTTTTAAGAAGTTGACGGTCACCGATTTCAAAATTTACATTTTTTATATGAAGCATAGAAGTGTATACCATAAATAGAGGGATTCAATCAAACAGAAGCGGTACTCTGTTTCAATCTGAAATCAGAGAGATGTTTTTTCCTCTGTTTTTCCCCCTGTATAAGGCCATATCTGCTGCTCTTATGCAGTCATTGACTGGTCCCGGCCTGCTATAAACTGTAATTCCACAGGTTACTGTGAATTTTATCTCATTTTCACCGTATTTCATTATGGATTCTTCTACTGCTTTTCTTATTTTCTCTGCAAGTACATAGCCGCCTTGTGCAGAAGTCTCCGGGAGTAGAACCAGGAATTCTTCCCCGCCCCATCTGGAGGCTGCGTCCTGACTCCTAATGTTGTTTTTAATCACTATTGAGATTGATTCAAGGATTTTATCACCACATTCATGCCCGTACATCTTGTTATATTTATTAAAACTGTCAATGTCGATCATGACTATACAAAATGGCTTCCACGTTCTTCCCATTCTAACCATCTCGATCTCAATTCGTTCCGTCATTGATCTTTTGTTGTATAGTTGAGTTAAAGAATCATATACGGCCATTTTCTCCATCTGTTCATAGGCTGATTTTAATTCATTAGATATCTTCCTTTTTTGCATTTTTCTTTTTATAAGAAAAATTGTTATGATAAAAATCAGAACTATTAACAACAGAGTGTTCAATATAATTATTGTTCTGATCTTTTTTTTTAGATGAATGATCTCTTTTTCAGAATATGATACTGCCTGTCCCGAAACCGGGTGGTTTGCCTCACTTATAGTTATTGATTGCGTGAGTTCTAAGTTTGTGGGGAAAACCGGGGTTGAAAATATCCATGCTGATACAATTGTTATGGATAGAATCCATTTTAAAATTGATCTTACTTCGTTTCCCATATGCCCCTGATCCGAATGAAATTTTTCAGCTCTATATTATATTGTAAAGTATTTTAATTTTATTTCAACCAAATAATAAAAAGCGGAAAGATCAAGGAAAAGTATTAATTTTAAATAAAATGTTGAAAATATTTAAAAATAGTACTATTATAAATCCGAAAGGAGGAGTAATGAAACAAAAAATTTTGAGTTTACTTTCAATCACAGGGGGATCCCTGCTGATGACTAAAGGGTTGGAAGCGAGGTCATTCCTCGGGAGTGTATCTTCGGTAGTTTTGATCTTTTCAATTCTTGCCGGAGCCTCAATTTGGGCATATGCAATAAAAAAGAGAAGAGAACTTGACGAGTAGGAGGATAAAAAATGAGAAAAATGATTACAAGATCAATACAGATGATAATTACCTTAGCTTTAATTGAGATGCCTGCGACAGCATCTCAGATAAGCATAAAATCCGCAACCGATTCGGTTATGTCTGTTGTAGCTGAAGTTGCTGCGATAATTTTTCCTGTTCTCGGACTAATCGGGATTGGAAGAGCGGCATTCACTTTTTCAACCGGCGGCCAGGGTGGAACAAAAGAGCTGTTGGAAGGAATTGTCGGAGTGGGGTTGGGAATTGTAGCAAAGATGCTTGCCGGTAAATAATGCATTCTCTTTACAGAAATATTCAGTATAAACCACGGATATGGGGTCTCTATTTTTCGAGCCTGTTTACTTCACTGGGCATCTTTCTTCTTCTCTTAATGATACTTTCGGTTTCCGTAAATCTATTTGCTGCCCTTTTCTTAAGTATTTTCTCCCTGGCAATTATGTACGGCTATTTTTACTTTAAAGATAACAGGGATGAAATTGAATACAGGGCAAAAAGAGAAAACTATATTAAGAATCGGCTGGTTTCTTATTCTGTATCCGAACAGAGAAAGGTTATTAAATAAAATGTTCAGACGAATTGGCGAAAGTTTAAAGACCTATTCCGGTATTGCGAGGGAATCTAAGCGTAGCGAACAAAA
This sequence comes from uncultured Clostridia bacterium, assembly GCA_964573895.1. Classification (GTDB taxonomy): domain Bacteria; phylum Acidobacteriota; class Aminicenantia; order UBA2199; family UBA2199; genus CAZNLS01. Next base: position 34,041 of record CAZNLS010000007.1, read on the forward strand.
ACTTGATGATATACTTCCTTATATCGGTTTTATCGATAACAGGTATGATATTCCGATAATCCTGTTGAAAGACGGGACAGTTGTAACACTATTTGAAATTTCCGGGATTGATTATGAGCAATTGTCTCAGGAAGAAAAAAATTCATTAAGTGAAGTTGTAAAGGTTGCTTTTCTTCAATTGGAAGAGGGCTTTTCACTGACCAACTATTTTGACAGGGATAAGATCGATTTATTCCCACTTGAAAGAAGCGGTGATTCACCGGAAATCATCAAATATATTCAAGGGAAAAAAGAGGATTACTGGAAAAGACTGGCATCCGGCTGCTATAACGGCAGAATCTATTGTTCACTGGCATATAATGGAGCAAGAGGTAAAAAAATACCTTTAAGCAGTATGTTCTTTGAACGGCAGCTATTCTCATTTTCAGAAAAAGAGATAGATCAGAAAGTTGATTTGCTTTACCAGGGGCTGCTCTCAGTTAAATCGGCATTCAAAAAATTCGGTTTCTTTATGCTAAATAAAAATGAATCATTTGCCGCTTTGTATAAAATGATTAATTTTTCACCTGTGCCCGGTTTTAGGGACTCGATTGATCTTAATTCCCAGCTTGCCCACAACTCGCTAATCTTTGAAGATGATATGTTCCGGTCGGGCAATGGTAGTTTCTGCAGGATTATATCTGTCAAATATCTACCCGAGCACTCATTTCCACTCTATTTTGAGAGACTCTATGAGTTGAAGACAAGATTTATCATTAAGCAGTCTTTCAGAGTAGTGGGTTTTTCAAAGATAGAAAAAAATATTAAGAGCAATCAAAATATTGCAAGGTCTGTAGCAACTGTAGATAAGAGTAGTGAACATTATGTGAATGAAGTTGATGATTTTCTCAGTGATGTAAAGATCCACAGGGAAAATCTGATAAGATGGAACCTCTCGATTCTTATCATAGAAGAATCAGAGGAGAGTCTGAATGAGAAATCTGCTGAACTTATAACAATCTTAAAAGAGATTGGAAGTTTCGGAATGGCTGAGAGATTTAATCTTAAGTATTCATATTTTTCAATGCTTCCCGGAAATGACAGATTAAATGCGAGAACTTCTCTGATAATGTCTGGAAATGCTGCAGATTTCTTCTCGGCATACCTTCTTTTCAGGGGTGACAGAAAACCGGTTGATTATTTCAGGGACAGAAATTCAGGAATATTTTCTTATGATCCGTTCACGGGAAGGGAAAATGCATGGCACATGGCAATAACAGGCCCGACCGGAGGGGGAAAAAGCTTTATGGTCAATAAGATTCTTCTGTCGGGATTGGCAAAAAATCCGAGGATATATGTGATTGATCTTTCAGGCTCTTTTTCCGAATTTTTTGATTTTCTTAAAGAAGAGATGCCGGAGGAGACTTCAATATTGAAAGTTTCCGGAGAAGAGATAAATTTTTCATTCAATCCCTTTCTGATCGATGATCTGAATAAAGATGTCACGGATAAAAAAATAAAATTCTGCGAAGGTCTTCTTAAAATAATGATTGGAAAGAATCTGATAAATGAAGGGAACAGGATAGTTCTTACAGACACACTCAAACAGTTTTTTCTCCAGTTCAGGTCAATCCTGAGAAATATGAGTGATCGGGTTTCACCGCCGCCTTTAGATATCCTCATCCCTATACTTGAACAAAAATCAGATTCAAAGGCAATTCCCGATGCCCTGCGATACTGGCAGGAAGGCAGGAGGGGAGCAATGTTTAACAGCGGCAAAGATACGGTAATGCAGGCCAAATATATATATTTTGATATCCGTGATATGGAAGGATCTGAAGAGGAGATGGAAGCCATAGTCTATACGATATTTAACAAAATCTATAATGATATCGGGCAGGATGAAAATGCCGGGTCTTATAAAATTCTGATCATGGATGAGGCACACCGCTACCTGAAAAACAGTGAGTTTTCATTCTGGATAGATCTTCTTATAAGAACGGGCAGACATTTTAAACTTCTTGTTGGAATTGTTACACAAAGTATTAACGATCTTATCTGTGATGATGCCTGGTCAACAGGTGTAATTAATAATCTCAAACAGGCATTCTTTTTTTCAGGGCAGAAAAATATCGAAAATTCATTTGCAAAGCTGCAGATGAACGAATCTGTTGTTGAACTATACAATTCAATGAGAGATTCGGAGAGAGAGTTCCTCTACTGGTCATCAAAAGGGATAAGAAGAGTGCTCTCTCCAAAAACGGACCCTTATACATACTGGCTTGCAACAACTCATCCCGATGAGAGGATATTGAGAAAAAAAGTTAAAGAAGAATTGTGCGGCGGGGATACGAAAAAGACAATTGAGGTATGTGTTACAGAGACATTGGATTGTACTGACACTACAGAAAGAGTTGAAAAATTGAATTCTCTACTATCAGGAGATAATTAGATGAAAAACAGAGCAGCAAAGACAATTGTAATTGTAATCTTTATTTCATTCTTAATCCCTCAAGGACTCTCAGGATATTATGTTACCGACTTTTTATCATTTATAAAAATGGCATCCGAGATCTCCGGGCAATTGAAAACTCTGAAAAAGCTTCTTAAATCTTCAAAAAAACTGAACGAGGAGTTTGGTTATTTTAAAAAGAGATATATGAGGATTCATAAGGGTCTTTCTCTTCAGGAACTGAAAAATATGCTGTCACTGGAGGATATTGAATTTTACTATAACAGTGTATATATCAAAGTTAATAAAAACGGGATCTGGTTTGAGATATGGAAAAATAAAGACAAAAGAAAAAAACACTTCAGGTACCTGGAGAGTTCGAAAGAATTAACATCGACACCGTTATATAAAAAAAATTCGGAATTCCGAAAGAGGGTGAATTATAAACTTAAAGGTGAGAAAGAGTTGATCGGGAGTTATTTTAATGCCGTTAAAATGATTCAGGATTCAAAAAAAATAGTGGTGGAAAGAAAAAAGAGATATAAGAAGATAAAAAAATTGATTAAAATTGCTGATGGGCAGGGAGCAGAAGGTAAACTTCTCGCGATCCAGAATGACCTGAGACTTGGCAATATTATAAAACTTGACATGATTTTAACTGCATTAAGAATTCAGCTTGAGATCAGTCTTAAAGAAAAAATAATCAGGATAGATAATTATAAAAAGAGCGAGACGGACAGAATTGAAGACAGGAAAAAAGATCTTGAAGCTTTAAAGAAATTATTCTTGAAAAATGAAAAATAGAAGAATTTTCACTGTTACGCTTTTTTTAATTCTTTTTAATATGTCCTGCTATCTCTCTGGTTTTACTATTGAAAAAATTGTCATATTGCTTAATAAAGTTTCCAATCGTCTCTCCACATATAGAAATGACATTGAATTTTTCAACAAAGATTTTAAGAGCTTCTATAATAAATACTGGAAAAATTTCAACCGGAAATTTTTCCCCCGTGAATTGAAGTTGTTAAAAACTGAAAGTGTATCAGACTACTATAATTCCGGTTATATTAATCCGGAGAATAAAAAAGAGGTCTGGAAAGATATCTTTCTGAATCCGTCGAAGCTCTGGAAATTCTATCCTTATGTAATGAAAACTGATCACTATAAGGATCTTAAGTTATATAAAAATAATCCGAATTTTCGTTCGATCATGGACAAAAATATTTCTGATATGAAAACATATGCCAATCTGTTAGAAAAAGCAGTACGTCTTGTTGCAAATACAAGAAAGATGCAGATTTTGAGGGGAAAGAAAGTAGACAAAATGAAAAAGCAGAACGATCTGATGGGAAGACCGAAAGCCTACTGGGAAGCAAAGAGGGTAAAACTGCTCTCATTCGGTGCAATGCTCGAGTTTGAGATGGATCAGCAGTTAACGGAATTGTTATTGTTGATAAATATGAAAAATGAATTGACACTCAAAGGAGAACTGCTTATGAGGAATCTTTCAGGAAGAGCGAGGATTGAAGGGGAAAAAATAATTAAGGATAAAAGAAGGATGAAAAAATGAAAAATGCAGATATACTTGGCCGGCTGATAGATATTCTGAATAGTTCAATCGGAAGCTTTGCACTCTTTTTTAAAAATGTTTCTCTGTCTCTTGTATTCCTTCTTTTTACAATAGAAGTGATCAGTTCTGCAATAGATGTTGTTACGGGAAAAGGATTTACCGCTCCGCGAAAACTAATAATTTATGTCTCACTTATTGCTCTTATTGCATCATGGGGTTCGATATATAAAGATGTTAGTAACAATGCGATTACCGGCAGCGGATTGAAGGAAAATTTTTCTCACCTCTGGAAAAAAGTTATAATTAAACATAAGCTTCCTACGATCCTTCTCGCTCCCAGGGGAATCAAAGGCCTGATAAACAGCGAGTTAGATATAAATCTGAACAAAGCAGATATTATTTATATTTTGAAAGTGATATTTGCCTATATATCACTTTTTTTTTCACTTATCCTCATGGTAGTCATAATTGTTATAATCGGGAAAAATTATGCAATTCTTCTCATCCAGTTATCCTTAGGGATGGTTCCGATAGGGCTTATGATGTCAGCTGAAACGAGGAGTGAAGGCTTCAGGTGGACGAGGGTAATATTTTCAAGATTCTTAACAATATACCTCTACTCATTTGCAGTAAAATTTTCCCTTGATCTAATTCAAAAAAATATTTATTCGGTGACTTCTGCAGTTCCAAAGATACTTGATATGGATTACTATATACCCACTTTTCTTTCGATTCTTCTTATCCTGTTTCTTTTTAAAATTTTGTCTAACACAGTACGTTCATTCATAGGATAATTTAGATGGGAACGGTTTTAAGGTCACTTATAAACGGATTCGGGTCCGGACTTCTGCCATACTGGAAAACTTTTTTACCGTTTGCCGGTTCAATTTTTGTTCTTCTAATTGTATTTGAAATACTGAGAGAGGCAATCGATATATCAACGGGAAAAGGGATAAAACTTGCTCAAAAACTTATTGTAATATCCTTTGTAGGGACAGTACTGTTGGGTTATGGAAAGATCTCAGATAAGATTTATTCGGCGGCAGAAGATATTGGAGAGACTGTAATAACGGAATTTGGAACAGTTGGGAAAGATATCGAGGACAGTTATATGAAGGGAAGTGAAAGGTATGATGCTACTCTAAAAAAAAACGGAGATGAAGCCGGATTCATCGGAGGATTTTTTATTGGTATTGTAGTTGCCATTCTGTCGGGGATATCTCTGATGATAATATTTTTTATAATGCTGCTGATACTTATTTTTATTGCAGGAGCATATGCTTCTCTTGCGTTGATACTTGCAATTGGACCTGTCTTTATTGCTATGTTTACATCACAGGAGTTCAGGTCTATCGGGATTAAGTGGCTGCTAATATCACTTGCTTATCTGATTATGATCCCCGTTTATGTAATGGTTATGAAGATGATGATCCAACTTTACGGACAAAATGCTTATAACACCGGATTTCTTAACCCATCATCAGTAAGTGTCAGCGCATCTATTGAACAGATGATACTTCTTATGGCCGGTCCTTTTATCTCTCTTGGTCTTGTGCTGTCCGTTTCCAGGATTGTTGATCAGGTTGTTGGATCTGCAGGCAATATCGGGGAGACGGCTGTTGCTGCTGCAGCAGGCACTATGTATGTTTCCAAAGCTGCACTTAAAAGTGCTTCAAAATCTTTAAAAAACATTGCAGGCAGAGGGAAAAATTCTTCTTTTGGCCGATCGGGGATGGCATCGGGTTCATCCCGCCCTTCAACAATAGGAGGAGGACATTCAGTGCAAAGAAGCCGGGGAGTCAACTCATCGGGAGGAGATGCAAAGAGAGACAGAAAAAGGGATTTTTCAAATCAGGCTTCAAGTTCAGCCCGAAATTTACCGGGAGCAAATCCGCCGAGAATTACAGCTGCTCCAAAAATAAAAGTAACGGGGAGGAACACTGAAGATGAGTGACTATATTTATGAAAAAAATGCCAGGATCCTGATTGCAAATGCTTTTAAAATTATTTCAATAATTGAATTAATTATTATCGTAATTTTTGGGATTTATGCATACCTTCTGACCGGAAAACTTAATGAGATAAAACCCCTCCCCATTTTTATAAACAGGGAGAGTGGAGAAGCAAAGCCTGTTGATTTCAGCTTTGTTGATGCAGCCGGAGAGACAAGGTGTGAAGCGGAGATAGATGATTTTGTGACGGGTTTCTTAACAGATTTGTATACATTTAACAGATTGACCGTGAAAAGTAATCTGGTTAATGCACTGTCAAGAGCCTCGAAGGAAGGAACTGTTGATATAAAAAATGCATTGATGCTATCCAGGCGTTACGATGTATTAAACAGAAATCTTCAGGGACTGGTTAAAATAAAGAATATTTCAATAATTAAAAAATTACCCGATTTAA
>CAZNLS010000008.1:0-8875 GCA_964573895.1 uncultured Clostridia bacterium
TCAAATTTTTTGTTGTAACCGTTGATACAGATGAGACTGGTTTTGAAAGTGTAAAATCTTTTTTGGCAAGCTGAACAGCTTTGGCTTTTTCATCGGGAAGGACCTCTGCAATGTAGTCATCCAGTCCAGGTTGCTGTGAAACATACCTTGTTAAAAAATAAATTGATAATTATTTTTTTAGCAAGGTTTTGTTTATATGATTGTCAAACTAATATTAAAGGAGGTAACAATGAAAAAATTGTTATTCGTAATATTCATATTAGGTATTGCATTATCATTAACTGCTGTAGACACCACGGTAGATAAAACAAAAACCAAAAAGAGCTGCTGTGGAGATATGAAATCCGGCAAAAACTGTAAAATGAAGAAGGATGGAAAAATGAAGAAGGATGGAAAAATGATGAAAATGCATAAAAATATGCAGGGAATGCACAAAATGCATATGAAAATGCATGGGAAAGCATTTTCGAGTTACATTTCTGCTCAGAGTGCTCTTGCCACTGATGATCTGAAAGGTGCTAAAAGTGCTTTCGGTGAACTCTCAAAAAATAGTGAGGGAGACATTAAAAAACTCTCCGATAATGCTCTTAAATCAGGTGAGCTGAAGGGAATGAGAGCACAATTCAAAGAACTCTCCAAACTTATGGCAACTTCCTCTCACCCGAAAGGGTATGGAACAGCATACTGCCCGATGGCTAAAGCCTGGTGGGTGCAGAAAGACGGGAAAATAAAAAACCCCTATTTTGGAAAGAAGATGCAGGCTTGCGGTTCATTTAAAGAATACAAAAAGGATTCGGACAAAGGACATCATAAAATGTGACCCTCCTCCTTTTTTAAAAATATAATTATTGGTAAAATCAGATTCGGGGCGGAAGTTAATTCCGCCCCGTTTTTTTTATAAAGGTGAAAAAATGAGTTATTATTTTTCAAAGATAATTGATAGCGATTTCGAAAGTTCTATTGAGAAGGTAACCGAAAGTCTGAAGAAAGAGGGTTTTGGAGTTTTAACTGAGATTGATGTAAAGGAGACACTTAAAAAAAAGTTGGATGTCGACTATCCGAAATACAGGATCCTTGGAGCATGCAATCCTCCTTTTGCCTATAAAGCACTCCAGGCTGAGGATAAGATCGGGACCATGCTGCCGTGTAATTTTGTTATCAGGGAAATCGGAGGAGGAAAAACCGAAGTGTCTGCAGTAGACCCTGTAGCGTCAATGCAATCGGTAGGGAATAAAAAATTGGCAGAAATTGCCGATGAAGTTCGAAATAAATTAAAGAAAGTAATAAATTCTCTTTAGCAGAGTTCAAATAGAATACACATTTTGTTGAAAATATAGCTATATTAATCTAATCGGATGAAGTCTCCGGTTCAGGGTCAGGATCAAAGATAATAGTGCTGGTCTGTTCCTGCCATATACCGTTTATAAAGGTTTTTATTTTAATTCTTCCTTTAACTGCATTAAATGGTATTTTGGCGGCTACTTTATCAAATCCCAGGTAATTAACCTGGTCGGAGGCTATCCATGTGCCGGAAGGTCCTGAAAAATAAATTTCCGTATGATCTTTTTTGAAATTGTGTCCATCTATCTCAACAAATTTATCACTCCATGAAGCTATGTTTATCCCGGTGACCTCCGGTCTTCCATAAAAATAAAAACTATCTTTTGATACTATTTCATGTCCGAATGCATATATGCGGACCTTCTGGTTGTATCCCACAATATTATCAACATTTTCCGGGATCAGAACTGTAAGTTTGTATTTGTCTGTTTTGGAATATTTAAGTTTTTTTATTTCCCCTTCAAGAAAGTTAAAAGTTACTTTAAATTCTTTCTTATCCGGAATAGAAATTTTATCAAGATAAATATAGACTGTTGACCCGGGAGCGGCATAATTGTTGGATAACTTTTTAAATTGGGGTCTTAGAATTGTCACCTTGCTTCTGGCAATATCTATTTCAAACTCTTTCCCGTAACCGCACCTTGAATGAAGATCAATTGAAGCTTTCCCGGGATAGTGTAATACACTGGGCATTCTGGTCTTCAGGATAGTTTTCTCCGGCTTCCCTATGATTTTAAGATAGAATACTTCATCGACATAAATTGACTTGATCCTCAGAGCTGCCTGGTTCACTTCGCTCAGGTTTTTTCCTGTGATTTCCAATAACTCGTTCTGCCCGGTTGGGACCGGATCGATTTTCCTGATCTCCGGGATTCCACCTATAATAAGTTTGTAATCACTTTTTGTTTCTCCGAAGTTGCTTTTCAGGTAAAGGTAGTCGGAGACAGGGTTCCCATCGGTAATTATTTCCAGACTTTCTGTTTTAATATTTGTTACTTCGAATTTTGTAACACCTATTCTTGCCTTTATATCCTTAGTAAAATTTTTTCCGTGTACCAGCACTTTTTCATTATTACAATAAATGTATTTGTCCAAGTCTATTTCAGGCGGGGCACCCATAAATTTATAAGACTGAGCTTTAACATTAACTGGTTTTTGGGGAGTTTGATACTGAAATCCGATCTCGGAATTAGAAAGCCCGTTAATCTTTGAATATGCATAAAATGTAGAATTATATGTCTTTCCGGAAAAATTCCTGCTGTCGATTGCAAAAGTTCTCATCTTTTTTATTCCCGGTTTTTTAACTATCAGACTTATTGAATAAACTCCTGTGGATAATCTTTTTGCAGGGATCTTGTTGTATTTGTCTTCTAGAAAAACATTGAAAAATACTATTGGGTATTGACTCTTTACTTTAATTGCAACTGTGAAATATTTCCCGACTTCAACCCGTGACGGGACCCTGACAAGATCGATAACAGGAAAGTTTTTATTTGTCGTTGACGGGTTTATATAAACTGAACATACAATCAGATAAAAAGTGAAGAAATAGAACAAAATTTTTTTTTTTAAGTTTTGCATTGTTACCCCTAAAGGGTAAATAAAAGAAATGGAAAATTATCACAAAAAAAATTCGGATTAAAATAAATTACTATTTCGTCATAATGTCTTCGTAAATATATTTGCCACTTAAAATTCTGTTTAATTGATTGATGTAACGTTCCATTTTTTCGGTCTTACTTTTCATGCCGTTAATTCTGTGAATAATTGCTTTTATGGTTCTTTTTAAGTTTTTTATCATTCGTCCTTTAAAGAGTGATGCAAGTCTGGATTTTGGCAGAGTAAAATTTCGATAGATGAAGAGTGTTTTGTTGTAGAACGGAATAAATTTTATTTCCCCGTGACAATCTTTTGCTGCAGAGTGGCGGACAGGATACCATTTAACCGAATAGCTGCCGTTTCCCAGTTTTCTTATTTTATTGCCCGTAGTAAATTTGCTGTTAGCCAGCGGCCAGGCGAGGTCCACTTCGAAATCCACATATATATCAGTAGGTGTAATATATTTTGAAGGTTTCGATTTCAGTAGTCCGGGAATGAAATTTTTATGCTCGGGAAATGCAATATAAACTGCCATCGATTCTTCAGGAGTGGCATTTATAACAGAATATATTGTTACTTCAGGCCATGGAGCTCCGCGTACTGCTTTTTTTTTCACGACAAGCGAGCCTCTGTTCAGTTTTATTATCTGCGATTTGGTTAGGTTGTATTGTGACGCTGTGATTAGTCCGTAGAGAAAAAAACCAGATAAAGTGAAAATCAACAATTTTTCTATTTTTTCTTTCATTTTTTTTCCGATCTTTTCTTTTACGTATTTTAACAGTTATTGTTTAAATTTTCATAAATAAGGAATATTATTTAATGCATCCAAAATAAAATTTAGATAAACTTTGTATTTATTACTTCGTAAACAAATAGTATAGATAAATGCTTAAATTTTTTCAGGATTTATGCCTGTATTCCAAAATAAAATTTTTCAGGAGGATCAATGAACTTTAAAAGAGGGAAACTATTTTTATTTCTAATCTTGATATCAGGTTTGATGCTTATCTCTGAAATGCGGGTAAAACCGCCCGTTACTGATGGAAAATCAAGAGTGAAAATGTTTGCCGGTCATTTAAAGATGGCGGTAAAATCCAAATACGGGAAAATACCATGGCAGTTTGTGGGGCCAACTAACATAAGCGGCCGCTGTACTGATGTGGAAGGTGTCTCACCGAGAGGCAAACAGTATACGATCTGGGTGGGTTCTGCAACCGGAGGAGTATGGAAGTCAACAAATGAAGGGACAACTTTTATTCCTGTTTTTGATAAAATGCCCGCTTCATCAATCGGAGATATTGCAATTGATCCGGGAAATCCTGATACTGTTTGGGTAGGTACCGGGGAAGCTAATATTTTCAGAAGTTCCAACGCCGGATGTGGTGTTTTCAAGACTAAAGACGGTGGAAAAACATGGGAGAATATGGGGCTTGAGAGAACTCATACCATCTCAAGGATCAGAATAAATCCTAAGAATAGTGATATAGTATATGTAGCTGCGGGTGGACATGAGTGGACAAGAAATCCCGAACGTGGATTGTTCAAGACAACTGACGGAGGAAAAACCTGGAAAAAAATACTCTATTTAGGACCCGGGACAGGCGCCAATGATTTAGTCCTTGACCCAAAAAATCCGGATACGATCTATTGTACAACATGGCAGAGGATAAGACTGAAATGGAATGATCCAAGGACCTATTCTACTCATAAAAATAACGGAGTCTGGAAATCGACAGATGGCGGCAACAATTGGAAAAGGTTGTTAACTGGTTTGCCGGCTCCCAACCAAATAGGTAGAACGGGAATTGATATAGCAAGATCAAATCCGAATATTCTCTATCTTTACGTTGACCACTACGGTATTGCTAAAAAAGCCAAACCGGGACAGAAAGATGCATATGGTCGTGACGTTAAAGATGTTATCCGCGGAGCTACAGTTTTCAGGACCGACAATGCGGGTGAGACATGGAAGCAGGTAAGCGGACTTACTCCGAGAACGAAGGCATACATGGAGTCTCATTCGGCAACATATGGCTGGGTTTTCGGTCAGATACGTGTTGATCCCAATAACGAGAACAGGATCTATACGATGGGTCTCTTCCTTAATGTTTCGGATGATGGGGGAAAGACTTTTAGAGTTTTGAGAGGGATGCATCTCGATCAGCATGGCCTCTGGGTAGACCCGAATAATTCTAACTATCTCCTCGATGTCCAGGATGGTGGCCTTGCTATCTCCTACGACAGGGGAAAGAGCTGGAAAATTCCGTTAAAAGAATTGCCGCTGGCACAGTTCTACAATATCGAATTCGATATGAAGACTCCATTTAACGTTTACGGATCGATCCAGGATCACCATAGTTTTTACGGTCCGGTTGACATATCACGCAGCAGAAAATATATAAAACCTGTCGAGTTTAAACACACGCTTGGAGCGGAGGGAAGTTCGCATGCCGTAGATAAAAGAGATGGAACCGTATATGCAAGTGTATTTTACGGACTCCTTGCGAGAATGGATCAGGGCAAAGGCGATGAAAAAATGCTGCTTCCCGAAAAATTACCAAATGAGCCGCGGTTGAGAGGTCAGTGGGTTGCTCCGACTATCCTTTCGCCGCATAATCCCGATATTGTATATCACGGAATGCAGTATGTCCTGATGTCAAGAGACAGAGGAAATACCTGGAAAAAGATCAGTCCCGATTTAACTTATAACAACCCGAAAAAGTTGGGAGACATAAATTACCAGACTATTACGGCATTGAGTGAGTCTCCTAAACGATTCGGTCTCATCTATGCCGGAACTGATGACGGAAGAGTATGGCGAACCTATAACGGAGGGAAGAACTGGACGGAAATCAGGTCTGGTAAAGTACCGAAAAGATGGGTATCCAGAATCGTTGCATCTAAATATAAGATCGGCAGGGTTTATATTACCCAGACGGGTAGAAGAGACGACGATTTTCAGGTATATGTATGGATGTCCGAAAATTTCGGGAAAACCTGGAAAGATATTTCGGGAAATATCCCGGTTGGACCGGTCAATGTGATAAGGGAGGATCCGGAGAAAAAAAACAGACTATATCTCGGAACGGATGCGGCTGTTTATATAAGTAACGATCTTGGAAAAAGCTGGAATACCCTCGGAAAACTTCCCTTTGCATATGTTCATGATCTTAAATATCATCCAAGAGACAAGATGATTGTAATTGCCACTCACGGCCGCGGTATATGGGCACTTGATGCTTTGGAAATTGATAAGCCTAAGGAGAAAGGTGTGAAAGCAGGGATCTCCGCTTCAGAAGAACAAATAGAGAATCTTACCGGGACCTGGATGATCAGTTCAGACAGGGGATTTTCATTTAACCTTATTTTTAATTCAAAAGGCAGGAGTGTGACCGGGAAACTGTCAATGCAATTCGGTGATGCGAAAATGTCTGACATTTTTTATGATGGTAAGAGGCTGGTTTTCAAAGCTGTGCTTGATATGACGAAAATGGGTGGAAGAGTGATCGAAATGAGCGGTGACATGACAGTTTCCGGAGATACACTCGAAGGGTTGATAAAGAGCGGAATGGGCAACCTGAAAATAAAGGGTAAAAAAGAGAAAACAAAATAGAAAAATTAATTAATCTAATTTTGCACTGAACTTTTTAAGGCTGAGTGAATTTGTTACAACCGAGACCGAACTGAAAGCCATAGCAGCACCTGCAATAACCGGGTTAAGAAGACCAAACGCCGCAAATGGGATTCCTACCGTATTGTAGATAAATGCCCAGAAGAGGTTCTGCTTAATTTTGGACATGGTTTTTTTTGATAATTTTATTGCTGTTATAAGAGTTTCAAGATTTCCGTTCATTAATGTTATGTCTCCTGTTTCGATAGCGACATCAGTTCCTGTTCCCATTGCTATTCCGATATCTGCAGTTGCGAGTGCCGGTGCATCGTTTATTCCGTCTCCTGTCATTGCGACAACCGAATCTTCTTCCATCATTTTTTTGACCAATCCTGCTTTCTGCTCGGGAAGAACTCCTGCCATTACGTGATCGGCATCTATGCCGGCCTGAAGAGCGATAGCTTCTGCTGTTCTTCTGTTATCTCCGGTAATCATGTAAGTTGTTATATCCAGTTCCTTTAGTCCTCCTATAGCTTCTGCAGCCTCTTTTTTTATCACGTCTGCGATTGCGATTACACCGGCAATCTTCCCTTTTAGTGAAATGTAGACTACTGTTTTACCATCATTTTCCAGCTTTGAAGCTTTCTCTTTTATTTTGTCTATATTTACTCCCTGCTCATTCATTAATTTTAAAGTGCCTATTGCAACTTTTTGATTCTTAATTGATGCAATTACTCCGGCGCCCGTGTGAGATTGAAAATTGGCGGATGATATCAATTCCAGGTCTCTCTTTTGTGCTGCATTTACAATTGCATCCGCAAGAGGATGCTCAGATTTTTTTTCAGCAGAAGCGGCAAATATTAAAATATCATTTTCGGTCATTGAATTTTCCACAGGTACAATATCCGTAACTCCGGGTTTTCCTGCTGTAATCGTTCCCGTCTTATCAAAAACAATTTTATTGATTTTATATAAAGATTCCAGGCTTGCGGCATTTTTAAATAAAATTCCGTTTTCCGCACCCTTTCCGGTTCCTACCATTATAGCTGTCGGTGTGGCGAGACCCAGGGCACATGGGCACGCAATTACAAGAACCGAAACAGCGGAAATTATTGCAGCTGTCGTATTCCCGGTGAAGACCATCCATGAAATTGTTGTCAGTATGGCTATGGCAAGCACTGCAGGTCCGAAATAGCCGGCAACTACATCTGCAAGTTTCTGAATAGGGGCCTTTGAGCCCTGGGCTTCTTCTACTACTTTTATTATCTGTGCAAGAACCGTATCTTTTCCGACTTTCATTGCAGTAAAAGTGATTGATCCGTTCAAATTAATAGTCCCGCCGATCACTTTCGCTCCGGGACCCTTCTCCACAGGAATACTCTCTCCGGTCAGCATACTCTCGTCGATAGCAGTATTACCTTTCAAAACGGTTCCGTCAACAGCAATCTTTTCACCGGGTTTTACAATAAGAGTATCTCCGACCACAATATCTCCAATGTCTATTATTAACTCTTTTCCTTCCCGGATAACGATTGCTGTTTTTGGCTGCAATCCCATCAATTTTTTCAATGCTTCGGAAGTTCTTCCCTTTGCTATTGCTTCAAGGTATTTTCCGAGTAGAACAAGAGTTATAATTATTGCAGAAGCTTCAAAGTAGAGTTCAGGCCTGGATCCTTTCTGATAGTTTTTGAAAAAACCATTGTAGAGGCTGAACAGGTAGGCTGCGGTTGTTCCCATTGCAACGAGGAAATCCATCCCGGGACTCAGCATTTTTATACTGGACCAGGCTTTTTTGTAAAATCTCCAGCCGATTATGAATTGAACAGGCGTTGCAAGAATGAGTTGGAAGTAGGGATTGTGAAGGATTCCAATCTCCAGGGAGAAAAGATTTGAGAGCATGGCAAAAAACAGCGGCATGGATAATATCGCTGAAGATATAAGGAGTGTCCTCTGTCTTCTGATCTCTTTTTCCCGCAACTCTTTTTCACTTTCAATTGCTTCTTCGCTTTTCAGGCGGGCTTTATATCCGGTCGATTCAATTTTTTTTAAAATTTCATCTGATCCGGTTTTTTTCGGATCGAATTTCACGAATGCCTTTTCCGAAGAAAGATTAACGGAAGCTTTTGTGATCCCGGGAATATTCGTAATCCCTTTCTCTATTCTTGTTGCACAGGAGGCACATGTCATTCCTGTTATATCAAATTCTGCTGAAACCTCTTCTTCCAAACCCTCATCTATGACTCCATATCCGGTCTCTTTGATCCTGTTTTTAAGAAACTCTTCAGATACTTTATTTTCGTCATAGTCGACCAAAGCTCTTTCAGA
>CAZNLS010000008.1:8975-15556 GCA_964573895.1 uncultured Clostridia bacterium
AGTGTGATCAGTGCCAGAAGCATTCCGCCAAATGAAGGTATTGCCATCGGGACCATGAT
Organism: uncultured Clostridia bacterium; assembly: GCA_964573895.1. Lineage (GTDB taxonomy): Bacteria > Acidobacteriota > Aminicenantia > UBA2199 > UBA2199 > CAZNLS01. The sequence continues at coordinate 9,035 of CAZNLS010000008.1, forward strand.
ATCAGCACCCCGGCCGGTTGAAGTCAGCACCGGAAGAAGAGCAAGGATAGTCGTTCCGGCCGTCATTAATGCAGGCCTTACCCTCCTGACACCTGCTTCAATTGTTGCACTCCTGATTTCGGAAATTGTAGTCGGTTCTTTCCTCTCGAATACCTGGTCAAGATAAGTTGCAATGATTACTCCGTTATCAGATGCTATTCCGAATAGTGCGAGAAATCCTACCCAGACCGCCACACTCAGGTTAATCGGATGGATCTGAAACAGGTTCTGCATATTTGTCCCGAACATGGAAAAGTTGAGAAACCAATCCTGCCCATAGAGCCATAGCATGATAAATCCTCCGGCCCAGGCAACAACAATCCCTGAAAATACCAGGAATGTAGTTGATACTTTCTTAAACTGGAAATAGAGAATAAGAAAAATTATAAATAGGGCTATGGGAAGTATTACAGTCAGTCTCTTTTCTGACCTGACCTGGTTTTCATAACTGCCTGCAAATGTGTAGCTGACTCCTGCCGGAACTTTGAGTTCTCCCGTTTTTATTTTCGCCTTCAGATAATTGTCTGCAGCCATAACAACATCCACTTCTGCATTCCCCGGTTTCATGTCAAAGAGGACATAACCGATAAGGAACGTGTCCTCACTTTTGATCACCTGGGGTCCCCTGATATAATTGATCTTTGCAAGCTGAATCAGCGGAATCTGACTCCCATCCGGTGTGGGAACCAGAACTTTTGATAACTCCTCTATACTATTTCTTAATTCTCTCAGGTATCTGACCCTTACGGGATATCTTTCCCTTCCTTCAATTGTTCCTGTAATTTTTTTTCCTCCAACGGCAACTTCGATTGTATCCTGAACCTTTTTCAGCATTATCCCGTATCGGGCAATTGCTTCACGGTTAATTTCAATCTCAAGGTAGGGTTTTCCAACAATCCTGTCAGCGATTACAGCCGTCGGTTCAATCGAAGGTACCTCTTTTAGCAGTTTTTCAAGTCTTAATCCGAATTTTTCAATAGTTTCCAGATTGGGGCCTTTTACCTTGATTCCCATCGGAGCTCTCATACCGCTCTGGAGCATAACAATTCTCGCAGCTATCGGCTGAAGTTTCGGAGCTGATGTTGTTCCCGGTATTTTTCCTGCTCTTACAATTTCATCCCATACATCGCCGGGAGTGTTGATCCCGTTCCAGGGAAGCCTGCCGGGATTCAGGTTAATGTCAATAGCTGGTCGCCATAATCTAAAAGGCCTCCCTCCGCTGTCCGGTATCAGATTCCCGTCTTTATCCCTCTCAAATTTTCCTCTCACCTTATAGGGTTTCCCATCAAGAGCAGGGAGTGGTTCACCATCCGTATTTCTGAAAAAGTCCTCACCATCGGGATCAAATTTATATTCAAAGCGTTTCCCTTTATCATCAACCATAAATTTAGATTTGTAACTGATAATCGTTTCTATCATTGAAATTGGAGCAGGATCCAAAGGGGTATCGGCTCTTCCGAGTTTTCCGACTGCACTATCGATCTCGGGAATTGCTTTAAATGCCATATCCTGCTTTTTTAAAACATCTAAAGCTTCACCGATTGAAGCATGAGGCATTGTTGTCGGCATGTATAGGTATGATCCTTCGTCAAGCGGAGGCATGAATTCTTTCCCAAGTCCGGGAAACTTGTGTGCTATATAGCTGACAGGGGCGGAAGATCTTATGAATTTTGGAAGCCAGCCAAAAAATGAATTGAATCCCAACCAGGACATTCCACCGATAAAAAGTATCACAAGGACAAGTGAAAGAAATGCAGTCTTGTGTTCCAAAGTCCACTTCAGTATATTCCCATAAACCCTTTGGAACCACGTGAAGAATAGAAGCAGACCCCCGATCATCAATATTACGAATATGAAGTTAAGGATCAGGCCTTTTTCCGGCCCAAGCGGAAGCCAGTGGCCGGCAAGAAAGATCGACACAATAAATACGGCAATATAATTCACTGATTTTGTAACTATATCTTTTGTTTTCTTATCAGTCTTTATTTCCCAGAATCTGAAAAGTCCGGAGGCTATTGCTATCAGTCCTATCCACCAGGAGATAAAGAACAGTGCTGCCAGTCCGGCAGCAATTATTATTATATTTATAATATATTTTTTCTTTTTATCTTTGCTGCCAGGTGTATATAACAGCTGTGCATAGGATGGAATGACAATAAGTGCGATGATTATTGATGATATCAGGGCAAAAGTTTTTGTGAATGCGAGTGGTTTAAAAAGTTTTCCTTCAGCTGCTTCCATTGTAAATATTGGGAGAAAACTGACAACAGTAGTAGAGACCGCGGTTAGAACAGCACTACCAACTTCGCTGGTTGCCCTGTAAACAATTGCGAGCCTGCTTTCGGAGCCATCGGATTTTCTGAGGTGCTCTACAATATTTTCGACAATGACAATTCCCATGTCCACCATTGTCCCGATAGCAATCGCAATACCCGAAAGTGCAACAATATTAGCGTCAACATTGAAATATTTCATTGCTATAAAAGACATTAAAACAGCGAGCGGAAGAAGTCCCGAAATGAGAAATGAACTTCGTAGATTGAGAAGCAGTACCAAAACTACGATAATAGTCACGAGGATCTCTTCAAGAAGTGCAATGTTTAAAGTCTCCAGTGTTTCGTTGATAAGACCTGTCCGGTCATAAAAAGGAACTATTGTGACTTTGCTGATTGTCCCGTCGGGAAGAGTACGTTTGGGAAGCCCGGGGGAGATCTCTTTTATCTTTTTTTTAAGATTTTTTATGGCTGCAAGCGGATTCTCTCCGTATCTGACTACAACAACTCCTCCGACTGCTTCCGAGCCTTCCTTGTTAAGAGCACCTCTTCTTAAGGCAGGTCCCAGGTTAACCCTTGCGATATCTTTTACGTATATCGGAACATTGTTATTGACTTTTACAACACTATTTTCAATATCTTCTTTTTTTTTGATGAAACCTATTCCTCTGATCATATATTCGACTTTGTTTATCTCAATAGTTCTGGCACCGACATCAAGATTTGACATTTTTACAGCCATAAAAATCTGATCTAACGAGACGTTATATTCTTTCATCGCATCCGGATCGACATCGACCTGGTACTCTTTTACAAATCCTCCGACAGATGCAACCTCACTGACTCCGTCTGCAGCGAGGAGGCCGTACCTGACATACCAGTCCTGAATTGTTCTGAGTTCCTGAAGATCCCATCCTCCCGCAGGCTTACCATTCTCATCTCTCCCCTCGAGAGTATACCAGTAGATCTGACCGAGAGCAGTCGCATCCGGTCCGAGAACCGGCTTAACTTTTTCGGGAAGGGTGCCTGAAGGGAGTGAGTTTAGTTTCTCAAGAAGCCTTGATCTGCTCCAGTAGAAATCGACCTTCTCCTTAAATATTACATATATGGTTGAAAACCCAAACATTGAATAACTTCTCACGGTTTTTACTCCTGGAACTCCCAGTAATGAAACCGTCAGAGGATATGTTATCTGATCCTCCACATCCTGGGGAGATCTCCCCATCCATTTTGTAAAGACAATCTGCTGATTCTCCCCGATGTCGGGGATTGCATCCACCGGGACAGGATCACGGGGAAGATCCCCTGTATCCCAATCGAAGGGAGCGACAGTTATTCCCCAGAGAACCAGCCCGATCACCATTAAAGTGACGAGTAGTTTATTTTTTAAAAAAAACAGTATTATTTTGTCGAGTATTGAGCCTGTTTTGTAAGGACCCGTGTTCTTTATCTCATTCATTTATTATTCTCCTGCCCTTCCTATTATTTTTTTTCCTGTTTTAACTCTTCAACAGAGTCCTGGCAGGAGATCATTTTAGACCCGAAGAACGGGTTTCTCGTTTCTTTATCTTTTTGCATCCAGTATGCACCTTTCCCTCCAAGTGCCATCGGGCAGTGGAAGAGAAATATTTTTTGATTTCCGGTTCCGAATTTTATTAACATCTCTTTTACGGAATCCGAGAGTGCTGCAAAAGAATCTCTGGCTGACTCGATATCTTCTCTTGTTATAAAATCAGTAAAGGTTTTATTAAGTTTATCCCCGGTATTCATCCACAGGATATGTGAAGTGCCTGATAGAAGTTTCATATTAACTTTCTTAAGATTTTTCAAAAAATCCTTTCCTGAAATTTTCGCTTCAGTAAATTTATCGCTGCTGAGATTCTCTTTAATTAAAAAATAGATCCCCGCTAAATTATCAACAGATTCTCTGAATTTTCCCGGTATTTTAAGATCTGTTAAACTTTTTGAATGACCGGTTTTTTCCCCGATTTGTTTTACTCCGGAACTGCCATGATTATGAACAGGTGCCGGGCCTCCGCCTGTTGGATTCATCATACTTGGTTTCGCCTGAATCTGAAGATCACTGTCTATTTTGAATGCTCCGTTGACAACAACCTCTTCTCCCTCGGCCAAACCCTTTCTCACGATATAATACCCGTTGGAAAGAGGCCCGAGAAGAACATTCCTGCCTTCGAATACCCCGGCTTTCCCTTTCACCTTTACATAGACTACAGCTCTTTTGCCGGTGACCAGAGGTGCGGTTGACGGGATAACCAAAGGTACAGATTCTCCATTACTCATAAATCTGCCTGTTTTTGCAAATACTTTAGCCCTTACAAACATATCGGGTTTTAGTTTTCCGCCCTGATTTTTTACGTTCACCCGCACTTTGACAGTTCTTGTTTTCGGATTGATCACGGGATCGATGAAAGATATTTTACCACTGAATATTTCGCCCGGGTATGATTCGGTTTCGAACTCTACAGTCTGGCCTAGCCTGATCCATGAAATCTCCGATTCATATGCGTCGAGCTTTACCCATAAGTCAGACAGGTCTGCAATAGTGTACAGTTTGGTCCCGGTTTTTACATACATACCTTCAAATGCTTTTTTTTCTATTACTATTCCATCCATCGGAGAGTATATAACAATATGGTGAACGGTTTTTCCCCGGTTCTCAAATTCCTTTATCTGTTTTTTTGTCAAACCCCAGAGTATCAACTTTTCTCTTGAAGCTTTAACAGTATCATATGCCACTTTTTTCAATTGTTCGGTTGGAGCATTTTTGTAAGATTTTAGTGATTGCAGAAGTTCCTGCTGGGCAGTTATCAATTCAGGGCTGTAGAGGTTGACCATTCTATTCCCTTTTTTTATTTCCGTACCGGTATAGTTAACATAAATGTTATCGATTCTTCCCGGAATCCTTGATGTGAGATTCGCAACATTTGTTTCATTGTATTCGACTTTTCCGGATAACCTGATTACCTTCGCTGCTGTTTTCCTCTCAACTTTGGAAGTTCTGATCTCTGCAAGTTTTATTGCAGTTTCAGATAGTTTTAACTGATTATATGCTACCTCCTCTTTTGAGGAATTTACCGGGATCAGGTCCATCCCGCATATCGGGCATTTACCCGGTTCATTGCTCCTTATCTGCGGATGCATGGAGCAGGTCCAGATCTGGTCTTTATTGTGATCATGGATTGCATGAGCGCTTTTTTTATCTTTGCTGCTCTTCGGGTTATTATTATTGGAACTACTAAAAAAAGATCCCAGAATTATCCCTGCTATCAATACTGAAATGAAAATCCAGCGGTTCTCTCTTGATGCAATTTTAGATATAAATTCTTTAATTTTAATCATTTTTTTCTCCGTTATTTATCGTGATCTTTTCCCGTGTGAGAAAAAGGTATTCCTGATATTTTTTCTATCAATGCAAGATTTTTATGATAAGAAGTCCTCGATTGTTCAAGCTTCAGCTCAAATTGAAGTAAAGTCCTCTGTGTATCGATAAAATCGACAAATCCGGCTTTACCTGTCGAAAATGCTGTTTTTGTAACTTCAAATGCCTGGTTGGCTTTCGGGATTAGTGAGTTTTTATATAGTTTTATCTTTCGCCGGGAATCTGAGAATTTGAAATAGGCTTTTTCCAGGGAAGCTCCGAGAATATTCTTCTTGTTTACAAGTGTTTGCTTAAGGCTTTCGAGCCTTAGTTTTGCTTTTTTTACAGTTGAATTTATCCTTTTAAACTTTATTGGAAGGTTCAAAGACATTTTAAGCAGGACAGGGTCCTTTCCGTTGTCGGGAGGAGCCATTGCAACGGCATTTCCGGTAAAAATATAATCGGCCCCGATAGCAATATCCGGAAAGTAATTTTTCTTTGCCAGTTTAATACCGGCCATTTCCGCATTTTCTCTCTCTTTGATTATTTTCAACTCGGGATTGAACTTAAGCAGCTCTTCCATGAGAACTTCTTTGGACAGGTTCAATTCCAGCCCGTTTATCTGATCCGTTACTCTGGCCTCCGAATTAACGGGCCTGTTAAGAATCGAATTCAGTTCAATCCTGATAACCGGCCTTTTTTCCTTAAGTGTGTCAAGCTGATCCTTCAATTTATCAAGTTCAACCTGGATCCTGATCAAATTTGCATAGGTTGCAATTCCGGTCTTATATTTTTCATATATCTGGTCGTTAGCGGTCTGAAGCAGAGTTA
>CAZNLS010000008.1:15656-38575 GCA_964573895.1 uncultured Clostridia bacterium
ATTCCGGTCTTATATTTTTCATATATCTGGTCGTTAGCGGTCTGAAGCAGAGTTAAATTGTCCCTCAATATTCGAATTGATCTGTCGGTCAGATAGAGGTCGTAGTATTTTTTCTTTACTCTGTAGAGGATATCCAGCTTTACCCTTTCATAATTATTAAATAGTGATGCAGCGATTTTAAGAGCTCTTTTCTTCTTTAATTTAAGTTTTCCGAACCAGGGAAATTTCTGCATCACTCCTATCTTGCCCTGCTGGGGGCCGACTCTTGTTTCCACCTCTTGGATAAACCATGCGAATGTAAAATTCGGGTCCGGCAGGGATCTTTCGATTTTAGCCTGTTCGAGGGCAGCTTTCCACATCGAAAAAGCAGACTTCAATTCAGGACTGTTCAATAATGCCTCTTTTATGTATCCGTTCAGGTAGTGGTCTTTCACCTGGAATTGACTACTCAGCTTTTCATTGTGAGAAGCCAGCCCGAGTCCTGAAAAAATTGAGAAAAACATTACAAGTGTTGCAAATGAAACCCTGAAACTTTTTGAATAGTTTCTGATCTTACTTCTCATAAAATATAAATTCATTCATGCTCCTTGTTACAGACTGCTCCGTTCAACCCCAGAAATGATTGAACCATGATTCATCCTATTTACTATTTGACAACCGGAACAAAAAAAACTTGCTAAAAAATATAAATTGGATTTGAGATATAGATTGTGGAGCAGCGTAAAAAACATATTAAATAGGGGAAAAAAGAGAATTTGGAGTTATTATTTCTTTAAAGCTCTTGTGGAGTTGAGGATTGCGATGAGTGCGACTCCCATGTCGCCGAACACTGCTTCCCACATCGATGCAATTCCAAGTCCTCCAGCTGCTATAAAAAATGCTTTGACGATAAGAGCAAAAGTTATATTCTGCCACACGATTCTTCTTGTCCTCTTTGCTACATTAATTGCCTCGGGGATTTTTGCAGGTGAATCGGTCATTAGAACTACATCTGCGGTTTCGACTGCTGCATCGGAACCCATAGCTCCCATGGCTATTCCCACATCAGCTCTTGCCAGAACAGGAGCATCATTTATCCCGTCTCCCACAAATGCAAGTTTTTTATCCGGTCCCATATCTTCCATAAGCTTCTCGAGATGCTCAACTTTATCTTCGGGAAGCAGTTCGGAGTAAAAAGATTCAATCCCGGCCTGAGCGGCAATGCTCTCTGCAGACGATTCGTTATCGCCTGTTAGCATCACGACTTCTTTCCCCATTATTTTCAAATCTTCAACACTCTTTTTCGAATCTTCTTTTAAGACATCGGAGATTGTGATGAATCCGGCATAAACCCTGTCAATTGCAACATGAACGACAGTACTCCCCACTTTGCAGACCGGATGGTCTATTTTTTCGATGTGCATCAGCTTGTCATTACCGACTATTACTTCCCGTCCTATGACAACCGATTTAATCCCGTGACCGGAAAACTCTTCTATATTCTTTACTTTTCCGGGGGAAATATTTTTCCCGTATGCCTCGGTGATAGATTTTGCTATCGGATGATTGGATTGAGACTCTGCTATGGCTGAAAATTCCAGTAGTTCCTCTTTGGAAAAACCGTTTTGGACAATAATGTCGGAAACTTCAAAGACTCCTTTTGTCAGTGTCCCGGTTTTGTCAAAAACAACTGTATTTATATGGTTTAATGTATCAAGGAAATCAGAACCTTTAACAAGTATCCCGCGGCGTGAAGCTCCTCCGATACCTCCGAAATAACCGAGCGGAATACTGATTACAAGGGCACAGGGGCAGGAAACCACAAGGATGACGAGTGCTCTGTAGATCCAGTCTGATAATAATTGATCCGAAACAAACAGTGGTGGGAAGAGAGCAACAGCAGCAGCAATTAAAACAATTACCGGAGTATAGTATCTTGCAAATTTTGTGATGAACTTTTCGGTTTTTACTTTTTTCGATGTTGCATTCTCAACCAGGTCAAGAATTTTTACAATCGATGATTCTCCGAAGTGACTGGTTACTCTAATTGTTATAACTCCTGACTTGTTCACCATTCCCGCTAATACGGTATCACCGGATTCTGCTTTTTTCGGAACAGGTTCCCCGGTAAGTGCTGAAGTATCAAGGAAAGTTGAGCCTTCTGTGACTTTCCCGTCAAGAGGGACTTTCTCTCCCGGTTTTACTACTATTGACTGGCCGGGATTAACATCTTCAGGGCTTACAACTTCAATCATTCCGTTAATCTTCAGATTTGCCTTATCCGGCCTGATTTTAAGGAGTGATCTTATTGACCTCCTCGAACGATTTACGGCAAGATTCTGGAAAAACTCACCAATATTGTAGAAAACCATTACAGCAACTGCTTCAGGCATCTCATTTATCGCAAATGCTCCGATCGTTGCAATGGACATTAGAAAATTTTCGTCGAATATTTTCCCCTTAATTATATTCCTGACAGCGTTCCTCAGAACCTTCCAGCCGCTTAAAAAATATGCGGTGAGAAAAACCAGATACTCTGCAATTGAAAATGGAGTTGCTCTCAATTCTTTCTTAAAAACAATTCCTGCCGTTAGAAGTATTAAAACAATTAAAATCTTTATGATACTCCCGGTTAATCCCGGGATTTCATCTTCAGGCAGATTATTTTTTCTGTCTAAAACTTCTACTTCAGGTTCTATTTTTTTTATCTCCTGTTTTACTTTTTCAAAATTATCCGTATCAATATATATTGTTGATGAAGCCATATTTATAGAGACATCTCTGACAAAATCGAGTTTTTTCAGGTTCAGTTCTATATTATCGGCACATGTTGTACAGTCAATATTTCTGATTTCATATTTTTTCATTTATATGCTCCATGCCGAGTCTTAAAATAGAACTTATGTGTTTATCTTTGAGCGAGTAAAAAACTACTTTTCCCTCTTTTCTGTACTTTACAAGATCTGATTGTCTCAGTATCCTGAGTTGATGAGAGATTGCAGATTGAGTGCTTCCGACAAGTACAGCAAGATCACAAACACACATTTCAGAAATCTGCAACGCCTTTAGAATTTTTATCCTGTTCGGGTCTCCAAACACCTTGAAAAAATTAATCAGTTTCATCAGATTCTCTTCTTTTGGAAATGATTCCCGGACCCTCTTAACGATCCCGTCGTGGACTATTACGGTCTTACAAATAGTATTATCATTATTCATTATAACTCCTGAACGTATGAACAAACGTTCATACATATACCAAATCAGCTTTTATGTCAAGAGGTTTACAAAATAGAAATAAGTGATGATATAATTAATTTGATGAAGAAGATGAAAATCGGATCGCTTGAATTGAAGAGCCTGATGGGACTTGCACCTATGGCATCCCTCACAGACATAGCATTCAGGAGGGCTCTGGACGAGACAGGTGGGCCAGGTTTCATGGTAACGGAACTGATTTCCGCTGAAGGATTAAAAAGACGTCAGGAAAAAACCGTTGATATGATCCGGCTGTTTCCGTTTAAAGTCCCTCAGTTCATTCAGCTGTTCGGAAACAATGCCGAATCGATAAGCGAAGCTGCTAAAATAGTTGAAAATGAGACAGACTATTCCGGTGTCGATATAAACATGGGTTGTCCCGTTAGAAAGGTTGTCAGTAAGGGAGCAGGAGCTGCCTTGATGAATCAACCGGACATTGTAAAAAAGATATGCAGAAAAGTCAGGAAAACGATAGACCTCCCTCTGACTGCAAAGATAAGACTCGGCAGTAAACAAAAAAATTTTTCTGAAATTATGAAGATCATATCGGGAGAGGGGTTTGATGCCGTTGCCGTACATTTCAGATTTCACAGTGATGGATACAGAACTCCGGCCCGATGGGAATATATTAAGGATATCCCCGAAAACCTCAAAATCCCTGTGTTAGGAAACGGTGATATAGAAAAGAGAGAAACGGCACTAGAGAGACTTGAACATGTTGACGGTCTTCTTATAGGCAGGTCGGCAATTCGAAACCCTTTCATTTTCAGAGAAATTGTTGGTGAGAAAACCGGAGATGAAGAGAGGAAAATATTTTTCGAAAGAATCATCGAATTGATAAAAGAGCATTATCCCGATAATTTAAGGCTTCCGAGACTGAAAGCATTTACAAAATACCTTGTTGCAGGAAGCGTGGGTGCACGAAAAATAAGAGCTGCAATATACTCTTCACACTCATTTGAGGAGTGTTCAAAATTATTTCTAAGTTTGAATCTCTGATTTTTGAACTTGACACTCATTTTTTTTTGGAGTAGCATATTGCGCATGAATACACATGAAATAAAATTCAGCGAACAGTACTACTTTTATTATTATTTTTTCAAGTAGGCTGTTTGCTTAGTTAGCGGAATACGGTCCGTGCGGTAAACAGCCGCACGGCCCTTAGTATAATAAGGGCTGTGAAGTCGATTCACAGCCCTTTTTTTTTAGGAGTAAAAAATGAACCATTTGAAACTGGTTTCGGGAAAGAACAGGAAGAAAACTCTTATCCGTGTAGGAAATATTGAGATTGGCCGTGACTTCATTGTTATTGCGGGCCCCTGCAGCGTTGAAAGTGAGGAGCAGGTGATCAGGATCGCAGAAGCTGTAAAAAGTGCCGGTGCGGATATACTAAGAGGAGGGGCTTTTAAACCGAGAACATCCCCCTATTCGTTTCAGGGTCTGGGGCTAAAAGGATTAAAAATTCTCTCCAAAGCAAGAGATATAACCGGGATGCCTGTTATAACCGAGGTCCTTGATACGAGAGATGTTGACTGGGTAACGGAATACGCTGACATATTACAGATAGGTGCCAGGAACATGCAGAATTTTTCCCTGCTAAAAGAGATAGGTAAGGCAGATAAACCGGTTATGCTCAAAAGAGGAATGTATTCAACGTACGCCGAGTGGCTGAACTGTGCGGAATATATTATGGATGCAGGAAACCCGAATATAATCCTTTGTGAACGGGGAATAAGAACATTTGAAACCTATACGAGAAATACTCTTGATCTGAGTGCAGTGCCTGCAATGAAATCGGTTTCACATCTTCCGGTAATAATTGATCCTACTCATGGAACAGGGAGAGTTGATATGATAGCTCCAATGTCTCTAGCATCGGTTGCAGTGGGAGCTGACGGATTAATGGTTGAAGTGCATCATGATCCGAAAAACGCGAAAAGTGATAAAGATCAGGCACTTCTTCCGCAGCAATTTGAAGACCTTATGAATATGATCAGGAAGCTGCAACTAACTCTGAAGGAACCTGAATTTGATAATCTTCACCGGTTTGTTCCATGGAAAGAGATGAAAAAAGATGAGAAAGAGATGGAACAGAAAAACGGCCGGGGTGGTATTATTGAGATCAGCGGAGGAATGATAGACGGGACCGTTTCAGCTCCTCCTTCAAAAAGTATGATGCAGAGAGCGGTAGCTGCTGCAGTCCTATCGGATAAAGGGATCAGGATAGAAAATTTCATGGAATGTTCTGACAGCAGGGCTGCGTTAAAAATTGCGGAAAGTCTCGGATCAAAAATTAAAGTTGATGGGAATTCTGTTTTCGTGAGTCCCGGACATCCGAATGATAAGATAGATCTCTTTGCAGGAGAGTCGGGTCTCTCTTTGCGCATGTTTTCTGCAATCGTATCCAGGTTTGATGTCCCTGTAATTATAAATGCGGGAGGGTCACTCTTAAAAAGACCGGTGGGAATGATAAAAGAGTCTTTAGCCTCACTCGGAGTATCCTGCTGGACAAATGACGGCTTTCCTCCGGTTGAGATAAAGGGTCCCCTTAAAGGGGGAGAAGCAATAGTCGATTGCAATATTACATCACAATTTCTTACGGGACTGATAATTGCTTTACAGGGATGCCGGGAGAAGAGCCGTCTAAAAATTGTTGACCTTCAGAGCAGGCCATATGCTGAAATGACCATTGATATGGTTAAAAATCTGGGTGGTTCTGTTGAAGTTGATAAGAATTTTGAAGTGATAACTATTCGGGGAGGAAGTCATTTTACGGCAGATAAATTTCTTATTGAAGGAGACTGGTCGGGAGCGGCATCTTTGCTGGTAGCAGGAGCTATTAACGGCAGGGTTGCTGTGGAAGGATTAAAAAAAGATTCCCGCCAGGCTGACAAGGCAATCCTTGACGCATTCAATCTTGCCGGAATAGAATACAGATGGGAAGAAGAAAAGTTAATTGTCGAAAGTGGTCCGATCAAGCCATTCTTATTTGATGTCAGAAACTGTCCGGATCTTCTTCCTGTTTTAACCTCACTTGCAGCATATGCTGATGGGAAATCTGAATTCACCGGAATAAGAAGATTAAAATATAAGGAGAGTGACCGGTGCCATGTTATCAGCAGGGAATTCTCGAAACTCGGGATAAGAATTGAAGTTGAAGAAGATAAAATGTCTGTCTATGGCGGGAATCCTGCAGGTGGAAAAGTTAATTCGTGCGGAGATCACAGAATTGCAATGGCACTCACACTGGTTTCATTAAGAGCAGCAGGTTCTGTCCGAATAAAGGATCCCGAATGTGTATCAAAATCATACCCGGGATTTTATGAAGATCTCAAAGATTTGGGTTTAAAAATTAAGAATTTAAATATTACCGGCGAGGGGTAAAATGGACTTGAATGATGTTAGAAAATATATCGACAGATTAGATTTTGAAATAGTAAAACTGCTTAACCGCAGAATGGAGTTGGCTGTCACTTCAAGAAAATTTAAGAAAGTAATTGATGATCCGGCAAGGGAGGGTCACGTATTAAAATCAGTAGAGTCATTTTCGGGGGGGCTGATCAGACCCGAATTCAGCAGAAAACTGTTTGAATCGGTAATCGGAGAAAGCAGGCAATTGCAGAGAGAATCTTTTATTCTCACAGGATTTCAGGGAGAACATGGCGCAAATAGCGAATCAGCGGCTCTCTCATATCTGCCTAAGTGCGCAACAATTCCATGTGCTTCGTTCTCTGATATATTTGAAGGAGTTGAGAAGGGCTATCTTGATTTTGGAGTAGTTCCCGTTGAAAATTCTCTGGGCGGGATGGTTTCCAGTGTAAATGAACTTATGGCAGGAAGGAAATTTTATATTCACGGAGAAATTTTGCTTCCTGTTCACCATGCACTTCTATCACTCCCGGAAACTCATTACCGGGATATCAGGGTGGTCTATTCACATCCCCAGGCTTTAGCGCAGTGTGCAGGTTTCCTGAAAAAGCATAAAATGGAGGGAAAACCTTTTTATGATACCGCAGGTGCTGCAAAAATGCTTTTTGCCGAGAGACCCGAAGCATCTGCAGTCATTGCCGGGAAGTTGTGCTCCGATCTTTACCATCTTGAAATACTTAAAGAGCATATAGAGGATCATCCGGATAATGTAACAAGATTTTTAATAATCAGCCGCGAAGAAAGCAGAAAAGAGGGCGATAAATGTTCAATAGTTTTTTCAACAAAGCATACTGCCGGTTCCCTTTTCAGGGTACTTGAACTCTTTGCGGATAATGAAGTTAATTTAACGAGGATTGAGTCTGTCCCGATGGGAGGCAGGCCGGGCAACTATGTATTCTTCCTTGATTTTCTGGGAAGTGTAAAAGAAAAAAAAATCGGTAAACTGCTTATTAATGTTAAATCCCGCTCATCAATGTACAGGTTCCTGGGATGTTATCCGGCAGGTGGTGCTAAATGAGAGCGGCTGTTATAGGGTGCGGTCATATGGGCGGCTTCCTTGCCCAAAGAATAGCTGAAAAACATACTGTTGCCTGTTTTGATATAAACAGAGTTCAGTTGGACCGGCTAAAAAATGTTTCTTTCCTTGAAAGTATCTCCGGCCTGACAGAATTTTCACCTGAAATTCTAATAAATGCCGTGCCTTTAACTCATACGATAGATGCATTTAAAAAGATAACTCATTTATTGAAAGATAATTGTATTATTGCTGATGTGGCTTCAGTCAAGGGGCAGTTGCCTGAATTTTACAAGACTGTTCCTAATCCTTTTGTATCGGTTCACCCAATGTTCGGGCCTACTTTTGCCGATATAAAAAAGCTCAGGGGCGAAAGCTGTGTCTTTATAACCGAATCGGACAGAAATGGTCTGCAATTCTTCCAGGAAATATTTAAAAATATTGGATTGACAGTTTTTGAATATTCATTCGAGGAGCATGATAAAATGATGGCATATTCACTTACAATGCCTTTTGTTTCCACAATGGTATTTGCCGCTTGTCTCGATAAAAAAGTAGTTCCCGGCACAACATTTGCAAAACACAAGGAGATCGCAGACGGCCTTTTATCTGAAGATGATCAGCTTTTGGCTGAAATACTTTTTAATGGAAGTTCACTCAAACAGCTGGAGAAAGTAACGGGGAGACTGGAATTCCTCAAGCATGTAATTAAGGCGAGGGATTTTGAAGAGGCAAAAATTTTTTTCCGTAGTCTAAGAAAAAACATTGAAAATGGTAAAAAACATTAAATACGGGTTGGAATAGTGCAATCGATATTTCAATTTGATAATATTAATTTTTTACGGGATTTATGAAATGGCAGTTGAGACAGAGAGAAAATTTCTGGTACTAAAAGAAAAATGGAAAGATCCTGGCAATGGAATTTATTTGAAGCAGGGTTACCTCTCAACTTTACCAAAAAACACGGTTAGAGTAAGGATTGATCAAAAAAAGGGATATTTGACATTAAAAGGGAAGGCTGTTTCCATTACCAGAAGTGAATTTGAATATGAAATACCTTTAAAGGATGCAGAAGATATTCTGGATGAACTTGCAATAAAACCCCTGATAGAAAAGATCAGGTTCAGGATAGAATTTGGAAATTTCACCTGGGAAGTTGACAAATTTCTGGGAGATAATGAAGGACTTATGATGGCTGAAATAGAATTGAATGATGCAGAAGAAAAATTTGAAAAGCCTCCCTGGGCAGGAGCTGAAGTTTCAGGAGACACCAGATATTATAATGCCAACCTGGTTGGTTGCCCGTATAAAAAATGGTAACAATACTTTTCTTTTTATCCAGCGGACTCTTTTTAGGGTGGTCTCTCGGGGCAAATGATGCGGCAAATATTTTTGGAACGGCTGTAACAACAAAGATGGTTCGTTTTAAAACTGCTGCTGTTATTGCTTCTATTTTTATAATTTCAGGTGCGGTAATCAGCGGTTCCGGGGCTTCGCATACACTGGGTAGACTGGGTTCGATTAATGCTCTTCCCGGAGCGTTTACAGTAGCTTTCTCAGCCGGAGTGACAGTTTTTCTCATGACAAGCTTAAAGTTACCCGTCTCAACATCACAGGCAATTGTTGGTGCCATTATCGGCTGGAATATTTTCTCCGGATTTCGCACTGATTTTTCGGTATTGTCTAAAATTATTTTATCCTGGGTGCTGTCTCCGGTGATCGCTGCGGGTTTTGCAATTCTTCTGTCACTCGCAGCACGCTATTTTTTAAAAAAAACCCGTCTTCATCTGTTGAAAATTGATTCGCTGACAAGAACCGGTCTCATAATAGTAGGTGCCTTCGGCGCATATAGTCTCGGAGCAAATAACATTGCAAATGTAATGGGTGTATTTGTACCGGTATCTCCTTTCAGGGATATCAGTATCTTTAGCTTTATCAGTCTCAACGATTATCAGCAGCTCTTTTTTTTAGGGGCCGCTGCAATTGCCGTTGGTGTTTTCACTTATTCGAGAAAGGTCATGAATACTGTCGGTTCCGATATTTTTAAAATGTCTCCGGTCGATGCACTGGTCATCGTACTTTCGGGATCACTTGTGCTTTTTGTTTTCGCTTCCCAGGGATTGAAATCATTTCTGGTTTCAGCAGGTATTCCTTCATTTCCTCTGGTTCCTGTTTCAAGTTCCCAAGCGATTGTCGGTGCTGTTCTTGGGATAGCGATAGTTAAAGGGGGAATTAAAAATATCAATCATGGAATAATATTGAGAATAGGTTCGGGATGGGTGTCAACTCCGGTTATTTCAGGGATTATATCCTATATACTTCTCTTTTTTATGCAAAATGTATTCCTCCAACAGGTTTTTCTAAAATAGGTCCAAAGTGAATCAGAGTTTTTCGAATTTGGTGACGTGCTTTTTTTCTCCGAGGATTAAAATGGAGTCTCCCTCGTTAAAAATGTAATCTCCGCCCGGGACTGATGTCTTTATTTTTCCCGTGGTTTTTTTCTTTTTTATCATTATTACATCTACGCAATATTTTTTTCTTATTTTCAGATCTTCAATTCTCTTTCCGATGAACCGTTTCGGCGGGTCAGTTTCGAAAAGAAAAAGGCCCTCCACAACTTCAACAGGATGCCCCTCTTTGTGATTCTTCAAAGTTGAGGACATTTCTCCTGCAAGATCTCTTCTTAAAAGTTCTTTGTTATATGCAGCAATGACATCAATCCTCCAGATTGTTCCCATGATTTTTCTTGGATCGTTTTTATCAACAACCGGGATTTCACCGATATTTTCTTTTGCAAATTCCTTCATGACCATATCGAGTGTATCATCGCTTGAAACGATCAGGTTATTAACCGTTGCAATGTCTTTTGCAACAATAAAATCTTTTATTGTTTCATAATCGGGAGCTATTCCGCTTAGAGCAGACTGAGAGATCTTTTCAGTGATCTGTCCATCTTCGGTTAAATAGCAATATGTATGAGAAGAATTGATGAAAGTATTAAGAATATCTTTAACGGGAGTATCCGGCTTTGCTGTTTCTATACTCGTTCTCATTAAATCACCGACTTTCATCGATTTTAATATGTTTATTTCTCTTCCCTGATGAATATCAATCCCTTTTTTCAGAAGTTTTAATGTGTAGATTGATCCTTTCTGAGTCTTTGTTATAGCCAGACTAATTATAGTTGTTATCATCAAAGGCAAAATAATCTTATAGTCGTTTGTCAATTCGAATATAATAAGAATTGCTGTTATCGGGGCATGAGTAGTCGCTGCGACAACTGCACTCATTGCAACTAGTGAATATGCTCCCGGTCCGGCAGACATGGTGGGGAGCAGTTTATGAACAATATTCCCGAAAAACCCTCCTGTCATGGCGCCCATAAAGAGTGAAGGAGCAAAAATACCTCCTGAACTACCTGATCCGAGAGTGATTGATGTTGCAAGAATTTTTACAAATATCAGAATAAACAGAAGTCCGATCCCCATTTTGTTTACAAGCGCTAAATTCATAGGCTCGTATCCGACTCCGAAAACCTGCGGGAAAGATAATCCCCAGACTCCGAGAAGTAATCCACCGATTGTTGTCTTGTAATAATCAGGAACATGCCATCCGTCAAATTTATCCTCAAAATAGTAAAGTGATTTAACAAAGAGAATTCCTACTGCACCTGCAATAAGACCAAGAATTGCATATGGGAACAGCTCAATCCAGTGCACAAGTTCATATTTCGGGACAATAAATGCAGGGTAATTACCGTAAAAGGCTCTTGAAACTACTGTAGCTCCAACAGATGATATGACAATAGGCGAAAACTGGCTTATCGTAAAATCTCCGAGAATTATTTCAACTGAAAACATGGCACCGGCAATTGGAGCGTTAAATGCTGCAGCTATTCCGGCTGCAGCACCGCATCCGACAAGAGTTTGCATTCTTCTCTTGGAGATTTTGAAAAGCTGCCCCAAAGATGAACCGATTGCCGAACCGATCTGGATAATGGGACCTTCTCTTCCTACGGAACCACCGGAAGCAATTGTTATTGCAGATGCTATAACTTTACTGAAGACAACCCTGATCCGGATAATTCCGCTCTTCATTGCGATTGCTTCCATAACTTCGGGAACTCCATGTCCTTTTGCTTCACGGGAAAAGTAGAAGATAATAAGGCCGACAAAAAATGCTGCAATTCCCGGGATTAGAATAGTTTTAAGCCATGGAGCTGAATAGCTCATATTTCCTTTCCAAAAGAGAGTTTGGAACCAGTGGATAAGGAATTTTAAAAGTGCAGCACCCAAACCCCCCATCACTCCAATCAAAACCGGGACGATGATCATGAATATCTGTTCAGTTGTTTTGAATCTTTCGTATAATTGTACTAGTTTTTCTTTCATTTGAAATCTTTTTCCTGATTAGGAATAATTTTGAATTATATATCAATTTTTTGACTATGTGAAGAAAAAATAAAAAAAACATTTTGATCAATGATTTTAATTCCCGCTTCTAATATAATTTATTTAAACAATCAGGGTCCGATAAATGAATAATAAAAAAAACCGCATCATGAAAATGATAAATGATCAATTGATCGGAAGAGGGATTAAAGATGAAAATGTTCTAGATGCAATGGAGAAAATTCCCCGGGAAAGGTTTGTCCCGCAAAGTGAGAAGAACATGAGTTACTATGATGGTCCGCTCCCGATCGGGTGCGGCCAGACAATATCCCAGCCCTATATTGTTGCGTATATGACGGAAATAATTGAGCCGAAAAAAAGTGACCGGGTTCTGGAAATAGGCACAGGATCAGGATACCAGACTTCTGTTTTAGCCGAAATTGTACAGGAAGTCTGGACCGTTGAATGTATAGAGGAACTTTCATCAAAAGCAAAAGAACTCCTTGAATCAGTTTTAGGATATACAAATATTAATTTTAAAACAGATGATGGAAAACTTGGATGGGGTGAGCATGCTCCTTTTGACAAAATTTTAATTACTGCTGCTTCACCCCAACATCCTGACGGGGTTCTTAACCAGTTAGCAGAAGGAGGAATAGCATGTGCTCCTGTTGGTTCCTCATATCAGACACTCTATAAATATTCAAAACGAAATGGAAAGATAGAGCGGGAGCATCTCATTGCGGTATCTTTTGTCCCGCTAATTTGAATATTTAATCAGTGAATTTATTACTCTTATCTGATATTATTTTAGATTCCTGAATTTGGAGGAAAACATGAGAAAAATTATATTGATTTTAGCTTTTCTATTATCGGCATTCATTCTGAATTCCGGAAATTTGAAAAAAAATGCTTTGGATGAATTTCACAAAATTACCAGCCATGAAATAATGAGTTATATTAACGAATTGTGCAATCCCAAATATGAAGGACGACTCACAGGGACCAGGTCATACAATATGGCTGCAGGATGGGTGGTTTCAAAACTAAGAGAATGGGGGGTCGACCCGGGTGGAGACAATGGGTCTTATTACCAGGATTTTAAGAATCCCTACACTCTTGTTCTTCCCGGGGGTTATGCAAAGATGATAATTCCAGTCGGAAAAAGCGGGAACAAGATTGAAAAAAATTATAGGTTCGAGAAGGATTTTATTCCGGGTTCAACTTCCGGAAGCGGAGTTGTAACCGGTGAAGTGGTCTATGTCGGTTACGGGATTTCCGCTCCTGAACTCAACTATGATGAGTACAAAGGTCTGGATGTAAAGGGGAAAATTGTTCTAATGGAAAGGGAGGTCCCGGTGTCATCGGGGAAAGACCCTGCCCTGTTCAAAAAGTGGAGACCCTACTCATTCCATCAGTATAAAGTAAAAAATGCTAAAAAACATGGTGCTGCAGGTATGATGTATATCTACCGGATAGCCAATCCAAATTGTGATTATATAAGGGACCTGGTAGTAACATATGTTGGAGAAAGTGTTGTAAAAGATATTTTTGCAGGAACGGGAAAAACACATAAGGGTGTTTTGAAAAGAATCAAAAAGAGGTTAAAGCCCGGATCGTTCAAAACAAAAAAGGTGTTTTCGATAAAAAGTGTAACCGAACATCACCAAAAGGGTGTAAGTAAGAATGTACTGGGAATTATTGAAGGAAGTGATGCGAAGTTAAAAAATGATGTTATTGTGATAAGTGCTCATCTTGACCATGTCGGGAAAAATCCGCTAATGGTTCCGGGTGCAAATGACAACGCTTCAGGAGTCGGAGTTGTAATGTCAGTTGCCAGAGTGCTTGGAAAAATGAAAGTGAAACCAAAAAGAACAATTATGTTTGCATTCTTTGGAGCTGAAGAACAGGGAGTAAAGGGTTCGGAATTTTTTCTCAAAAACTTCTCGCTGAAAGGGAAAAAAATAATAAACTGTATCAATCTCGACGGGGTCGGAAGGGGTGACAAGATACTTTTCATAGCGGGGAAAAATTTTCCTGAAATAATGAATGTTTTCAAAGAGGTAAATGATAAATACATTTTCAGAAAGATCAATCCGATCAGGTTTCTCAACAATGCAAGACCCAGACTGGATGCAGCACATTTCATGTGGGCTGGAATCCCAACTGTCTCAATCAGTGCTTACGGCATGGACCTGCCATTTTCCGTCTATCATAAAACTCTGGACAAACCAAAATACCTTACACCGGAAATTATGGAAGATCTTGGGAAAATGATTTTTTTAAGCGTCCTGAAACTCGCAGGAAATTGAATTAAAATTAACTATTTATTATGGCAGTGAAAACAGATCTCGGATCCTGCGAGGGGTTTCCTTAAAAGTTTTGTATACCCAGAAGTGTTGTGAACATCATGACATGTTGCACATTCAATGTAGCGGTTAAAAAAAGGTAATTCTGAGACAAATGTCGGTGTTGAATGCATGTTGTGACAATTTGAACACCATCCGCTGGTATGAAGATCATTTGTCTGGTGCTGCCACTCTATGCTTATAGGGTGGTCATCTGACAGATTAGTCCCGATAAGTGAATTGCCGGATATATAATTTGTACCGCTTGTTCCTCCGTAACTGTCGAGAGCAACGGTACCGTCATGGCACGAAAGGCAGAGAACCGAAACTCCCTGGGGCTGGTTAACAGGCACATTCATAGTGGGACTACTGTATAATGTATATGTTGCAGTTGTCACTTCATGATTCCATAGAGGAGCATCTGAAACTGTCATGTCTGCATTGTGCGGAATGTGACAGGGTAGGCATATCTCTCCGCTGCTGTTCCATGCATCGGAAGAAAAGTCGTGAGCCGAACCTGCTATTACTCCAAGGATTTGTATCCCGGTAAATAGAAATAGTATTAATAGTACTAAAGAGGCTTTAATAAATATATATTTCAAGACTCCCTCCAAACAAATAAAATTAAATTGTATCATAATAATTATGTGCTAAACAAGCAAATTTTTCAAAAAAAATTTAATTTCAAAATTAATTATATTCATATTCTAATTAAAAGCACGGGAAAATTTTTGTTTAAAGATTATGGCATGAAAAACAGAGTTTGCTTCCCCTGTTATCCACTACCAGATAGTGCTTTTTATCTGAGTTCTCATCGTGACAGGTTAGACAGCTTATTTTACCGTTATCGAGTTTGATTTTTGGATCAAGTTGAAAAGGTGATTCGAGTTTAAAACTTTTGTTTAGATAACTCTCTTTATAATTTATATCAACCGGGTGAGAATTTCCAATGGGTCTTCGACTGATCGAGAATTCAATGGGGCCGGATACTGAAGAGTCAGATGCGATCATACCATCATGACAACTCAGACAGTAAGCTGAAGATTTTTTGTAAGAACTATTTCTGAAAATTTTCCCGGATTCGTCTTCCTCAAATTCAATCTCAACGGGAAAATTATTTCTATTCTGCAAAGCTGAATCTGATTTTGATTCAAATGCATTTAGATTGACAGAAATTACCATTAAAAATATAGAGGCAATTCTGCAGGCTGAAAGAAAGGCAGTTCTCATTTTTTCCTCCTCCGTTATCAATCGATAACAGATTAGGAAGCAATTAGACTACCAAATTTTAACTATTATGAATAGTGCCAATATATAAATCTAATTGAGTTTATAAATTGAAAAATTTAATAAAAAAGGATGAGACAAAAATTGCTTTCAGACTCTACCGGTTCTTTCTGTATCTCCTCAACAGGGCCTTGTAAGCATGGCGGTAAATCTCTATACAGAACTTAGTTTTATTGTTCTTTTCGAGGATTTCCGCCGCATCAAACAAGGCGGGAAAATTGAGCGGTTCAAGCAGTGCATAGTGATGAAGATTGTTTAAATTCTCTTCATTTGCTTTTGATGTTGCCAGGGTAATATAGAGTCCGAGGAGAATTTTATTCTTTTTATTTTCCGAAGTGAATTTTTTAAAAAAATCTACTGCTTCGGCTGTCTTTCCCTTCTTGAAAAGTGAATATCCCATTCCGAATTTGGCTTCGGAACTGTCTTTAAATTGTTTCAGCGCCTTACTATAGACTGAATAAGAGAGATCATAATTATTTTCTAAAATAAGTTTGAATGCCTGCTTCAGCATCTTTTTTTCCTGTCTCAATTTCAATTGCCTGTCGAATTTTTTGTAGACATCTTCAGGTAACTTTCCTTCCGACATTGCTTTTAAGTGAGACTTAAAAAAAATTCCAAGGTTTGCCCTGTATCCTGCAATAAATGAATTCAGGGTCTTATCCTTTCGAATGAAAATGGTGGTGGGTATAACTATTATCCCGAGTTTACCATAGATCTTTCTATCATTATCATTAATTATTTTTGCTGATATTTTATTGTCATTAAGAAGAGTACTCAGCCTCTTATCCGGAGATTCAAGTGAATCTGCAATTATCAATTTGCTGTTTTTTTTGTTCCCGTAAGCTTTAAGCATCTGTTTCAAAAATGCAATTGATTTTGTTTTAGAGGAATTTAGATAGACCAGAACGACCGGTGTTTTATATCCCTTCAAAAAAGAGAGCTCCGCATCGGCAGTTATCTTATCTCCGGCTTTTATCTCCCGAAGACCTTCTACGTTTGCGGGAATTATATAAAATGTTAACAGAAGGAAAAAGATTATTCTGATCTTCATTTTATTTTACACTCCTTTTGTAAGTCTGAGACTTGTGACAACCGGGGGAACAGGTCCCTCCTGTCTTTGTCTTTTCAAACCCGATCGGCAGGCTCCACTTTCCAAACGGTGTATCTTTTCTAATATGCCGGGGAAGATTTGAAGCGTGGATCTCATGACATGCCCTGCACGTTCTGCCTTTTTCTCTGTTGATATGAACAAAGTGAAGATTCCTGTCCCCGTTTCGGAAGTTTGTCAGAACTGAAGTTTTCTCATTCTTTGCCAGCAGTTTTTCATGGCACATGAAACAAAGGGAATATTTTTTCTCTTCATATGGAGTATAGAATTTCTTAGGAAACTCATTTTTTAAAATTTTATAATATTCCGAGCCGTGAGGACTGTGACATCCGGAACAGTTACCGTCTTTGATGGGGCCGTGTTTGAATTTTTTCCCTGATACCGTTTTATATATATTGTAATCTTTTCCATCTGTTCCGATTATGGGTTTATTATGACAATTGAGACAGAGTTTTAACGGAGAGATTTTCAGATTATTGTCATATAATGATCCATGAGGATCATGACAATTGTAACACTTATTTTTATTGATTGCAGGCGGATGTTTATGAGTAGCTTTAACAGAAAGATCTGTTATTTTCTTATGGCACTGGGAACATAAATTGTTTTTATCAACATTCAGTTGATATTTGTGATCTGCAGAATGTGGAGAGTGGCACTTAGTACAGCCCTCTTTCATCGGTGAATGGATTTTTTTTCCGCTTCCTGAAAAATCCTTATCCGTATGACACCTTGTACAAATAGTTTTTTCTGATTCAATTAAGAGTTTTCCGTAATCCGAACTGTGGGGGTCATGGCAAAGTGTACAGTTACCTGATGCATTCGGACCATGAACGAATTTTTTATTCATAGGTTCACTATCATGGCATTCGAAACAGACTTTGTCGGTTCTTTTGTTTTTCAACAGAGCCTTGTAATCACCTCCGTGAGCTAAGTGACAATCTGTACAGTCACCCGATGAGACAGCTTCGTGAACATTCTTTTTCCCTATTCTGTCATCATGGCATTGTGTGCAGAGTTCATTTATATTTTTAATTTTTTCAAATTTATGATCTGCGATTTTTTCATGACAGGTCAGGCAGTCGTCTTCAACAGGCGCATGACTTACTTTGAAGTTTCCCAGATTTTTATGGCATTCTGCGGTGACGCAACTCTTCTCAACTGACCTCAAAAAATATGGTAATAATAATATAAAAGTTATTAGAGCGATTTTCTTCATCTTTCCTCCTACCTGTCATAATCTTTTGGTTTATGTTCTTTATTGTGGCATCTCATAAAACATCTTCCCTTATTACCGGATATATCCCATTTGA
This sequence comes from uncultured Clostridia bacterium, assembly GCA_964573895.1. Taxonomy (GTDB): domain Bacteria; phylum Acidobacteriota; class Aminicenantia; order UBA2199; family UBA2199; genus CAZNLS01. Next base: position 33,782 of record CAZNLS010000008.1, read on the forward strand.
GATCTCCATTCTCATTTGGAAAAACAACACTTGTATCAAAATTCAGCAGACCTTTGTATTGGGTAGAGCCATGGGGATCATGGCAGACTGAGCAGGGAGTATCCTCCCCATCAATATGTTTTTTATGCTCTTTGAATCGTGTGAGATCTTTGTTAAATATCACTCCGGGCCGATGACATTTCCAGCATATATTATAATTTGACTGAACATAAGGAAGCGAAGTTGCGATGACATATTCTCTTTCCAGGAGATAGTTTTTGTTTGATCCGTGGGGACCATCCGGTCCGCTTCCCCCGTTAGAGGTTGAATTATTGTTATTATGACAGTCTGAACAATACATCCTCGATGTGACGGTCCATCCCGATTTGAGTGAAGGTACCTGACTGACTGTTCCCTGGGATGCAACCGAGTGAAAACTTGCATTGGATGGGAGAAAAGCTACTCTAATGTTTGAATTCTGGTAAAGTCTGTTAACGGGAGGATTATTATACCTGTTCTGACCGTGACATTTCAGGCAGACTTCATATTCATATTGTGATTCATTAATGATCACTCCATTAATATTCATTCCGGACACTCCAAGCAATCTGCCGTTGACATTGGGCGCGGATGCAGAATTGGAATTCAGCCTGTGCGGATTATGACAATCCACACATTGAGTATGTTTTGCTGCTGACATAATATTTTCATTTGCATCGTGAATATTGTTGTAAATTATGGCATTATGAGAGTACGCTTTAGTGATTTCGGATTTAATATTGATTCCGGTATTTCCGTTATGACATATGAGACAAACCTCGCTGTCCAGTGAGGAACTTCTGAGTCTCTCTTTTCCTCCTGCCGAATGTGATCTGTGACAATTCTGGCATGAATTTTCTCCGACTGTTGAATAAGTAGTGTGAGGCCAGGGATTTGCTCCGCTGCCGTTCCATGTTCCTCCGGAAATATCATGAGTGGATATTCCTGCATATCCTGTTGGTTTATGGCATGATTTGCAAATTGAAGAATTTATCCCGTTTTTCACCATAAATTTTGGGAAATCATCATTGTGGGGGTCGTGACAGGATGTACACTGTATCTTCCCGCTCTTATCATATTTAACAGAATCATTCACTCCGGGATGTACAAACTCGGAGGATGCAGTTACAATTCCGGAGCTGTTAAATGAAACCGGATGATCATCTGAAATATCCGGTGAAAGATTTGAACTGTGCCCTGCAGGAAATTTTCCTGAAGTTGTATTTTGCATTGTAAAATCTGTTGTTCTACTTTTAATATGCCCAATTGCTATTGTTCCATCGTGACATGAAAGACACAGTTTCGATGCACCATCAGGCTGCCCAAGTGTAGAATAGAGTGTGGAACTGGAATAGAGAGTGTAACTCGGAGCTCCTTCATCCCGGTTCCACAGAGGTGCGAAGAGCGGCTGTGTGGAATGTGGAGTATGGCAAAAAATACAGATCATCGATGTATCCTGGGTTTTAATACTACTCACTGCAGATCCGCTTGAAAGATTGTGTTTTGAGTCCTTCACACTCTTGGGGAACAATCCCGGGGATATAAGTAATATAAAAAAATAAATAATTGCTTTTCTCATTTTTACTCCGTTGAAACTTTAAAAACCTGGATTCTCCTGTTGTAAGTATCTGCCACATAGATATTATCAGCTTTATCTATACAGATCCCCGAAGGCATCCAGAATTTCCCCCCTTCATGTCCCGGTCCGCCAAAATGCGAAAGGAACCTTCCCCTGATGTCAAAGATTTGAACATTGTCAAACATTGCATCGACAATATAGATCCGATTAAACTTATCGGAAGCTATGCCTTTAGGTTTTGCAAAACATCCTCCTCCATGTCCGATTTGCCCGAACTTTTTAATGAAATTACCTTTGTGATCAAATATCTGTACGCGGAAATTCATAGCATCGGTAACATATAAATACTTCCGGTCTACTGCTATATGTGTCGGATAATTAAATTCTCCTTCTCCATTTCCCCTTCTCCCTATTCTTCGGGATTCTTTTCCGTCCCTATTCAGGACTAATATCCTGTGATTCAGGGTATCACAGCAATAAAGTTTATTGCCGAAAAAACTTATTCCGGTTATTCTGCTCCCCGGCCTGTAACAAAATATCTTTTTGAACCTGTTATCACTCCCGAACCAGAGTACAACTTTTAGAATTGAATCTGAGATATAAAAATCACCTCCGTTTCCTGCTGTTCCGCTGACCGGAGATTCAAGCCTGTTCTTTCCGAATTTGTTTATTTTTTTTTTTATTTTCCCCCGGGAATCGATAAGTAAAATGTTTCCTGAAATTGTATCTGTAATTCCGAACAGATTTTTTTTCACAATGAAAATGGAAAATGGGCGGAATACAAATTCGCTTTTTTTACCGAAAATAAAATCCGTTATCTTTTTTGATTTTTTACTTTTTCCCAGATCTATAGTTCTGATGAACCTGACATGTTTGGAAAAGAGCGTGATAGACAGAAAAAGTATAATCAGAAATGTTGTGAATTTTTTCAAAACATCCTCCTTATGATTATATTCAGGTATTTATGCCTGCGCTCATTGAAATTATAACTGTTTAGAAGATTTTCGTAGAATATGTCAATAAGAATTTTTCTAAACTGAAGGTTCAACTTCAAAATTATACTTTCTCTGTCACTGAAATAACCTGAAGAGTCATACTTGAGTTTTCTGTAAGTAGCAGAAAAATTTATTCCGGGTCTCGGCATAAAATTCAATATTGCCGAAGAAGAATTAAAATCCGTAAAAAGTTCATTATCCTTGTAATCCAGATCTCTGTCGGTGTAATTACCGGAAAGTCTGAAATACCTTAAAAAATTGAAACTGGCGGAAATATTAAGATAGCGTGACCTGAAACTTGTAAAAGTGGAGTCATAATCTTCTATGATATAGTCTGCGGTCAGGTGTCTTGAAACAATTCTGGCACCGAATTCGTCACGTGAATAACTTTCATATGGCTGAATAAAATATATTGAGTCAATTTTCATATCGTTTTTATATCTTTTGTAAAAGATATTGAAATACTTCATAAACATTAAATGAAAGTTGAAACGTGTATAGTTTTTTTTGAGATCATGATCCGGAAAAGAGAGAAAATCGTATGTTATTCTGACACTCCCCCGACCGGGTATTGAACTTCCCGGAATCCTTATTATTGCAAGATAGGAATCGATAGAATTGACAGAATAGTCTATACCCTCTATATATACTTTCCCGATTTGGGGGTCGGTTACAATAAGAGTATCCAATTGAATACCGGGATTAGTAAGAATTATAGAATCGTTATATGAAAATCTCATCTCCTGGCTTGCACTCGATATATCACTGTTTGACCTGTATTTTCCCTCTTCAAAACTCTTTTCAAAACCGAGAAATATCATCCCTTTTTTTATTTTCTTTTTGTAATTGAATCTTGCTCCAATGCCAACATTATCCAGGTCTTGAAATGGAGCCCTTTCAATTCTTCCGGTTCCGAAAATTGTGGAGATAAGACTATCGAAGAGGTGATGATTCAGGGATGTGTAAATATTGTTGATAACAGATCTTCCCGGGGATGTAATATTTCTTGAATATGTAAAAGAAGAGTTCGAATCAAGTTTATCAGTAAAGTAGTATCTTGAAAAGAGTTTGAACTGAAGAATATCAAGATCGACATCTTCCGTCATTTTGTGATAAGACCCGATCCCCGTCAGATAGTTTCTCTCTTTGGGACCGTAGTAGAATGAAGCGATATCAAAAACTTCAAGAGATTTGTAGTTGACGCCGAAGACACTTTCAGAATAGTCCCGTTGTCTAAACTGCAGATCGGAGCTTAGTCTCTCGCCATTGATAACTTCCATTTTCAGATCTATATTTTTACTCTCTTCATCTCTTTCTGTATAAGTAAGTGATTCTGATTTCATTCTCAATTTGTTCAGGTCGAGAACAAATGGGAGGAATTTTGAGGAGTTAAAAATTTTTAATCCATAGATATCGGTCGATATATAATATCTGTTGGAAAAAGGCCTGTCATCCGAAGTAAAGTTTTTCAGACCGTAAATCTGAAAATTGAGTGGCTTTTTTTTCAGGATATGAAGGTTGATATCATATGTATCGTTTACTGCATTGTTAATATCCGATTCGGTAAAAAGAGTACTTTTTGTCCTGTGTTTGAACAGAGTGAAATCTATGTTGAATGTCAGCAGGTTGGGGTGATATATGCTACCCTCTGTATTCAGATGAAGACCGCCCTCGAAATAGTCTCTTTTAAAATCTATAAATGGATTGTCATTATAGGTTTCAAGGTCATTTGTTTTCTGGTATTTCAGGATAAAAGCCCCGGAAAATCTGGAAAGACTGAAAAATTTCACTGAAAATAGAGTTGACTGAATAAATATAACAGAAAGAACAGGTAAAATAATTTTCTTTTTCAATTTAAATATTTTCTCTTTTACGTTAGTTAATCTTTAACAGCAGACTTCTTTTTGTGCACCATGTTTTTAAATTCTTTTTTCAAAAAATACCTGTTGTCAGAAATGTGCGGCAGATGACATTTTGAACATTTGCCGGCTCCAGCGAGTACTGAAATATTAACTCCGGGAGTTTTATGACAGGCGAGACATATATTGTTACTCTCATCGGCAAGCAGTTTTTTATATTTCGATTTGTGAGGGAGATGACAGATCAGGCATGCTCGGACAGCAACGGGACCATGTACAAATTTTCCTTTGAATTTTTCGGATTTATGGCAGATAAAACAGATTTTTTTCTTGTCCGTTACCA
>CAZNLS010000009.1:0-28984 GCA_964573895.1 uncultured Clostridia bacterium
CGGTTGAAATAGGAAGGAGCGGGAAACATAAATTGATCTTTTTAGATTCACGGAACGGGAAAGCGATGAGTAAATATTTGCCCGGAGAAGAGAGCAGGATATCATTTCCTTCATGGTCTGATGATGACAAATCAATAGTCTTGATTGAACAGAAAGATGAAAAAAAAAGAATTACCATCTTCGAAATAATGAAAGGGAACTTCAAAGGAGTTACCCCCTACTCTTATGAAAACCTTAAGACTCCCATCTTTTATAACAAGAGAATATTTTATGTTTCAGACATAAACGGTATTGATACTATCTGGTCAATAGATCCTGATTCAGGTGAAAAAAGAGTTGAAGTATCGCCTCTTTTTGGAGCCTATTATCCCTGCATAGACATCTCAAATAACAGACTTATCTATTGCGATTATAATATTGAAGGTTCAAGGATAGTTCAAACTCCTGTTAATAAAAACAGGAATTATGGTAATCCGGGGATAATTAAAGACTATTCATATTATAGCCCGGGGAAAGAGTGGAAAAATAAAGCAACTCCACTGGTCAAAAAAAAGAGAGAGGAGAAACCGGTAATAAAGAAATATAATCACTTTAAAGGCTTGTTTAATTTTCACAGCAGGATTATCGATCCTTCTCTTCCTGAACCCTCCCTGACTTTTATGTCAGACAACAGGCTTAATTCAATGTCAATTCGGACCGGAGTTTCTTATAATACAAATGAAAAAGGGAAAAGAATATTTTTAAATGGAATATATTCAGGCCTGTTTCCTGTAATCAATCTTTCTGCCTCAATTGCAGACCGATCAAATGGGAGCAGTGACCCCCTGACCTGGAAGGAGAAAAAGATCTCACTCGGATTTAATATCCCGTTAAATTTTTCAACAGGGAGCAGCCGTAAAAAATTGTCAATTAGTTCGGAGTTATCTTTTATAAATTTTAGCGGGTTTAATTTAAACTCAGCTAATGCCGATGGGAATACAATATCAGCATCTTTCAGACTGAACTACTCATCATTTCGATACTCTGCTTTAAGAGATATCATCCCTCCCGGGGGATTTTTGTTCTCTATTCATTATATTCAGACTCCATTTAATGGTAAATACAAAGGAAGTCTTTTTTCACTCTCCGGAGGATTAGTAATAAAAGGAATTAAAGTCAATCGGCAATTTCTTATTAGGGTCGGTTATGAAAAACAAAATCCGGTTAATTATATTTTTAGTTCCGACCTTATATATCCCAGGGGATATTCTTACACATTCTCACATTCACTCTTTACCGCCTCGGCCGACTATATATTTCCAATCGCTTATTCTGACTTAGCTATTGGAGAATTAATCTATATAAAGAGGATCAGGGGAAACATATTTTTTGACTTTGCAGCAATCGCTGATGAAGGGCCCTATCGTTATATCAGCTCTGCAGGTTCGGAACTTCTTTTTGATTTTAACCTTTTCACAATTCCGATTGAGCTTTTTGGTGGAATCAGGCTCAGCTATAGGTTTAATGACCGCTCTTTTTCTGTTATCCCAATATTCTTTAGAATAGGCTTTAATTAAGTTAAAAAACCTGACAATAATTAACTTAAATTTTTTCCAATTCGGGACCATCGGGAGTATCTTTAACGGAATATCCCAATAACAAAATACGTTCCCGAATTTCATCCGACAATTTGTAATTTTTCTCTAATCTTGCATTTTCTCTTTCTTTAATGAGCTCATTGATTTCAGCCGGGATCTCCTGTTTAACTCTTTCAGTCAATTTTAGTCCGAACACAGAATCGAATTCTAAAACCAGATTATATTTATCATTATCACCTACAGAAGAGTCTTTCAGTAAATCATTTAAAAGTGCAAGGGAACGGGGAATATTAAGATCGTCATTAATGAATTTTTTGAACTCCAATTTATATTTTTCAATTAATTCTGAATTTTTTTTACTTTTTTTTTCCAGATCAAGTTCACTCACTCTTTTTCTCAATGCTTTATATCCGTTTGCAGCACTTTTCATTGCTTCCCATGAAAACATCAGCTGTTTCCTGTAATGAGCACTAAGACAGAGAAATCTGTATGACATAGGATCAAATCCCCTCTCCGAAAGAGTGTCCAATGTCAGAAATCCACCGGAACTTTTACTCATCTTTCCCTTATCCATAACCAGGAATTCACCATGAAGCCAATATTTTACCCATGGTTTTTTACCGGTGGCAGCTTCAGCCTCGGCTATTTCATTGGTGTGGTGGATCGGGATATGATCAATCCCACCCGTATGAATATCAAACTGATCTCCAAGATATTTTGAACTCATAGCACAGCATTCAATATGCCATCCCGGATATCCCGTTCCCCAGGGACTTTCCCACTTCATCTCCTGATTCTCAAATTTTGATTTTGTGAACCAGAGAACAAAATCTGTCATATTTTTCTTATTTGGATCTACATCGGTTCTGGCACCATGAAGGAGATCATCCTTTCTTAGCCTGGCAAGTTTTCCGTAATCACCGGTTTTCATAGTGTCAAAATAGAGATTGCCTCCCTTTAAATATGTAAATCCGTTCTTCTCTATTCTCTTGTTCATTTCAATCATATCTTTGATATGATCTGTTGCCCTGCAGATTATATCCGGTCTCTGTATGTTCAACCTGTCAGTATCATTAAAGAATGCTTTTTCATAATACTTTGCAATTTCCCATACACTTTTTTTCTCCCGTTTTGCACCAACAAGCATCTTATCTTCACCTTCATCAGCATCATCCGTGAGGTGCCCGACATCAGTTATATTCATTACATGCATCAGTCTTAAACCATTCATGAGTATTGTTCTCCTGAGAATATCATTGAAAATGTACGTGCGGAGATTTCCTATATGAGCATAATTATATACAGTAGGTCCGCAGGCATAAAGTTTAACAAAACCATTTTCAATCGGAACAAAATCCTCTTTTCTTCTATGTAATGTATTATAAAATTTCAATCCATTATGCATCAATATTTTCCTCTCTCTTTATGATTTAACCGTAGCAGTAATTATATTTTAGATCAGGAAATATTTCAATTTATTTAAAAAAAACCTTAGAGATATAATTGTATATATTTTTTTTTATATGTTAAAATTTTTCAATAAAAAAGGAGGAAATATGAAAAAAAAATTAACTGTGTTAATGGTTATAGCCATTTTTGTGATATTCGGGTTGATGTCCGGCTGTAAAAAGAAGTTTAATATTCTGGGATTATGGAATGTTACATTAACTTACGTAACACCCTGGACTGCAAGTTATTCCGGAACAATTACATTTACAGGTGATAAAGGTGCAGGAACTTCAATTTGGGATATATCAAACTGGGGAGTACATACCGGGACTTTTACTGTCAGCGGTTCAACTGTTTCTTTCAGAGTAACCTGGTCTAATGGCAATACAAGCACTCTAAGCGGAAGTAAAACTGATGATAACAATATGAACGGAACAATTTCTGAAACATCCGGTGGTACCGGGAACTGGACTGCAACAAGATAAATCAAAATTATATAAAAGAGAAACCTGCATTCCAGGTTTCTCTTTTTGTTTTATTTGAATTTATTTTATTTCCAAATTAAAATATTAATTGATTTTAAGAGGAAGAAATGAAAAATTTCATAACACTTGTTATTTTTGTTATTGCAGCTTTCCTGGTTTATAACAATCTAATGACACCACTCTCGGAAGAGGAGCAGAGAATTAAGTCTTTTGAAGAGGAATTTCAGCATGCTGTTACAATGACAAAACAGGCAGGGCGTACAGCAGCTCTTGGGGGAGTAGACACTACTTCTTCTTATGAGATGGGTGTAGAAAAAGCTAAACGAGTCAGGGACCGTCTTGAAGAGATTATCGAGGAGTTGAAGGAAGATAAAGCAATCGACCGGGCAGAAGAACTTCTCGATAAGATAGATGCCTTTATAAAAGATAATGATTAAACACCTCAAATATTCTATTCGAGCTTAAAACCCAGAAGTCCCGCCAACTCTTTTATTTTTGATTTAACTTTTATCATATTTGCAGGTCCAAGCCTGATAAAATGTTTTTGGGCATTATTCAACCTTTCAAATTTATCTCTGCTGAATTTATATGTAAAAATTTTTTTATTCAACTTCTCAGGTGATGATCTGCCCGGAACAGGAGTATGATAAAGCACATTGAATGCTTCAAACAGGGTATCTTCAAATTCTGTCCCACTATAGCCAAGCCTGTTCCACGCCTTATCAATTAACTTTTTTGATAATCGGAATATTTTTATCATAGCTGCAGAATCAAATTCACAAAAGATCTTGATATATTTATCATATCTTTTAAAAGATGTTTCAGAGAGATACAATACTCCTTTTTTGCTTCCGGGCTTGAATGGGGAAAACGGTTCAAGAAAATCCAGATTTTTCGCAGGGCTGTTTCCTCTGGAAATATTATCTACCGCCGCAGTAAATCTCATAATAATATCATTGAAGTTAAGAATCTTATTGAGCTGTGGATCTTTAATTTCACCTGACAGGAGATTCCTGATAACATCATCACTTTCAGCCAGAGTAATATCAAGCGGTTTTACAGTCTCAGTTGAATTTTCTTCTAAAAGCTTTTCCGGTTTATTCCCCGGTTTTTCTTTTAGCATGATATTGCTTTTTTCTGTAACTGATTTTCTTCCCACCTTTTCAGTGGACCGGAATATAAATAATTTTAGAAAAAATATGGTTACAATTATGACTATAAAACTAATTCCGAGTAAAAATTTTTTATCATTTTCCATTTTTCACCTCTCAAATCAACTCATTTAAAATTTTCAGGGATTTTTTGCATGATCCTACATCATGAACCCTGATTATCGAAGCACCGTTTAAGACTGAAATCAGATTTGCAGTAATTGTTTCAGATTCCCTTGATTTAGGATCTTTTTCACCTGAAATAGCCCCGAGAAATGATTTTCTTGAAAGTCCGACAAGAATCGGAGCACCTAATTCACAAAAGCCGGAGAGATTTTTTATTATAGTTGTATTATCTTCAATTCGTTTTCCGAATCCAATACCGGGATCAATAATTATTTTCTCTTTCGAAATTCCTTTCATCAACGCATACTCAACTCTTTCAATAAAAAAATCCTTCAATTCCTTCATAATGTCAGCATGGAAGGGTTTGTCCTGCATACTCTTAGGAATTCCCTTCATGTGCATGAGGACAACAGGAACACCTGACTTCGAAATCACTTCTGCCATATTTTCGGAAAATCGGAGTGAAGAAATATCATTGACAATATCAGCTCCACACTCATTTACAGCTTCCTCTGCTATCAGCTCTTTAGTTGTATCCACTGAGACAGGAATTTTAAATCTCTTCTTAATTTCTCTTATCAGAGGAATTACTCTCCTTCTCTCTTCTGATATATTAACAGGATCAGATCCGGGCCTTGAACTCTCCCCACCGACATCAATAATATCTGCGCCCTCTTTTATCAGTCGTTCAACGGTATCAAGTGCAGCTTTTAAATTCAGATTATCTCCCCCATCAGAGAAAGAATCGGGAGTTACATTGATTATTCCCATTATTGCCGGCCTTTTAAATAACAGCCTTCTGTCTCTTAATTGAAGACTAAATGAACTATTCATATCAGTGTTAGAAAATTTTTAAATATCCAGCCCGCGACCGTTTCAGATTCGGAAATATAGTACCAATCTCCGCTTTTCTCTATGATTTTCACACGAACTCCAGGCAAAATTTTATAAAGAATTGTATTTTTCTCCCCCGGACCACTCCTTAGTTCGGCATTTTTATCAATAACCACAGCGTTGTTGGAAGAAAGAATTGATGTTGACCGGTAATGATGGTACCCCGCAAGAGCTATCAGTAAAATAACTGAAATTAAAGAAGTATAGATCAACTTTTTATTCTTTCCCAGGAATAAAAAGAGAATTAAAATAACATTGAATAAAACTATCGAAAAAATTAATAGAATTGAAACAAAATTCATAGAGAAAAATGAATCCAGCCTGAGCATGATCCTGTAAAAAAAAGTCTGCTTTATCTGATTTGAAATTCCAAGTTTAAGATTTGTCTGAACAATATTGTTCTGAATGGAACTCTCAAATGGATTTAATTTTTCCGCTTTGAGATATTCTATTTTTGCATTAATGAAATTCCCTTTTTTGTAAAAACAATTTCCCTTGTTATAAAACACTTTCCAATTTGAAATTTTTTTTTCAATTGAAGAAAAAGCCTTCAAAGCCTTATCATAGTTTCCTTTTTCATATGCATTTATTCCTATTTTGAACTTATCGTTAATGCCGGTTGACGATAGAGTACCGAAGAATATGAGAATCAAACAGATAAGAATAGAAGTCTTCTTCATTTTGTCTTCCTGTGAATTTTTTTAATTATCTCTATCAGTTCTCTTTTTTTATTTTCATTCAAATATCCGGTGTTTTTATCTGCAGAAAATTTATATGTTTCTGAATCACTGAAAGTATTTATTATCATTTCGACGTCGCCCCGGGCAAGATTTAACCCGTATAAAAAATCTCCGATCTTTTCAATAAAAAGATCAGTTCTTTTTAAACCGGTGTTATCAAGGAAATATTGTTCAATGATCTTATGAATTTCTCCGGGATTTTCCGCTGATTTCAATCTGTTAACAGTCTGTTTAAGACCTGATCTTTTAACGATCCTGGAATTTTTCAGTATATATTCTTTAAAAACGAATGAATAAAGATAGAAGAGAATAGTGACGGCAAACGGAAATAAAAGTATAAAGCCGAAAAGTTTCTTCCTGAATAACAGATTCCCCTGATTGTGGATATCCCCTTTCATTATGAATTTGATATCAGATCCGCGTTTTTCAATCTCACTCCTTTTAAATCCTGTATATGAACTTAAATTGGATTTATTACCCGTTACTTTTATTTCAATTTTCCTCATTTGGGTGGATTCAATTTTTTTTTGAATCGGATTGAAAAATTTCAATCCGGGAATTTCTATCTCAAAATCTCCCGGTTTTGAGAAGCTTACAGGAATTTCAGCCTCAAGAAAACCCCGGATCCCGTCCTTTCCGTATGAAATTTCTCTCTCTATTTTTGGAGGAAAGAACTTATAATTGTTCATACTTTTTAATTCAGGAAGATTGAAAGTTTTTAAATTCCCATATCCGTCTATCTTTATTCTGAAGGAAAAAAAATCATTTATATCAATAGTTTTTTTTGTCTGAACTATTTCGAGTTTAAATTTACCTACAGGATATGATGCTGCAGTTTGAGGCAGTTTTTTAATATCAACAGATAGTTGAGGTGTATTTCTCACTATCCTTTTCGGAACGGAAATGAAAGAATAAATGTCACCTGCAAGTCTCATTTCAAATTTTAGCGGGGGAATTTTCAAATTACCTGATCTCGCAGGGAACAGAGAAGCTTTCCTTATTTCATAAACATTGTATTTCTTCCCGTTAATCATTTCAGTAGTACTATCAATAGAATCTTTTACCGGATACCATTCCTGCCAGAATCCGGGAATGGACTGCTGTGATATGAGATTTACTGTCTCCACCCTGTTTCTGGTCAGGAGAAAAACAGATAAAATTATCTGCTCTCCTACATATGCAGTTCTTTTTGAAAGCTTGACTCTTAGCTTGATATCAATCTCTCTTTCTTTTCTGGGCTTGCGGGAGAAGAATGGAGAAAAATCATCATCAAATGATGAAAAAGGATCGGTTGATCTAGTTGGTTTTTTAGGTTTTACATTGCCGTTTACAACCTTCACATCAAAAGCCGGTGTTTTGTAAATATTCCCGTCAAATTTATACTTTATTTCGGGTATTTTAAGATTTCCCGTGCGCACCGGCATTAGATAATAGACAAAATGGATGAATGATGAAGTTTTGCCGTTTACAAACTTGAATTCAGAACTTCTGGATGTCTGTACAACCCTAAAATCTCTTATTACCGAAAGATCCGGTATACGGGGATTGGCGATACCTTCAAAAGTAATAGTAAAAATTAAATTGTCATTTATCCCGATTTTTTCTGCATCAATTCCTGCAGTAACACGCGCACCTTTTCCCGCAAGTATTCCGGTTAAAAAAAATATTAATAGAAAAAAATAATTACCAGTCTTTCTCATTTTTTTTCTTGGATACGGATTTTTTCTTTTTCTTCAACATTTTTTCACGTTCTTTTCTGTTCAGGTATTTAAAAATATTTTTATATCGGCTATTATTTGCGCTATTTTTTTTGTCATTTTTCTTTTCTTTATTATTTTTTCCACTGTTTTTAATTTTTCTCTCTTTCAGTTTCTTTTTTGTTAATTCATAATTCTTCTTCGCATTAAGATCATTCGGGTTTAAAAGGAGGCTTTTTTTATAACTTTCAAGAGCTTTTTTAAGTTTATTCATTCTAAAAAAAGAATTGCCAAGATTGTAGTAGGTTCCTGCAGAGTTCAAACCGGATTTCTTAATGTTAATTTTTGAAAATTCTTTTAGAGCCTGCTCATACTTTTTTAGGTTGTACAAAGCAAGAGCAGTATTGTTTTTCAGGCTGTCTGACCCCGGATTTATACCTTTAGCAGACAAAAAATAATCGAGTGCTTTGTTGAATTCTTTCGTTTGATATGCTTTGATGCCCCTGTCATTTTTTTTTGCAACGGGTTCAAACCAGTGCCAAAATAATAGAAATGGCATCAAGGCAATAATACTTAATTTTTTTTCCATTTGACTTTTTTTGAAGTTAAAAACAGTTCAATTATAAATAGAATTATACCAAAAAATAGTGGATATTGAAACCTGTTGATTTTTATGCTTCGAACTTTTTTTCTAAGAATTGATCTCTCAAAATGTTCGAGACGGTTTAAAATTTGTTGGATCCCGGATGCATCTGCAACCCTGAAATATGCCCCGCCCGTTGATTCTGAAATTTTTTTTAGCACATCTTCATTTAAACGAGTTTTAACAATTTGACCTTTCAGGTCTTTCTTCCACCCCTTTATTTTCCCATCTTTATCAACAATCGGGATCGGTGCTCCTCCATAAGAACCTACTCCGATAGTGAATATAACTATATGCTGTTTTTTTAATTCGTCAATAAGTGATTCCCATCTGTGCTCAAGGTCTTCCCCATCGGTGATAAAAAAAACGGCTTTCTCAGATTTTTCAGAGAGCCTGAAAGAATTTAAAGTGATTTTAAATGCTTCATAAAAATCAGTCCCCTGCTCTTCAGGTGGACTTATTACACTGGAATCGGTTAAAAGTTTAAACACTTCATAGTCAATTGTCATCGGACATTGTACGGATGCAGAAGCTGCAAAAGTTACCAGCCCAATATAGTCTGACTTTATTTTATCAACAAGGTTTTTTATCATTTCCTTTGCTACAGACAGCCTGTCCGGATTCATATCTCTGGCATTCATAGAATAGGAAGTATCAAGTAAAAACAAAACTTCGGTACTTTTCATTTCGGTATTAATAAATTTTTCACCCCATTGGGGGCCGGACATGGCAAGAATCAGAAAAAGAATGATAATAGACGTGAGTACAAATTTAAACAGATCAGTCTCCTTTCCGCTTCTGATTCCCAGTCTCTCATAGGCCGAGTGCGAAATAAATGATTCCAGTATCCGCCTCTTCCTTAAATATGCTGTTATTCCCAAAAAAACAAATGGAATAAGCAGAAACAATAAAAAAAGCACATTCGGACTGGAAAAACTCATCCTCTAACTCCTGAATACCATAGAATTTATTCTAAATTATTATAACAGAAAATCTCTGTTTGTTTAATATCAGCAATCTCTTTGCGTAAACTTGTGTCAACAGTGGCATTCGGGGATAATCATTGTATTTAGGCTTTATACAACATTACATTTTGTGCAATCTAAAAAAAGTCGCATCATTAAAGGGTTTAATAAATTTAAATATCACATTTTCCACATTATTAACCTGAAAATGTTTATAATTTTTCCCTGATTACTCATAATTGAAAAAAAAGTTAGAACAGCCATTATTGACTTCTTTCGTACCGAGTGTTAAAATTCAACATTTCCGGAGGATATAATGAAGAAAGGAATTCATCCCAAATATATGGAATGCTCTGTTTCATGTTCTTGCGGGCACAGCTTCAAAACACGTGCAACAGTGCCCAAGATCGAAGTTGAAATCTGCTCCAACTGCCATCCCTTTTATACAGGGCAGCAGAAATATGTTGACACAGAAGGCAGGATAGAGAAGTTTAAGAAAAAATATGGTTACAAGGAACAGTGAAAAATTTTTTAACTATCTCAAATCACTACATAATAAATATTTAACAATCTCCGATCAGCTCTCGGCACCTGAAATCACCAGGGATAGAAAAAAATTTGCTTCTCTCTCAAGGGAATTATCCGGATTAAAATCGATTTCCGAAAAATTTTTACAATATGAGATTCTTGTTCGACGGCTGAATGAATCCGAAGAGTTGTTTAACATATCTTCTGATCTTGAGATGAAACAGCTGGCTGAAGAAGACATCAGGGAACTTCACAATAATATCAAAAGTCTTGAAGATGAAATAAAACTAGAGATAGTCTCGGATTCAGACGAAGATAACAGGAATATTTTTCTTGAGATCAGAGCCGGAGCCGGAGGAGATGAAGCATCACTTTTTGCATCTGATATGCTTCGGATGTACCTGAGGGTCAGTGAAAGAAATGGATGGAAACTGGATATAATATCGACAAACTATACCGGTGTCGGAGGAATTAAAGAGATCACAACAAATATCAGAGGATCGGGAGTCAATAGATTTCTTAAATATGAGAGCGGTGTTCACAGAGTTCAAAGAGTCCCTCAAACCGAATCCAGCGGGCGAATTCACACATCTACAGTTACCGTTGCTGTAATGCCTGAAATTGATGATATCGAGATTGAGATAAATCCTGCTGATATTAGAATAGATACTTACAGAGCTTCCGGTGCCGGAGGACAGCATGTAAATAAGACCGAATCAGCCATAAGAATAACTCATTTTCCAACCGGGATTGTTGTTTCATGCCAGGATGAATCCTCGCAACATAAAAACAGAGATAAGGCAATGAGAGTATTAAAATCCAGGCTTTACGAACATGAAAAAAATAAACGGGAGAGTGATATTGCTAATGACAGGAGATCCAAAGTCGGGACCGGGGAGAGATCTGAAAAGATCAGAACATACAATTTCCCTCAGAACAGAGTCACTGATCACAGAATTTCAGGAATAAAATTTAACCTGGAAACTGTACTGGATGGAAACCTGAAGAACATTTATGAGCAGGTCAACGAAATTAAATCAAGGGAGAGGGTTGAACAGAAACTTAAAGAGATCGCTGAAAATTGACTATTTCAGGATTTTATAAAAAAGTCCTCTCCCAATCAAAAATAGAACCTGCAGTAATCATCAAACTTGTTTGTTTTCATCTTAATATTTCACAGGAAACATTCTGGAAAGAGGGTAAAAGTTTCCGCATTAGTTTGATAAAAAGAATAAACCTGGAAAATTCAGTAAAAAAACTAAAACGGGGTATGCCCCTTGCTTATATAACAGGTGAAAAAGAGTTCTACTCTGAGATATTTAAGATCTGCAGAGGAGTCCTGATTCCAAGACCTGAAACAGAACTTCTGGTAGAATTAGTACTAAAAAGTATCCATGGACGTGAAAAAATACTTGATATAGGAGCTGGAAGCGGAGTTATAGGAATAACCCTCGCTATGAGATCAGCCGCAGAAGTAACACTTCTGGAAAAATACAGGAAACCTCTGAAGAATTTAAAAATAAATACAACGATTCACAATCTGGGAAACAGGATCAGAATTGAAAAAGGCGATTTGTTTCCAAAGCAGAATAATAAGTTCAATATAATTGTTACAAATCCTCCCTATATTTCAGAGGATGAATTAAAAAAAGTTGACAGAAGTGTACGTTGTTTTGAGCCCTCTGTTGCACTGTCCGGCGGTTCAGACGGACTTGTGTATATAAAACAAATAGTCAATTTAGCACCTCAATATCTTATTAGAGGCGGTGAACTATTTATGGAGATAGGATATAATCAGGCAAAGCAGACAGCGCAAATTCTCAAAAACAGAGGATTTAGTGATATTGAATTTTTCAGAGATATATCAGGAATTGAAAGAGTTGCAAAAGGAAAGTTTGAAACTACTGCTGGTTAATCCATACATCTACGATTTTACCGCATATGATCTGTGGCTTCGCCCTCTCGGCCTTTTATATATCGCTTCTGTAATAAAAAAATACACTGACTGTGAAATCTACTGGATTGATGTGCTAGACCGTTACCGCAATAAAACAAATACAAAAAATGAAAAATCAGGGAGGGGGAAATATCATAAAGAAGAAGTTGAAAAACCCGAAATATATAAAGATGTTCCCAGACGTTATTCAAGATATGGAATGCCTGTAGATAAATTCAGGAATAGTATTGAAAAGTTACCTGAAATTGACATGATTCTTATGACTTCTCTAATGACTTATTGGATCGATGGTGTTATTTTCACGGCAAAAAGCCTGAAAGAAAGATTTCCACAGGCAAAGATGGTCCTGGGTGGAGTGATTCCCGGGTTGACCGGAAATAATTTCCCAGGCAGTAATATTTTCGATTACACTGTCTCGGGATACGGGGAGAATAAAGTCATTAAAATTCTCTCAGAGAACGGAGCTAAACTGAAGAAGACACCGGATTTTTCAGTGCCGGATAATATTCCATTTCCGGAATTCAATTTATTGGGGTCAACAAAATATATTCCTCTTCTCACATCAAGGGGATGCCCGTTTAGTTGCACCTATTGTGTATCGGGAATTCTAAACAAAACATTTATTCAGAGATCCCCAGAAAATATTCTCGAAGAGATAAAAACTATGACCAACAAATACAATCCATCAGATTTTATCATATTTGATGATGCATTCCTTGTAAATAAATGTGACAGATTCAATAAAGTTTTTTCGGATTCTAACTTACCCGCTGATATAAACTTTCATACACCTAACGGACTTCACGTGAGTGAAATTGACGATAATACAGCAAGACTCCTTTATAAGAGTGGTTTTAAAACGATTAGGTTGAGCTTTGAATCGATAGATCATGAAATTCTCAGAAAAAGTTCGTCAAAAGTGACAGTCGAAAATATGACCCATGCTGTCGATATCCTCAGAAGAGCAGGTTATAAACAAAAAGAAATTGAGTGTTACCTCCTTTTCGGGCTCAATGGTCAAACAATAAGTAATATTGAAAAATCATTAAAATTTGTAAAAAAACTTGGAATATTGCCAAGACTCTCCTATTATTCACCGGTACCGGGAACACCGGAGTGTTCCAGTCTTATCAGGAAAGGTATTTTAAACCATGAAAATATCCTTTATGAGTCCAATAAGATATATTTCTTATATATGAAGTCAGGATTCAGCTTATCAGAAATAGATCATGTGAAAAAAATGACATCAGAAATAGTAAAATATAATCGGAATAATTCCTGATCCTGCTCTATTGACCATTTTTTTTTAATCATGTATAAGCATAATAAGATGCTAAATGGAATCAAAGAGGAGTTAATAGATGGATAGTAAAATAAAAGAAAAAAATTCTTCGTACAATATGAATACAATTCCCGATGAATCATATATAGGTCAGTCAGTAAAAATAAAAGGTGATGTAAATTCAAAAGATGTGGTGATAATCGGTGGCAGGGTAACAGGTAATATTACTGCCGGTAGAAAAATCATAATTGAAAACGGGAGCAGGATCAGGGGAAAAATGGATGCCGATCAGATTGAAATATTCGGTGAAGTAAAGGGAATGGTTAAATCATCGGGAAAAGTTACACTTTTTTCATCAGGGAATCTTAACGGTGACCTTGAATCAGCAATAATAATAATTAAAGAGGGAGCGGTATTCAACGGAAATTCCAACACAAAAAAATAGATACCTGGCTTGTTATGCTATTACATTAACTACTTTTAAATTTTTATTTTTGAGGATTCCGCTGGATGCCATTTTGTCGCTATGACAGTGAATCTCCATTTTCCCCTTATAAAAACCTCTCTCCGGTTTACGTGAAGAAAGAAAAACTCTCCTGATGTCAAGTTCGTTTTTATAGTTATGAATGTAAATTCTCAACTTTTTCCCAAGAGATCGAATTGTTTTTTCACGAATTTCTAATTCATACATATTTTCATAAGGCGGCAGCGATATAAATTTTCTGTATTTTAATTCCCTTTTGAAGAAATCTGCTTCATTCTCAAGATTTTTAAAAACATAATGGAAATGAAAAGTTGAATAGATATGAAGCTCACCTCCATTTTTTAAAAGTGATTTTAATTTCGATAGCGATGAATATATAAGCTCGGCACCGTTATAACTCCCAAGATTGAAATAAGATTCCGGTTTAAAGAAAAAAACATAATCAAAATCAGTTTCAAAAATAAGATCAATCTCTCTCGGCGATAAAATTTTAACTCCGGAATCATTATCCGAATCTATATGCTTTTTCTCTCTTTGTTTTTTGACAGGGTTAAATATAGAAACATTAGCTTCCCCTGCAACATCTACTGCGGCTTTCTTTAGTGAATCAAGGCTTATTCCCGTTATTTGAGTTGATATCCCGTTACAATGCGGACATTTGGGCATTTCGAATGTTTCAAAGCTGCACTTTCTGCATTGAGATCCTTTATCTCTGTATTTAATAAGGGTTCCCCTGCAATTAGGGCAGTGAATTACTTTTTTGCAATTTTTACAAAAAAAATAATCTATAGATCCTCTCCTGCCGGATACAACGAGAATTTTTGACCCTTCAAAAAATTTCTCTCTCAATTTATCTGTAAAATTTTCCGGAATGAAGATATCTTTCGGTTTCAATTTTTCCAGGAAAACTTTAATATCCTGATTCACTCGTGAATCCTTTACAATGATCGATTTTCTCCGTTCGAAATTTTCAACGCTATAGGTAAAATCCCTCTCAATAAGATTTATTCCAAAAGATTCTGATAATATTCTTGCACAAATTGATAGATCTACGGGAGAATAAGGATTTTTCATTCCCCCAAGTGCACCGGGACGCTCAATAACAATTCCGGTTAAATTTTTAAAGGGCAGGAACAGCACAGATTCACCACCGGCAATGATCATAGGATTTCCTGCTTCTATATTCCCCCAGATCTCTTCGCGGCGGGAACTCTTCAGCCTGGAACCATACATAGTAATTAATTTCGGTAATAATTTCATTGAGTTCCCGGCAAAAGCAGGCGGAATGATAATCAGATAAGTTCCTTTATTTCCGGTTTGATCCTCAGCCAGTTTATTATAAAATCCCCATACATCATTAGACAGGTCAAGGATCCTTTCTGAAGACTTATCAGGCTTACTGTGCCCATGGTTAACAGAAATATTAGAAACAGGACGTTTTTTATAACTAAAAATTATCTCTTTTTCCGAACTGAGCCCGGATAGATATCTGTAGCTGCAATTGGACAATGAATGAATATTTCCGTTATTTTCATCTGTGAAGATAATATTTTTTAGCGATCTCATCATGGGAGACAATGATTTATCCAGAAGCTTGCCAACAGATACAATGAATATATTTGAGACCTTCCCTGCAAATTCAAGCAAATTCGAATCCGGAGAATATTTATCGTTCACAACTCCTATGACAGGTTTTACTTTTCCCGAATATGAACTCTTTCCTGTAATCCAGCCTGTAACAACTCTCCTCCCGAAGGGTACAACTACCCTTGTTCCCGGGACCGCTTCCGAGGGGTCTCTCCTGAATTCATAAGCGAATTTTTCAAAAATATCCATTGAAAGAGAGACTTCTATTATCAAGTTTCCTCCGGGTGGAATTTTAAGCAGACCGGACTATTTCAAGTACCTTTTCCATGTCGCTCCACATCTCCCATTTAACTTTTGAAATTTCACTTTGCTCTTTTTTATGAAGAATATATGATGGGTGATAAGTTGGAATTAGTGGGATATTATTGAATTGAAAAACTGTCCCGCGTGCCTTTGAAATCGAAAAATTTTCCCTGAGCAGATTGTTGAGTGCGACTCTTCCCAGGCAGACAATGACTTTGGGCTTTAATATTTCAATCTGCCTTTTCAAAAACAGAATGCACGAGTCAATCTCCTCTCTTAGCGGATCCCTGTTATTTGGAGGCCGGCATTTTACAATATTGCCGATAAACACCGATTCCCTTGTATAACCCATTTTACTTATTATTTTATCAAGAAGCTGTCCTGCTTTTCCTATAAAAGGTTTCCCGAATTTATCTTCTGTCTCACCCGGGCCTTCTCCGACGAAAAAAATATCGGGAGAAATCGAACCTTCACCGGGGACATAATTATTTTTAGTTTTATACAAGCCGCAGCTTTTGCAATTATAAATATCTCTGTTTACTGCAAGGATGGCTGTTCTGGGTTCGTCTTCCTTAGATTCAATAAAATCCGCACCAATCTCTTTAAAAACCGTCAATAATTCCCTGAGATCCTTCACTTATCCGTCACTTAATATATTCTCAATATAATCCCACAATTTTACAGCAATTTCACTCTTTTTCATTTTGTCATATTTTTCAATTTTTCCGTTTGTAACAAAATAGACTTGGTTAGTATCAACATCAAAGGCGGTATTTTTATCTGAAATTTCATTCAAAACAATTAAATCAAGATTTTTTAGACTAAGCTTTTCCTGAGCATTTTCAAAGATATTTTCTGTCTCAGCGGCAAAACCAACCATGAATTGACCTTTTTTTTTCCTCCCAAGTTCAAACAGTATATCAGGATTTTTTACAAGACTCAGATTGAACTTATTCATTTTTTTTTTTAATTTTTCAGGATAGTATTTTGCGCAGGAGTAGTCAGAAACAGCTGCAGACATTATCAGTACATCACATTCATCGAAATATTTGTTGGCCTCCTCCCTCATCTCCATTGCAGTTTGAACCTGAACAACTTTCATTCCTCCGGGAATATGAACGGAAGGGCCGGTTATGAAAGTTATGTCTCCAATTCCGCGTCTTTTACACTCTTCAGCAATATGAAAACCTGTTTTTCCGGATGATCTGTTGGATAGATACCTGACCGGATCAATTGGTTCAACAGTAGGGCCGGAAGTTATAAGAATTTTCTTTTTCATTTTATTTCTCCATACAAAAACGAAATATCTCATGAGGATCAGGAAGCCGCCCTTCTCCTTCATCACTGCATGCAAGGGATCCGTGCCCCGGCTTTATTATTTCCGCCCCTCTTTTTTTAAGGATATTAAGATTATTAATAACTGCCGGATGGTTCAGCATTTTTGTGTTCATTGCAGGTGAAATCACAATCCTTTTATCATAAGTCAGGAATATGGTTGAAAGAAGATCATCTGCAATTCCATTTGCAAACTTTCCGATAATATTTGCTGTAGCTGGGGCAATTAAGAATAGATCAGCATCTGAAGCAGCATCAATATGAAGAAGAGGATTTCCGGGATTAGAAAACATACCGGAAAAAACTCTGCCACTTGCAAATGTTTCAAATAGAAGAGGAGAAACAAATTTTTTTGCGGATTCCGTCATTATAACAGTTACTGTGTTACCGTCTTTTTGAAAAAGTCTTAAAATTTCGACGGACTTGTAGATGCTGATAGATCCTGAAACTCCAAGCAGAATGTTCATAATACCTCCGATTTTATTCCTCTTGAATCCAAAAAAGAAAGAAATGTTTTATCAAGCTTATTAAAAGAGGCTTTAAGATCATCATTGATTATTCTTACATCGAAGAATTTAGATTCACTTATCTCTTTTATTGATCGTCTTAACCTTTTTTTAATATCAGGTCCGTTTTTTCCCTCTCTTGATACCAGTCTCTCTCTTAATTCATCCTGATCCGGCGGTTCAATAAATACAAGAAAAGCTTCGGAAAATTTTTTTTTTAAGGCTGAAGCTCCATTAATATCAACATCAAGAATCAATACCCTGTTATTTGAAGATTTTTTTAATATTTCATCACTCGTTGTGGCATACATATTTCCGAAAATATTGAACCATTCAACGAATTTGCCTGCCTGTTCCATCTCTTTGAATTGTTCCCTGGTGACAAAATAATAGTCTCTTCCGTCTACTTCGTTGGGTCTCTTTTCCCTTGTTGTGACAGAAACAGAGAATTCTGCTTTTTTGTATTTTTCTCTCAACATTTTGATAAGTGTGGTCTTGCCGCTGCCGGAAGGTCCGGAAACAACAAAAATATTATTCATTTTCGATTCTGGCAGAGAGAGCCGGGACAGATATCGCCGACAAAACCGCCAGTCCGTCCGACATCATGATTACAGATCTCATTTTTTTTCCCATAGTAGCATCAATAACTTCATTATTTTCAGTTTTACTTTTTATAAAACGTTTTACCGGAGATGAATTTGATTGAATAATTGCAACTACTTTATCTTTAATTACCGAGTTGCCAAATCCTATGTTTAATAAAACCTTATTCGACATTTTGAACCTGCTGCTTAATTTTTTCAACCTCTCTTCTGACAAGAATAATTCTGTCATGAATGTCAATGGAACCGGTTTTTGCCGAGATTGTCGATGTCTCCCTCAACATTTCCTGTGAAAGAAAATCAGCCTCTTTTCCTTTCATTTTAAGTTTCCTGTTATTGATAAGACTTTTTAGCCTTGAAGCATGAGTTTTAAGTCTGTTCAGTTCCTCTGCAATGCAGTTTTTCTCAGCCAGAAGAGCCGCTTCCTGAACTATCCTCTTCTTATCAATCTCATATTCCGAGACATACTTTTTAATCTTCGACAGAAACTTTTCATAGATCTCTTTTTCAAATTTGGACGCTTTACGGCCGGCCTCATTAACTTCAGACTCAATTATTTTGATAGAATCCATTATATCGG
Source organism: uncultured Clostridia bacterium (assembly GCA_964573895.1). Classification (GTDB taxonomy): domain Bacteria; phylum Acidobacteriota; class Aminicenantia; order UBA2199; family UBA2199; genus CAZNLS01. Next base: position 18,892 of record CAZNLS010000009.1, read on the forward strand.
AGGCGATCTTTTTCCCCTCCGATTCACGGCTATCTATAAAACTTTTTAATACTTTTTTTATTGAACTTTTAATACTGCTCTTTTCCCTTTGAGAAAACCCATCTCCCGTCTGGTCAAGGTGAAACACCATAGGGATCTTCAGCAAAGAATCCAGTGAAAGACTAAGTTCACTTTTGTATCTTTTCTTGAAATAGAGGACTTTATCCAGAATACCGGTTAAAAGTGCATCATTGAATTTAATATCCCAGTCATTCTTCCGGGAATCAAAAAAATCAACAAGAACTTCAATTTTGCCTCTTGAAATTTTATCTTTTATCAAGTCCTTAATTATTGACTCAATATCACCGGAAATTCCCGAACCCTTTATGCTTAGATCAAAGTATCTGTGGTTAAGTGACCTGATGACAATATTTAACGAAAAATTGTCCAGAGAAAACCTTCCCTGGGCAAAACCGGTCATACTTCGCATTGTCACATTATAATATCCATATCAGGGAATTGCAAATTATATAGGTTGTAATAGAGTCCTTTTTTCTTCAGAAGTGTTGAGTGATTTCCACTTTCTTTAATAGACCCTTTTTCAATTACCAGAATCTTATCAGCTTCTATAATTGTAGATAATCTATGAGCAATAACAAGACTTGTTCTGCCTTTCATCACCTCTGTCATGGCTTTTTGAATTAGTTTTTCAGACTCACTATCAAGTGAAGAAGTCGCTTCATCGAACACAAGAATGGGGGGATTTTTAACAATTGCTCTTGCTATTGAAATTCTCTGCCTCTGCCCGTTCGAAAGAAGCACTCCCCGTTCTCCTGCAACTGTATTGTACTTATCGGGAAGACTCTCTATAAATTCAGATATTCTGGCAATCTCAGCTGCTTTTTTAACCTGTTCTTCATAAGCATCCTCTGAGCCATATGTAATATTATTGAAAATTGTATCATTAAAAAGAAATACATCCTGTGTGACAAGTCCAATATTTTTTCTTAAAGATACCAGAGAGATATCCCTGATATCCTGATCGTCAATAAAAATACTCCCCGATAAATTATCATAAAATCTTAAAAGCAGATTGATCAAAGTTGTTTTCCCGGATCCTGATGCCCCGACAATCGCTACCATTTCATTCGGAAGGGCTGAAAAATTGATGTTTTCTATCACCGGAACCGAGGCTTTATAAGAGAATGAAACATCGGTATATTCAATTTTTCCCTTAACATCTCTTAGTTCTGTAGATTCCGGTTTATCAATAATCGGGTTGACATTGCTGATGATTTGCATAACTCGTTCATATCCGGCTTTTCCCTGTTTAAATTCTATATGGGCCTTAGATAATCTCTTCAGAGGATCATACATCATAAAAAGTGAAGCCAGAAAAGATATGAATTGCCCTGGATCAATCGTACCGTTGGCAATTCTGTGCATACCAAGTGTAAAAAGTACTGATGCCACGACTCCTCCGATTATATTCATGAGTGGTGATGGGAGGGATGAATATAAAGAGATTTTTGCATTTATTTTATAATGCCTGTCATTAATCCTGCTGAATTTATCAATTTCTTTTTGTTCCATATTAAAAGACTTTACAATTTTGTTTCCCATAACAGTTTCAGTGAGAAATGAAGATAATTCTCCAATTGTTTCCTGAGACTGAATTACCTTATTCTGAACTTTTTTCCCGAAAGATTTGAGTAAAATTCCCGCTACCGGGACAATCACTAATGAGAGAAGTGCCATCTGCCAATCCATAAAAAATATAATGATCAGAAGAATTATGAGAGTAAAGAACTCCTTAATAAATCCGGCAATAGTTTCTGAAACTGAAAACCTGATCTTATCTATATCATTTGAGATTCTTGAAACCAGATCTCCTGTTTTTGCATTTGAGAGGAAATCGATTGATTGATAGATCATTGATCTGTACAATTTGATCCTTATATTTTTAACAACCTTGAAACCTAATGTTTTCATAAAATATGAAGCAAGAAATGAGAAAAGGGCATTCCCGAAAAAAGCGAAGAACAGGAGCTGAGGAAGGATTATCTTTAGACTGCCCTCATTCGTACCGAAAATACTAAGAATGAGCTTTCTCACAAATTTTCCCTTTTCTGAAATATCTGCTCCCGTCTGCGCTGAGATCTCATTGATTACAGGCCAGATTACAAGAGCGAACATCCCTACAAACAGAGAGACCATTAACATAAAAACGAGTGATATCAGAAGTCTCGATTTAAAGGGCTTTAATTCCTTCAGCAGTGAATTATCTGATTTCATAAAAAATATTACTTTGATTCTTCAGAGCTGCTCCTCCTTGAAGAATATCTTTTTCCCTGCTTCTTTACCTTGGATAAAATCAAAAAAAAGAGAGGTGAAAAAAGATATAGTATTACTACTATCGGAACTGTTTTTGTAGGATAGATTATTATAAATGCAAGGGTCACAGCTATCATAAAAAGTATTTTGAGACCATTTTTCGAATTTATTTTTTTGAAAGTTTTATACTTCACATTTGAGATCATCAGGAAAGATATAATAATTACAAAAACTGAAAACAACAACATATCTTTCTCATCCTTTAAAGGTTGTTTAATGAGCAGAATTGCCGAACCTATTGATACGGATCCGCCCGGAATAGGAAGCCCGACAAAAATATTTGAAGGTGTTATTTCAGCTTCTTTCATAACATTGAATCTGGCGAGCCGAATAACTCCGGCACTGAGAAAAATAAATCCTATTATTTTCCCAAAATGCAGTAATTCGCCGGAGAAACCCCATCTATAAATCAGAAGGGAAGTGACTGCTCCAAAAACAACGGCATCAATAAGTGAATCAAGCTGAGTACCGAAATGTGAATCGGTTTTAGTCAAACGGGCAATTGTTCCGTCAAAACCGTCAAGAACAACACTTGCCATTATTAGATAAACAGCATTAACAAAATTTCCTTTAAAAATCTGGTTCATGCTTAAATAACCGGCAAAAAGGCTGAGTAATGAAAACAGGGACGGAAGAAAAGAAAAGTTTGTCAGTTTAGAAATGCCGACTCTCCTCAATTTTTTCGGCTTCTTATTTTCTTTTTTAATAATATTGACTCCTTTTTCTATATGAACTTATTTTACGCTTCTTTCAGATTTTTTTCATCCTCTTTTTTTGCCTCCCTCGAATTTCTGCAATAAGAGACGTAGCCCTGCATATTTTTATCCTTCCCAATAATTGATAATGTTGTGATAATTGACTCAATTATCGATTTGTCAAGTGCATTGACCGATATATAATCCAGTCCCTTTTCAATTGCGAGAGCAACAAAGTGAGATGATATTAACTGTCTTTTCGGTAGTCCTTCTGAAAGATCAAGCATATGTGCTACCGTTTTAACTCTGGGAAAATCAATCTTAAAAAGTTCCAGTGTATTTAAAAATTTTCTGCCGTTTTTGCAATCATCCTCAAGAGGCATTATAACCGGATCAAGAACTATATTGTCTCTCCGAACTCCCATATCAAGAAGATAATCCACATATTTTTGAGCAATATATAAAGATTTTTCAGGAGATGCCGGAGTTCCTGATCCATTTTCCTTTATCCTGGCTATAATTTTCGATTTTCCATCATTCAGCAGATCGATTACAGGATCGATCTTTTTTTTATCAAAATCAATATCTCCTAATATTATTTCCTTGTTTGCAAACTTTGCGATCTCCAGAAGAGTTGAAACTTTATTACTTCTGATAAGAACCTTTCCTCCGATTCCCTCTATGACATTAACAGCTTCTTTCAGAAAGTTAAGTTCATTATTAAGCAGTGAAACAGCATTTAGTTCGATAAATTCCGCGCCATGATCAAGCTGGTTTTTTGCCTCTCTGGAAACGTACATAAAATCCATTTTGTTCATTTTATCAAGGACTTTTTTGTTGGTTGAGTTGAGTGAATTACCTATTATTGTTGGCATTAATCTTCTCCATCTCCAATTTTACCGGAAAATAGCAGTAAGTATTGCCACAGGAATCCGGTTTAATATATAAATATTTTGTCATTTCTGCTGGGTTATTTTTAATAAAATTGATATTTTTCATTAAACAGCATAAAAGCCTAAAATACTTTCGAATAGTACCAGACAAATCGATTTCTGTCAAGATTGTTTTGTTTGCATCAGCACCTTTTTGAATTTTTACAACAGCAGGATATAATCAGAATCTATATGGAAAGAAGAAGTTTACTGATGAATGGCAGAAAGATAATAGTCTATAATCCCGATATTTATTCATTCAGAGATGTTTTAAAAATAGTTTGTTCAATGAAACCAGGAGAAGCACCTCCCGGGGGAATAAAAATCCTCTCGAAACCGGATCCCGCTTTTCTTCCCAAAAAAATTTGGAGGAAAAAGATAAATGAAATATCTCTAGTATCCCCTTTTTCAGGAAAAGATAAACGGGAAAAAAGTATCGGAATAACACCTGCTTTAATATTTATCGGGTCAGAGCTTAGAAATCACAAATTTGATGTTGATACTTATCGATTGAATTTAAGTCAGATAAAAGAAAAATATCCATTTGAATCTTCAGATATGGCAGGATTTACCCTGTTTGAAGATTTTTTCCCTGAGATTAAAAGTATATTTGACAGATTCTCAATGAACAGAGAATTTTTGAGTGCTGCAGGTGGACCTCTTATCTCATTAAATCCTTTGCAGTCGATATATCATCTGCATGGAATAAACCTTTTTGTGAGAGGAGAAGCGGAATTTTTATTTCCGGAATTATTAACCGCTATTAACAGATCAGATTATCAAAACTTATTCACATTCGGCGGGTATTTATTTCAGATACCAGGTCTTATCATCGTTTCAAATTTTTCAGAAATTAATTATCCGGCTGATTTCAGCAGAGTCTCATTCAATCTGGATTTTATAAAAAAAGAGCAATTAAAAAACGGACTTGAGATAAATTTTTCACGCGGATGCAGGAACAGCTGTGTTTTTTGTTCTCACGTTCAGGGAAGAAAATTCCGCAAACTACCGGTTGAGAAAATTTCTTTGTTACTTAAAGAATATTCCCTCAATCTCAAAGAGTACAAATTGGATCACACGAAGTACAAAACAATCAATATCAATGATGACGACATCCTCCAGGATCCGGACTATACCCGATCAGTATTAAGAATTGTCCAAAATAACGGTTTTACTATCTGGGGCATTCAAAGTTCACTTTCATCATTATTCGGAAACATGAAAAACATTAATCAAACCATTATAGATCTGATTGCTGATGATTCAATTTTTGCCGGAAAAAAGATCCTATGGATTGGTACCGATACTTTTTTGCCGGCAAGGGCAAAAAGACTTGGCAAAAAATTCCCGGGTATAAAATACTTCAGGACTCTTTTATGTAAGTTGGAAAAAGAGCATATTTACAGCTACCATTATTGGATAAGCAGTGACTATGATTCAACCTGGCCTGAATTTATTGAAGAATTGATAACAATTATAGAATTATCAAATGAATTTGATTATTTTAAAATTCTTCCGCATGCCCCATTCCTAATTCCCTATTCAGGCACTCCTTGTGCAAATTTCATTAACTCTAATAATCGATTACATAAAAGGATAAAATTCAGAAAGAAATTATTTTCTGAGGTTAAAATGTTTGAATTTAATCTTCCATCAAGAATTGAAACAGGATTTTATGCACTAAATGAAATATTAATGAACGAATCTTCTGACGGAAACTCCGGTTTTATTGATTATCTCAACAATTATAATTTTAAAAATGCACTCTTAACAGCTTATGAATATATAAAATTGGATCGCTTTAAATACATGTATCACTATTCAAAAGAAGATATGGCGGGGATCAGGAAAGCTGAAAAACTTTCATTCAAAAAACTTTCAACCCTTATGAAAAATGATATATAATCATATAAGATGAAAATAACTACTCCACTGTTGATTGCTTTTGAAGGTATTGACGGCTCGGGAAAGACAACTATTTCCCGCCTCCTTCACGAGTATTTAAATTCAAATTATAATGATATTGCAGTCTGGTTTAGGGAACCTTCAGACTCAGTTTGGGGGAAAAAAATTAGGGAATACGCTGATATTTATGATTCGATTCCAATCGAGGAAGAGTTTTTTCTATTCACTGAAGACAGAAAATGGGATGTGGAAAATAACATCAAACCTGCTTTAAAAAATGGCAAAATTGTCATAATGGACAGATATTATTTTTCCTCAGCTTGTTATCAGGGTGCGAAAGGTCTGGATACAAATGATATTATCGGTGAAAATACCAGCTTTGCACCTGTGCCCGATGCTGTATTCATCATTGACACTGAAATTGATACAGCTTTAAAAAGAATAAAGAAAAACAGATCAAGTGAAGCAGTTCTTTTTGAAAAAAGGGATTATCTGAAAAAGGTCAGAGTAAATTATCTGAAGCTTAGGGGGGAAAATATTGTCAGGATTGATGGAAATAGAATTGTAGAAGATGTTTTTAAGGATACTCTGGGAAGATTTAATGAACTCTTTTTGCAGTAAAATATATTCTGTTAGGATCATTCTTTGAATAGACAAAAAATTTATCACGGCCTCTGAACTTTATCCTGGAAACCGAATAGCGAAATCCCATCCTTTTACTCCACACTCCCCGGCAAAAATATGAAATACCCGTTTTTTTCGATTTGAAAATAGCATATATAAAATCAAAGTTTTTTGGGTATTTTGAATTCTTGTAAAGATAGTATGAGAGTCCGTCTATCTTCCGCGAAAATGAATTTGTGAATTCGATAAGATATCTGCTCCCGGAAAAGATCCATTTACCTTGCACCCGTGCCATATAATCTTTATCAGGTTTTGCAAACTTTACAAATATCTCGGGAGATAAGGTTAACCGTATTAAAAACAGAAATATTAATATTCTGAATATTTTTTTATTCATCACAAATTGCTGTTGTTTTGAGTGAATAAATTGATTTTTTCTGCAATTCCTTTCGGATTTAACTTATATTTATCCAGCAGTTCTTCGCGGGTTGCAACATCAATAATCTCACCAGGCAGACCGAGTGACAGAAGATTTGCAGAATCAATTCCGTTATTTTCCATCAACTCCCGTACTGATGAATTAAAACCTCCGTTCCAGACGCCATCTTCAACCGTTACAACAATTTTTCCACTGATTATATTTTTTAGTAGCAGCTTTTCATCGAGAGGTTTAATAAAACGGGCATTTATCACACCAAGATCAGGTCCTCCTGATCTTTTAAGGTCATTTGATGCTTCAACGGCTCTTGAAACCATTGATCCGACAGCAAGTATTACACCATCTTCACCTTTACAAAGTAACTCACCTTTACCCGGATCTATAACCTTGGGTTTTTCTTCAATTTTAACTCCCAATCCCTGCTCTTTCGGGTATCTTATAAACACGGGCTTTCCGTAATCTATAGCGGAAAAAACCAGCTGCCTTAATTCATTTTCATCTTTTGGAGCTGCAATTATTATCCCGGGAAGGGGTCTCAATATCGAAATATCAAAAATACCCTGATGAGTCGGTCCGTCTCCTCCTACAAGACCGGCTCTGTCAATACCTACAACCACCGGAATTTTCATTAATACAATATCGTGAATAACCTGGTCTACTGCTCTTTGAATAAAAGTCGAATATACACCTATGACCGGTTTCAGACCTCCAAGTTTGAGACCTCCACCAAAATCAAACATATACTGCTCTGCAATTCCAACATCGTAAAAATTTCCCGGGAAATTTTTCTGGACAATATCAAGTCCTGTTCCGGAAGGCATCGCAGCTGTCAAAGCTATTATTTTCGGATCTTTTTCTATGAGATCATGGACAGCCTGACCGAAAACAGACGAATACGACGGGTTCTTTCCTTTTTTTTTGAATTTCCCATTAGATATTTCAAACGGAGCTGAGGAGTGAAATGAACTCGGATTTTCTACTGCCGGATCATAACCGGATCCCTTTTTTGTAACCACATGAAGCAGAACGGGAAAATTGTATTTTTTTGCTTCAGAAAAGACTTTAATCATCTCCTTAAGATCATGACCATTTACAGGGCCAATATATTTTACTCCAAGGTCATTAAACAGAGAACCGGGAACAGTCATTACCCGTAGGAGTTTCAATAATTTCCTCACTCCCGAAACAAGACTATTGCCGATCAATGGGACTTTTATTAAAACTTTTTGGACAATCTCTTTTAGGCGGATATAGGGCCTCCCGGTAGAGAGATAGTTTAAATATTTGGAGATACTCCCGACATTTGGCGAGATTGACATCTTATTATCATTCAGGATGATTATCAGTTTCTGTTTTAACTGACCGATATTATTAAGAGCTTCAAACGCCACACCTCCCGTAAGTGCACCATCTCCAATAACTGCAATTACCTCATGATCGTCACCAAGCTTTTCTCTTGCAGTTGCCAAGCCGGATGCAAATGCTAGTGATGTTGAAGCATGGCCTGTATTTAATACGTCATATTCACTTTCAAATATATCCGGGAATCCGGTTAAACCGCCCTTTTTTCTTATTGAAAAGATCCTCTCTTTTCTTCCTGTTAAAATCTTGTGTGTATAACACTGATGGCCAACATCCCAAATTATTTTATCTTTCGGTGCATTGAAAACTTTATGAATAGCAAGTGTCATATCAACAGCACCAAGATTAGAAGACAGATGTCCTCCATTCTTTGACACAACATCGATAATCAATTTCCTGATGCTTACCGATAGTTTATTTAAATCTTTAACACTCAGGTTCTTTAAATCAGCGGGGTAATTTATATTATCTAAAATATTCACTCTATCTGCTCCTGTAAAACATCATTTTTACCAGATTTAAAAAAAAATCAGATTCTATTTTAACATTTTTTAAAATGGATAGTGAATCAGTATACAATTTATCAATCATATTTTTCACACTATCTACTCCAAAGTATATAACTGAATTTGGACTTTTATTATTCATATCCTTATGAATTCTCTTCCCAACTTCAGCCTCATCTCCTTCCATGTCAAGAAGATCATCGGCAAGTTGAAAACCGGTACCGATCTTTTCCCCTGCAATGGCTAGTTCTTTTTTCTCTTCTATCCCCATTTCAGCAATTTCCGCAGCGGAGAGCAGGGTACCTTTTATCAATTCGGCTGTTTTCTTCTTGTGTATTTCAAATATTTTTTCTCTATCACCTGAAAACTCAAGATCCAACGCTTGCCCTCCGGCCATCCCATGAAGGCCTATACTCTTCGTAAGAATCCGAAGTATATTTACAATTTTTTCAGGTTTTATACCTGAATCGGCAATCTTTTCAAAAGCCATTGTAAGTAACGTGTCTCCTGCCAAAAGCGCTACAGCCTCATTAAATTTTTTATGTACTGTCGGCATTCCTCTCCTGATATCATCATTATCCATTGCAGGAAGATCATCATGTATGAGGGAATAAGTATGAATATATTCAATAGCTACAGCTATTTTTACATGCGGCTGATGATCAAGCCCTAAGGATTCAATTAATGAGAGAAACAGAACCGGCCTTAATCTTTTTCCCTTTAATGAAAGAGCGTATGAGATTGCATTCTCAAGAGAGCTTCTCTTTGGATTCAAATCTTTTAGCAATTCCTTATCTATATTTGATTGTATTTTTTTATAATAAGTATCCATAGTGTCATTTAGAAACAAATTTTATAACTCATTATGGTCCAAAAATCAAGAATACATTTGATTCAGACGTCGATTCTCCATGAATAACAGCATTGACTGGAGCGGTTGATTTTGATAGAATTCCTATTCACGGAGAGTTGGCAGAGCGGTTGAATGCGGCGGTCTTGAAAACCGTTGAGCCTTAACGGGCTCCCGGGGTTCGAATCCCTGACTCTCCGTTTTTTAATTTGGGATGAGAACCCCGTTTCCCGGGTTTGACAAATTTGAAACAGTCAAATTTGGACAGGAGCGAAGCGATCTGCCCGAAGGGGTAACAACAGCAGTTGTTAATCAATCCCTGACTCTCCGTTTTTTTAATTTGGGATGAGAACCCCGTTTCCCGGGTTTGACAAATTTGAAACAGTCAAATTTGGACAGGAGCGAAG
>CAZNLS010000009.1:29084-36846 GCA_964573895.1 uncultured Clostridia bacterium
CCCCGTTTCCCGGGTTTGACAAATTTGAAACAGTCAAATTTGGACAGGAGCGAAGTGATCTGCCCGAAGGGGTAACAACAGATGAAAACCCGTTTCCGGGTCTTATAAATATTTTTTTCAATCAGTATTTTAAAAAAAGCAGAACTTTAATTTGATTTTTTTTTATTTAGATAATAAAATTTTGTACAAATAACGGGGTAAGACTGGAAAGTATAAATTATCCGCAAATTTTAATACTCGCCTTTCAATGTGTATTAGTCTCTTTTTTAATACTATCACTCTTTAGACTGAGAAAAATATTCGGTATCGGTGTTCTTTATATTACACTCGGAGTATTCCAATACTTTCAGGTAATTCTTTCCTCCACTATATATATTGATTTGTATAACGGATTTTATGTTTCTCCCGGCTCCTTTGTTCTTTTCAGCTCAGGTCTTTTTGCAATCTTAATAGTCTATATCAAAGAAGATGCAATCGAAACAAGAAAAATTGTTTATGCACTTCTTGCATCGAATATTGTTGTTACTCTATTGCAGTTTATCTTCGGATGGAACCTGAGAAGCCCCGGTGTTAATAATCTTCTGAACGTTCCTCCGGAACTCTTCTATATAAATGCAAAGATCACGATAATCGGTACAATGCTCCTCTTTGCGGATTCAATTCTCACAATTTCCATATTTGAATTCATTTCAAGGCATGTGGAAAAAATATTTTTCAGGGTCCTTTTGACTATGTCTCTTGTCCTGAGCCTTGACGCAATTTTATTTTCACTTTCGACAATCCCTGATTTCAATAAGTTTAAAGAGATCGTAATTGCTTCATTCATTTCAAAAATTATTGCTTCATTTTTCTATTCAATACTATTTACTATCTATATAATTTCATTCGAAAAAGGACAAAAAAGAAGTAAAAGCAGAAATTTCAATGATGTATTTCAATTAATGACATACAGGCAAAAATTTGAGAATGCCCTTATCGAAAAGGAAAAAAATGAAATTGAAGCAAATAAAAAAATAAATGAAAATGAGAAGAAGTACAGAAAATTACTGGATATTGCCCCTGTAGGATTTACCGTCCATGATGATGGAAAAATTATTTTTGCAAATCCTTCAGCTATAAAACTTCTTGGGGGTGAAACAGCCGAAGATATTGAGGGAGTAGACCTAAGAAAGCTCATACACCCTGATAATTTTAAAGAGACTACAGATAAGTTCAGACGGCTTTTGAGCGGCGAACAGCTAATTTTCTCAAATGAAATAAAATATGTGACTCTGGAAGGAAAAACTGTCGAAGTAGAAGTTATCTCATCGCCATTTATTCATCAGGGGAAAAAATCGGTTTTATCAATATTAAAAGACATAAGTGCCCAGAAAAAGGCTGAAAGAAAATTAAATGATCTGAATATTAAACTTGAATCAAAAGTAGATCAAAAAACAAGGGAACTGAATGAGAGGATAAGTGAACTTGAACGGTTCTATGACGCAACAATTGAAAGAGAATTCGTAATACATGATTTGAAAAAAGAGAATCAGGAATTAAAAAAAAGATTACATACTGATTCAAAATAAATTTTGCATTAAATTCAGCAGCAGCTACCATTCTTATCTTTAGCGCTGCCACTATGATCCAATACAGATTCTCCGCAATCTTTAAAAATCCCGAAATGAGTCCTGTAATCTCCAAAAATTTTGAAATAGTTCGAAAATCTTGTTTTGGATAACATTTTTTCAGTATTTCCGCAGATCTTTTCCGGCCGGTTAAGTTCAAATATGTGAGCTGAATCAAGCTCAAAACTAAGGGGATGCCATGGACAATTTCCGGTATAAACAGCAATATGCCCATAATCCTCGCATGCGTCTTCAAGACCACTAAGCTTCCATAATCGATAAGTTCTGGAAAAAAAGGAAATATTTCCTGTCAATTTTTTTATTCTCTCATCTTCAATTTCAATTGCATTTGAACTGACCAGCCTGGGATCGGAAAAGCCGGCTCTAACTGCCATCCTCTCAAAATCCTTGTAATAGAGTGCCCCGCCGAGACATTCTCCATAGAGGGTCCTGTCGCCCTTTAATTCTTCCGGAATTCGCCTATCTGAATAGACATCGGAAAAATAAAATTCTCCACCATATTTAAGGATCTGAAAAATTTTATTTAATACACTCTGTTTGTTTTCCAGTAGATTAATTACACAATTGGATGTCACAAGATCAAGAGATTCCTGTTCAAAATATGAGTTTAAATTTTCTATATAATCATGAATAAATTTAATATTTGGCTTTTTAAATCCAAACCTTGTCATTTGCTGAGTTATATATTTGTTTGCTACGCTAATCTGATTATCAGTCATATCAATACCATAAACAAAACCATTTTTTCCGGCTAATTTGGACATAATATAACTGTCACGACCGGTCCCGCAACCAATGTCAAGAATAGATAGATCCTGCAACTCATCAGGGATCGGAGATCCGCAACCGTAATATTTAGCCTTTATCTCATCTTTAATCTCGGCCAGGATAGGTTTTATATATTCAGGTACTGATTCAGTTGTACAGCATGCATTAGTAATCAGATCAGCAGTTCCGGTTAAACTATTTCCGTAATAATCCTTCACCAAATTCCTGATATCCGTTTTACTATTCTCATCTGCATCAGATTTTAATGATCCATGACAACTACTCCCGTAGTTGACGGTACATGCATAACAGTGAATACCGGTTGAAATCTCAGGAAGGAAGTTTGAATAATCAATTTCCCAGAATTTTTTTTTCTCAAATCCCTTTATCTTCATTCCGAGCGCAAGATTGAAATCGCAGTCATATATATAACCATTGTAATCAACTGAAATAAGTGAAGTACACATAACGCGCGAATTATTGGAATCATTATGACTTTTAATAAGAGATTGGGTATAACTATCAAATGAGCCTTCCCTTTTTAGTTTCTTTTCAAACCTTGTAATAGGGGAATTCACTATTGTGTGAAGGTTTGAAAATCTGATATCATATTCATTTTTTAATGTAGATCTGAACCTGTCTTCAACTTCTGATTGATCGGGAGGAAGAAAATCTCCATCGGGATTATAAACAATATTCAATTTTAAATCACCAATCCCATATCCGGCAATGTTTAATTTTTTTAAAACATTTATACTGCTTTTAAACACTCCCTTACCCCTCTGATGATCTGTTGTATCACTGAATACATCCGGAAGTGATGCAATAAGTTCAACCCCGTGCTTCCTGAATAAATCAATTAAATGAATATATTCACTTTTTTCAAGTATTGTAAGATTAGTTCTTACGGCAAGATCAATATCAGAAGATGCAAGAGATTCAATAAAATAACTTAAATTCGGGTTCATTTCAGGTGCTCCGCCAGTAAATTCCACTCTTTTGACTTTGATCTCTTTTATCTTTCTGACTATGTTTTTGGCAGTAATTCTGTTCATGTTCAATTTCCCTTCCGGAGACGCACCAATATGACAATGATTACAGCTTTGATTACATAAGTTTCCGAGATTAATCTGAATTATTTCTATTCCCTTTCGATTCAGGATAGAATTAAATTTATTCCCTTTTGTCATTTAAAAACTCCAACAAGCATTTTAATAAGTTATTATTATAGACTAACAAATAATTTTCTGTTATTAAAATAAAAAACTTTATTTAATTCTCTTTTATATATAACCAGTTATATTTTATTATAAAAAAGATAAAATTTAAATTTAAAATTTAATTTTTTATTTATATATTGTTTTTAAGGCGTTATCAATATCATCTATAAGATCATCAACATTCTCAATTCCCACCGAAAGCCTTATCAATCCTTCGCTTAGTCCTATTTTTTTCCTCTCTTCGACAGGAACTGAAGAGTGGGTCATTGCTGCAGGGATTTCAACGAGCGATTCAACACCTCCGAGAGATTCGGCAAGTGAAAAATATTTCAATGCTTCCGCAAATATTTTAGCATTATTCAATCCCCCCTCAATTTCGAATGAAATCATCCCTCCGAATCCTTTCATCTGCTTCTTTGAAAGTGCGAATTGCGGATGATTCCGACTCCCCGGGTATATTACACGCAGTACTTCGGGCCTTGATTCCAAAAATCCTGTGATTTTTAAGGCATTCTTTTCATGTGCTTCCATTCTTACTGCAAGAGTTTTAATTCCCCTCAAAACCAGAAATGAGTCAAAAGGGGACAGCATTGTCCCGGTTGCGTTCTGCATGAATTTAACTTTTTCATAAATTTCAGGATTTGAAAGCATGACTGCCCCACCCACAGAATCACTATGACCATTCATATACTTTGTGGTACTATGCAAAACTACATCTGCCCCCAATTTAAGGGGGTTCTGGAAATACGGACTCATAAAAGTATTATCTACTACAAGCAGAATCGCTGATTTGTGTGCAATTTCTGAAATCAACTTTATATCACAGAGTTTTAATAACGGATTGGTTGGAGTCTCAATCCATATAACCTTTGTATTCTTCCTTATCAGTTTTTCAATATTTTCAGTTAATCGGGCATCAGTAAAACTGACATCTATGTTGAAGTTTTTATTAAATACTTTATCAAAAAGTCTGCGTGATCCCCCATAAAGATCATCAGATGCAATCATATGGTCCCCCGATTTCAATAGTGAGACTAGGAGAGTGGTTTCAGCTGCAAGACCGGAAGAAAATGCTAAACCGAATTTTGCAGATTCAAGAGAGGCCAGCCTCTCTTCAAGTGCATCTCGTGTGGGATTTGCCGATCTGGAATATTCATATCCGGCGGTAGGAATTTCGGTTTTTTCCCTTGCAAAAGTGGCTGAAAGATGCAGGGGAATAACCACATCTCCAGTTCCTCCTTCCTTAAAATTTGGTTCCTCACCTCTGTGAATTGCCAGTGTTTCAAATTTCATATCTCACTCCTGTAAAAATTCATGATTTTTCATCCAGTCATTATTGTAAATTTTACTTAAATATCTACTGCCGGAATCAGGAAGAATTACTACAATTGTATACTTATCTTTTGATTTTAAAGCAATTTTTTCAGCTGCCCATACCGCACTACCGCTGGACCCTCCGGCAAAGATTCCTTCTTCACGCGCAAGCCTGCGCGCCGTTAAAAATGAGTTCTTATCATCCACCTTTACAATATCATCGATAACATTAAAATCAATTCCTTTAACAAGATAATCCTCTCCAATACCTTCGACTTTGTATACATTCGGTTTGATAAGCTCCCCGTTTTTAAAATAATCATAAAAAACAGAACCGACCGGGTCAACTGCAATTATCTTCACATCCTTATTTTTTTCCTTTAAATATCTTGCACTTCCACTTAATGTCCCTCCGGTTCCAATTCCTCCTACCAGAATATCAATTTTTCCGGAAACCTGGTCCCATATCTCAGGTCCGGTGGTTCTGTAATGTGCCTCGATATTGAGAGGATTATTATATTGATCAGGATAATAGGAGTTTTTGATTTCACGTGCAAGTCTCGCTGCTACGCTATAGTAGCTCTCCGGAGACTCGGCAGGGACATCAGTTGGCGTTACAATTACTTTAGCTCCAAATGCCTCCATCAGATTTTTTTTTTCATCGGACATTTTATCAGGCATCGTAATGATACATTTATATCCTTTGATTGCTGATATCATTGCTATTGCAGAACCGGTATTTCCTGATGAGTTTTCAATTATTGTCCCTCCGGGTTTCAATTTTCCTGTTCTTTCAGCCTCATCTATCATAAAATGTGCCATTCTGTCCTTCACACTTCCGGAAGGGTTCATAAATTCCAACTTGACAAAAATATCTGAAGAAGAATTCCCCCCTATTCTGTTCAGGGGAATAAGCGGTGTATGACCTATAGTATCTAATATATTTTTTTTTATCATATTTCCTCCAATTGATTAATTATAAAACTGATTTGAATGTTCGGAATTAATGTTCAATCCGGTATTATCCGCAATAAGAACATTCCCGGATTCTACAGATAATTTTTATTTTTTTATATAAAAGTATCAGGTTGATCATTTCCATTTCAATTCAGTGATTATACTACAGCAGAGTAAATTTAACAATTTTTTTTCAAATACAAAATTACTTTATAAGAAAGCAATCAGCTTATTTTATTTTTTTGGGAAATACTTTATTTTTCTGACAGCACGGACATAGAATTTTCTTTTAAAAAAGGAGGGCGTTCTTGCCTTTCCCTTTTTAAAATCAATAATCCAATGCTCCGAATTATCAGAATTAACATCACCGGTCCAAATATTTTTTTGTACTGCTGAAAAAATGCCCAGGATATGCAGATCACCATACCATTTTTTTCTTTCGAGTATCGAATATGCCTCCTCGATTGTTGGAAGCCTCCAATTCCTGTAGCCTCCATGCCTCCTGATGTTCATTTTTCTGATCCATTTTCTTGCATTCTGATATGATAACGCTGAAAATGACCCTCTCTGATCCCACATTAAAAAAGTAGTTTTGTCCAGGACAAATTTATTCTTCCCAACGATCTGTGTTTTAAACCTATTTCGAAAGTTCCCCCTCCTGTTCTTTTCAGAATCATAAAAATTGTATTTTTTAAAAATTGATCCGAGACTCTTCTCACTGATCTTCCAATATCTTCTCCTTAAAGAAACTGAAGGTTTTTCCCGTGATATAGTCTTAGATGAACTCTTTTTTACCGGAGTTGGAATATGTTTTTGAATCTCTCTTTTTTTTGGGATTAAATCTCTTTTAAAATTCCGGTCAATTGATGTTTTATTGAAATTATTTAAAAAATAGTATCCTCCTGCAATAGGAATCATTAAAAGAAAAAAGAACAGAAGAAATTTCTTTAATGCTTTATTGTTTTTCTTTATTCTAACCTTATGTACATCTTTTTTTTCTTTCCCCGGCTCCGCAACTTTCTTGAATGCACGTATGACTTCTGTACCGCTTTTTAATCTTTTCTCACGGTTTTTTGACATCATACTGTCAATAATACTCTGAAACTTACTGTACTTCTTCGGCAATCTGGGGATAGGTTCTTTTTCATGTTTCAATGCAATTGATATCAGATCATCGGCATCATATGGGACTTTCCCTGTAAGCATTTCATAAAATACAATACCCAGACTGTATATATCATTTCTCTCATCCGGATCCTGCCCCTTGATCTGTTCCGGACTCATATAATATGGAGTTCCCATCGATGTCCCTGTAACAGTAAGACTTTTATCTGAAGAGAAATCCTTGACAATCCCAAAATCTACTAATACCGGAGTATCCTTATCTCTAAAAAGAATATTTTCAGGTTTAATATCCCTGTGGATAAGCCCCTTGCTGTGTGAATATTCAAGAGCACCGGCAATATCAGTGATAATTTTCACTATATCCTCTTCATTCATGCCCTTTTTCTTTCTACTTTCCCGGATCTTCGATTTAAGACTCTTTCCCTTAAGATATTCCATAGCAAGATAATAGGTATTACTACTTAATCCAACTTCAAAAATAGTAATAATATTTTGATGGTTTAATTTTTTAAGTACTTCGCCTTCATATTTGAACCTGTCAACTCTTTCTTTATAGAATGGATGTAGAGGTAATAAAACTTTAAGGGCGACCTTTCTGTTGAAAATTTTATCATTAGCCAGATAAATCTTTCCCATTCCACCTTCACCTAACTCTCTTAGGATTTCATAACCTGGGATGTCCGGATAATTTTCCAACTAATACTCCTGTTTGAGTAATTGTATACTAATCTACTTCATTTTTCCACTTCA
>CAZNLS010000010.1:0-35941 GCA_964573895.1 uncultured Clostridia bacterium
ACCAGAACAAGAAAACAAATTGTTAAAAATATCTTTTTCATGTATCACCTCGACAGAGTAATATATCATTACATATTTTTATCTTCAAACGCTTTAATAAAAATATTTTTTTTTTTATAATTTCTCCGGAGAATAAAATGAAAAAAATTATCATAGTTTTAATTCCTTTTTTGCTAACTTCACTTTTTTCAACCGTACCAAAAGCATTCAATAAGCCCACAGTGAATAGTGCACTGATTATAATTGATGTCCAGGATTTCTATTTTCCCGGAGGTTCACTTCCACTGGTAGGACCAAAAAAGGCCGCAGAAAACAGTGCGAAAATCATTAATTACTTCAGAAAAAATAATCTTTTGGTAATACATGTCAGGCATAAATCTAAGAGTGGGTTCGGAATATACAAACTGTTAACTCCAAAAAAAAATGAAAAGATTTTTACGAAAACCGAGGTAAACGCTTTCAAGGGTACTGAACTAAAACAGTATCTTGATGAACATGGGATAAAGAATCTTGTGATCTGCGGAATGCAGACCCAAATGTGTGTTGAAGGAGCTGCAAGAGCCGCTTCGGATTACGGTTTTAAAATTATTCTAATTGGAGATGCCTGTGCAACAAGGGACCTCGATTACAAAGGAGTAATAACTTCTGCCGCTCAGGTCCACGCATCTACTCTGAAAACTTTAGACAGAGTTTATGCAAAGGTCTTGTCAACAGATGAATTCTTAAAATCATTCAATAAAAAAAAATCTAAATAATAGTTGACTTATTTTGTAAACTATTGTATTATTACCTGATAAAATATTTTTGAATTTACAAAAATTGAAATAAATTTATCACGGATAAGATACAAATCCGTTAACAATTGAAGGGTTGTTTGCAGGTTTCATCCAAAATTCAGAAATATTTTTTCCTAACGGAGGAACAGATGTTTAAAGAATTTGATCCGCTGAACGAAAAAGTTTTCAGGATTATGGATAACGATGGGAAAATCATCAATAAAAAATGGATTACTGAAATTGATGATCAAAAATTGATCAAGACCTACAGGTTTATGCGCTTCCTGAGGATTGCAGATGAGATGACAGTCTCATACCAGAGACAGGGAAGAATGTATACTTACCCGCCAAACTTCGGCCAGGAAGCAATATCTGCAGCTGCCGGCCTTGTTATGAGAAAAAAGGATTGGCTGGTTCCGGCATTCAGGGAACTTGGGGCCTGGTTAAGCAAGGGTGCAAAATTGAGTGATGTATTTCTATATTTCGGTGGACGGGAAGAGGGAAATCTTTTTTCCGGTGCTCAAAATTTTTTGCCAAGCAGTGTCCCTGTAGGATCTCAACTACTTCATGCTACCGGAATCGGATATGCACTGAATTTGAAAAAGGAAAAGAGCATTGTGTTTGTTTTTGTCGGTGATGGAGGTACCTCAGAAGGTGATTTTCATGAAGCATTAAATTTCGGAGGTCTCTGGAAAGTCCCGGTTATTTATATTGTCCAGAATAATCAATATGCAATATCAGTTCCTGTAGAAAAACAGACAGCTTCAAAATCAATCGCAATTAAATCCATCGCTTACGGTATCAAGGGTATAAAGGTCGATGGGAACGATCTTCTGGCAATGTACTCTGCACTCAGGCATTCAACTGATCTTATATTGTCCGGGAATGGTCCGATTTTGATAGAAGCAGAAACATATAGACGAGGAGCACATACTACCTCTGACGATCCTACCCTGTACAGAACTTCTCAGGAAGAGGCGAAATGGTCAAAAAGTGATCCTATTGACAGAATGAAAAAATTTCTGAATTCAAAAGGCTTGATTGATGAAAAGTCAGAGAAAAAGATCGATGAACAATATAAAAATGAAGTTGAGCAACAATTCTCAATTTATGAAAACTATCCCGCATATAAACTTGAGGATGTCTTTAAATACAATTATGAGGAGATCCCATCCGATTTGAAGAAACAGAACATAGAGTATACGAAGTTCTTAAAATGGAAGGAGGCAAGACATGGAAATAATGAACATGGTTCAGGCAATTAACAATGCTCTTGATATAAAACTAAAAGAAGATAAAAATGTCGTAGCTTTTGGAGAGGATGTTGGCCTTGAGGGCGGTGTTTTCAGAGTCACATCCGGTCTGCAAAAAAAATATGGAGAAGAACGTGTTTTTGATACACCTTTGGCAGAAAGCGGAATAGTCGGAACTGCAATAGGAATGGGTGCAGCAGGGCTTCGACCTGTAGTTGAGATGCAATTCTCCGGATTTGTCTACCCGGCCTTCAACCAGATTATTTCACATGCAGCGAGGTTTCGGAACAGATCGAGAGGAAAATATTTTTCTCCGCTTGTAATAAGAATGCCTTATGGTGGAAATATTAAAGCACTTGAACATCATTCAGAAAGCATGGAAGCCTTGTTCGGACATATTCCTGGATTAAAAGTAGTTATTCCTTCAACACCTTATGATGCAAAAGGTCTGCTTATTTCTTCAATTGAAGATAATGATCCGGTCATATACATGGAACCGAAAAAGATTTACAGGGCAATAAAACAGGAAGTTCCGGTTAAAAGATTTAATATCGAATTGGGTAAAGCGAAGATCCTTCAAGAGGGTAAAGATATCACAATCGTATCTTACGGAGCACTGATAAGGGAAGTACAAAGAGCTATGGTAGAACTTAAGAGAGCAGATATTTCAGTTGAACTGATAGATCTCAGGACTATATATCCGATAGACAGATTTACTATCTCTCAATCCGTAAAAAAGACTGGGAGATTTCTCTCGGTTACGGAAGGTCCTTCAAGTTTTGGAGTTGGAGCGGAATTAATATCCATTGTAAATGAAGAGTCATTTTTATATCTTGAAGCTCCCCCGAAAAGGTTAGCAGGCTTTGACACAACACCTCCACTTCAGATGGGTGAACATTTCTATTTTCATTCTCACGAAAGAATCATCTACGAAGCGGAACAACTCCTCAATTATTAAAAGGTGAATAAAATGAGATATATATTTAAATTCCCCGATATCGGGGAAGGTATTACAGAGGGAAAGATACTTAAATGGTATATAAAAAAAGGAGAAATGATAAAATCGGGAGCACCAGTTGTTAATATGGAAACTGATAAAGTTGTTACCGATATACCATCTCCGAAGACGGGCAGAATAGCAGAAGTTTTCGGAAATGAGGGAGATACGATAAACGTTGATGATCCGCTAATTGAGATAGAAATCTCCGCTTCAGATTCCGAATCAAAAGACTCAGCTGACATTGAGAAAATGAAAGAAACTGATGAAAATTTAAAAACCGAACCTGTTGAAGAAAAGGGTTTCGGAGTAGTCGGGACAATTGAAGTGGCTAAAAGCAGTGCCTATCTCCCGGTCTCCAATGAAGGAGCCGAACAAGAAGAAAGCAGCCACCCAACCGTGAAAAAAAAGGTTTTGGCTACTCCCGTTGCCAGGGCAATGGCAAAGGAGATGGGAATTGATATAAACAGAGTTCGCGGAACGGGCCCTGCAGGGCGAGTTATGAAGAGTGATATAAGTAATTATCGGGAATCGGATATTGCAGTGGAAAAGGTTAAAAGTGACAATACGGGTAGTACGGATAGCAGAGAAAAGATAATTGAACTTTCGCAGATCAGAAAAACCATAGCGAGGAACATGACTATTTCAAAACAAAAAGCTCCTCACATGACTCTTTTTGAAGAGACGGAAGTTACCGGACTGGTAAAATTCCGAAATGAATACAAGGAAAGAATGTTGCAAAGAGATGTAAAGTTAACTTATCTTCCATTCATAATTAAGGCTGTTTCAACCTCTCTTGCAAAACATCCGCTTTTAAATTCCAGGATTGAACTTGATAATAACCGCATAATTCTTTCAAATGATATAAATATAGGGATTGCAATTGATACCGAAGAAGGTCTCGTTGTTCCGGTTATTAGAAATTGTAATTCCAAGTCAATAATAGAACTCGCAAAAAAGATAGAGGATTATTCAAAACTTGCACTGGAAAGAAAACTGACTCTCGAAGATATGAAGGGAGGAACCTTTACAATAACTAATTTCGGATCTATAGGAGGAACTCACGGAGTACCGATAATCAACTATCCCCAGGCTGCAATTCTCGGTATAGGGAGAATTGTGAAGAAACCTGTTGTTAAAGAAAATGAGATTGTTGTCGGTAACATCCTTCCGCTTTCGATGTCGGTTGACCACAGGATAGTTGATGGCGGAGAAGCATCAAGATTCATGAAAGAGACAAGCGAAATGTTAGAGAACCCTCTCTCTCTTTTGCTGGAATAGTGAGGTGATGAATGTATGACATAATAATAGTAGGTTCAGGTCCTGCCGGATATGTAGCCGCAATAAGGGCAGGTCAACTTGGGAAAAAGACTGCAATTATTGAAAAAGATAAAACAGGCGGGATGTGCCTGAATTGGGGATGCATCCCAACTAAGGCTCTGCTTGAAAGCTCAAAGGCATTTATGAAGATAGCAGACATGAATAAAATGGGAATTGACGGGATTGATATGTCAAATGTTTCATTTAACTGGAAAAATGCAGTAAAAAGATCTGACAGAATTGTTAAAAGACTTACCAAAGGAGTTGAATTTCTACTAAATAAAAACGGTGTGGAGTTAATATCAGGTGAGGGAAAGATCACAGCACCGGGGAAGGTTTCCGTCGGCAACAGACTTCTTGAGGCGGAAAACATCATAATCGCAACAGGTTCTAAACCGGCTCAATCAAAATTCAGAATTGCAGAAATCAAAACTGTGGAACTCAATCAATTATTAGAACTCGAAAAAATTCCCCAAAAAATAGTTGTAGAAGGCAGTGATGTTCATGCAGTTGAAATATCTCAAATGATATCGATGACCGGAAGAGATTCGATGCTTCTGTCCAATGAAGGTCAGTTTCTCACAACCCTTGATCCTCGTCTATCGGATTTCCTTAAAAAAACCCTGAAGAAGAGCGGGGTTAAATTTGCAGAATATTCTACAGATGAAAAATTAAATAACCCTGAGTTATTTATCAAAAAATATAATTTTGAACCCGATTTATTCATTAATGCCAGCTCAAGAGAGGCAGTTCTTCCGGAATTATTTATTGAGCCTGAAATGAGTGAAGGTTTTCTTAAAGTCAATAGTGATTTTCAAACCTCGGTAGAAAAGATTTATGCAGCAGGTGATGTAAATGGTATTTCAGGGTTTGCTCATGCGGCTTCTTCACAGGGTTTAAAAATTGTGAACCATATTTGCGGAATTGTGCAGGATATTGGGAAAGATTTGATCCCAGTCAATATTTATACATATCCGGAGGTTGCGCAAATCGGTTTCACTGAACCGCAACTCAAAGAATTCAACATGGAATATATTTCCGAAGAGTTTCCGCTGACCGCAAATGGTAAAGCTTTGATAGAGGGGCAACCACCCGGGTTTATACGAATTCTCGCGGACAAAAAATACGGAGAGGTTTTGGGTGTTCAGATTGCATCAGCCAATGCGACCGACCTGATCTCCGAGGCATCTGTGTTGATGAACCTGGAAAGCACTATATACGATCTTGCCGGAATTATTCATGCACACCCGACAGTCTCCGAAATATATATGGAGACCGGACTGGCATCAATAAACAGCCCCATACACAAGTAAAAATGATAAGGCTGGAAGAATACGATCTTGCTGACAGGATTCTGTTTGAAAAAGAGTCTCACACGCCCTCTTTCATGATATGGGAACCGGCCGGAACCGTAGTGGTTCTGGGTGCAAGCAACAGTTTGGAAGATTCGATAGTTACTGATAACCTGAGGAAATACAATGCCAGGATTATAAAAAGAAGAAGTGGAGGACAATCTGTAGTACTCACCGGTAAAACACTTGTTATTTCTATCAAATTAAAAAGAGATAAAAGGAGTGCGTTTCTATATTTTAAAACATTGACCGGACTTATTATCGAAGGTTTGATCTCAAGCGGAATCTTATATCCTGAAGTGAATGGGACTTCAGATATAACTCTTAACGGAAAAAAAATATCGGGATCTTCGATATACAGAAACAGGGATTTTCTTCTTTTCCATGCTGTAATTAATATTTCCGAGCCCGTTTCAACATTTGATGAATTGTTGAAACACCCGATCAGAGAGCCTGACTACCGCAAAGGAAGAAAACATTCTGAATTTATAACTTCCATCAGGGAAGAAGGTTTTGATAAAGAATCAGAGGTTTTAAAAATTAAGATCAGGACAAAGATCAGTAATTATTTGTCATTAGAAAATAGGAGGAAAAATGAACATTAAAAAAAATTTAGTAAAAACAATTGCATATTTTGTGATTATTTTATTATCAGGATTTAGTCTTTACTCTCATTGTCAGATCCCCTGCGGAATATACAATGATCAGATGAGGATAGATATGATTAGAGAACATATAGCAACTATTGAAAAAGCTATGAAACAGATCCGGGAATTATCATCTGCAGATCACAAAAACTTTAACCAGATAGTCAGATGGGTTACAAACAAAGATAAGCATGCTGATGATATTAGTAGTATAATTTCATACTACTTTCTTGCACAGAGAATTAAACCTGTTGAAACTGATAAAACCTATTCTTCAAAATTGAAATCATTACACAGGTTAATAGTACTTTCCATGAAGGCAAAGCAATCTCTGGATAACAAAGTTATATTAGGATTAAAAAAGGAATTAAAAAATTTCAGCTCTTTATATTTTAAAGAACATAAACATTAAAATTTCAATAAGACAAAACAATATTTTATAACAGAACAACTATAATACCTGCTATCAGGCAATAGTAGGAAAAATAGTGAAATTTTTCCTTTAGAACAATTTTTTTCAACAAAATCAGAGCTGCTATTCCAAATAACGCTGAGAAAAGAACTCCTGTAGCAAGGTAGACGGTATGAAAAGTATGAACTGGAATATCAGAGAGCTCAAGAATTAATGCACCAAGTATTGCGGGTATTGACAAAATGAATGAGAATTTGAATGAAAACATATAGCCCATTGAAAGAATAAGCGCTATTGATATGGTAAATCCGGAACGGGATATTCCGGGAACAATTGCTATACCCTGAAAAACACCTATTATGAATGCAGAAAAATAATCATTCATTTTTGGAATCCTGACGAATTTTGAAAGGAAAAGCATAAGTGAGGTTAAAAGAAGCATATACCCTACGGACTCTGTTCCCATGAACATCGCTTCAAGGGGTTTTCTAAAGAAAAGCCCTATAAATGCAGTTGGAATAGATGCAATTACAATCATAATTATAAAACGGAGATTTTCACTTTTGTAGAATCCAAATATTAATTCTTTAAGGTCTTTAAAAAAGTATATTAAGACAGCTATAAGTGTCCCCAGATGAAAAAAAATATCATAGATAAGAGGAATTTCATGAAAATTTATAAGATTCTGTACTAAAACCAGGTGCCCGGATGAAGATACAGGAAAGAATTCCGTAAATCCCTGGATCAGTGAGAGAAGAAATATCTTAAGGAACAGAATTATGTCCATGTCAATTAAGGAGTCAGCCCCCTATCTTCTCTCTTACTTTATGAAGAACAGGCTCAACTATATCTCTGATCTTCTGAAGATTTTCTGCTGTATCCGATTCATATCTTAATACGAGCGACGGTTGAGTATTTGAAGCCCGAACAAGTGCCCATCCATTTGGAAATTTAATTCTTACTCCGTCGATATCTATAATATCGTATTCTTTCCTGAATATTGATTTAACCTCATCAACAATCTTAAACTTTGCCTCTTCAGTAGTATCAACCCGAATCTCCGGTGTGTTGAATTTTTTTGGAACTGATTCCATAATACTCTTTAGAGTTTTATCAGATCCTGCTAATATCTCAAGGAGTCTTGCCCCCGAATATACTGCATCGTCAAACCCAAACCATTTATCATTAAAAAAAATGTGCCCGCTGACTTCTCCTGCAAGGATTGCATTTTCTTCTTTTATTTTTCTTTTTAAAATAGAATGGCCGGTCTTCCACATAATTGGAATTCCACCGTTCTTCTCTATCTCGGAATACAGAACATCAGATGCTTTAACTTCTGAAATGATCTTGGCACCTTTATTGTTTTTTAACAGTTCCCGTGAAAATACAACCATTAACATATCACCCCATAAAATATTTCCTTCTCCGTCCACTACACCGATTCTGTCAGCATCTCCATCAAAGCCAATTCCCAGTTCTGCACCGGTCTCCTTCACTTTTACAATCAGATCTTTCAGGTTTTCAGCCTTGGTGGGATCAGGATGATGATTTGGAAAATTCCCGTCTACTTCGGTAAAAATGTCGATCACTTCAGCACCTATTTTTTTGTAAAGAGGAACACCTGTAATCCCTCCGGTTCCATTTCCACTGTCAACAACAACCCTGATTTTTCTCTCTAATTTTATCTGCCCGGAAACATATTTAATATAATCAGAAACCATATCGTGTTTTGTAACAACTCCCTTGTTTGAAACTATCTTAAATTTTCCGGATTTAGCGATCTGATATATTTCCCTTATCTGATCACCGGACATAGCATCTTTGCCTAAAAGAGCTTTAAAACCATTATATTCGGGGGGATTGTGCGATGCAGTAATAATTACTCCTCCATCAAGTTCCATTTTAAAAACAGCGTAATAAAGAACCGGTGTCGGGGCTAAACCGATATCAATCACATCAATTCCGAATTTTAATATATTTTCAATAAATATGGATCTTATCCTATCGGAACTTGGTCTGCCATCCATCCCCACTGATATTTTTTTCGCCCCGGCCCTCATATAAACAGTGGCAAAAGCCATTGCAATCTTTTCAACATCTTCATCTTTTAGGTCCTCTTCAACAATTCCTCTGATATCATATTCTCTGAAAATAGATTCATTCAACATTCAAATTCCTCCGAAGAGCAATTATATCCGATATACCTAAGTGTAGCAACTTGACAAAGTCATGGGAAACTCTTTAAAATTTATTTTCACTCAAATTATATGCGAGGCTTAAATGGCTAATCAGACACAATTAATAATTGTAATGATAACCTATATTTCATTTTTAATCTTTTGGGGATTTTATCAGGGACGAAAAGTTCGTTCCTCAAATGATTACTCAATCGCGGGAAGAGACCTTCCGGGATGGGTAGCAGCTCTCTCGGAGAGAGCTACGGGTGAATCCTCATGGGCACTGCTCGGACTCCCCGGAGCAGCATATGCAACCGGACTGGCAGAAGTATGGACAGCCATAGGTTGTGTTGCGGGAATAATAACCGCCTGGTCCCTGATCGCAGCAAAACTGAGGGATGAAGCAGAAAAGTATGATATTTCCACTTTTTCAGAATATATTGCAAAAAAACACGGTAATTCCGAAAAGTGGATTAGGATAATTGGCAGTTCAACAATAGTATTCTTTTTCTTCTTCTATGTCGGGGCCCAGTTTTTGGGAGGAGGGAAAATTCTCTTTTCAATGTTCAATCTTGATCCTGATATAGGGATGCTTCTAACTGCAGTAATTATCATTCCGTATACAATCTATGGTGGATTCCAGAGTGTTGTGCATACGGATGTCATCCAGGCTGTAGTAATGATAATTACGCTGGTTGTCGGGCCGATAGTCGGGCTCATCTATATCTCATCTCACCCCGGACTTTTTGCAGATTCCATCTCTTCCGCGCTCACTAAAGCCGGTGAAAACTACTCAAAACTCATAGATTTTACAGGAGGATTCACGGGAGGAATAGCAATTGCAGGTGGGCTTTCATGGTTCTTTGGCTACCTTGGAGGGCAACCACAATTGAGTATGAGATTCATGGCAATCAGGAATT
Organism: uncultured Clostridia bacterium; assembly: GCA_964573895.1. Classification (GTDB taxonomy): domain Bacteria; phylum Acidobacteriota; class Aminicenantia; order UBA2199; family UBA2199; genus CAZNLS01. The sequence continues at coordinate 9,855 of CAZNLS010000010.1, forward strand.
TGAAACAGGCAAAGAAGGGAAGAAATATAGGGATTATCTGGACATTGTTCGCTTATACGGGAGCATTGATGATAGGCTGGATAGGAATCGCCATATTCGGTCCATCCGGACTCTCCGATCCTGAACTCGTTATGCCGGAAGTATTGTTGAAAATTTTTCCTCCGGCAATTGCTGCCGTTTTGATAACCGGAGCGATAGCTGCAATGATTTCAACTGCAGATTCCCTCCTTATACTCTCTGCAACAGAACTTTCCGAAAACCTTATCAAACCCGCAATGAAGAATGGAGACAGCTCGATGAGTCTTATGAGATCAAGGATAATAACTGCAGCACTGGCTGTTGTAGCCCTTGTAATTGCATACCTGTCTCCGTCAGAACTGATATATTCGCTTGTAAGTTATGTATGGGCAGGCATTGGTGGTACTTTTTCCATTGTCATCCTGTATTCACTATTTTGGAAAAAATATTCAGGCAAAGCTGTGATTGTTACAATATTAACCGGACTTTTTTTTACAATTATATGGATTAAGACCGGAATGGATAAAATAATCACTGCAAGATTACTAACATTTTTCGTTGCAGGAACAGCAGGAATCATAGCCACATATTTTTTTGATAGGAGGAGAGTGAAACCGTATGAAAGTCATTGAAGCAGTATTAACAGCTGTTCCAAAAACTATAGGTTCGGATTAGTGTTTTTAACAGGTCAGTTTTTTATCCTGTTTCTTGCTGCATTTATATTTCATGCAGTATTCCCGTCCAACAGACGTTGGATAGTCCTCCTGACATTCAGCTATATTTTCTACTATTTTGTTGACCCCATTTTCCCCGTCTATCTGGGAGCATTGACAATTATTTCATATCTCCTGGCAAAGATTGAATCTAAATCAGGTAAAAGAAAAGCAGTTGCTTTAACTGCTTCTATACTTATTCCGGTTTCGGTACTCATTTTTTTTAAATATCTGGATTTCTTTTCTGGAATCATTTCAGACTTAATCGGTATTTCTGCTTTAAAAAGCAGCACAGGAATAATCCTTCCGGTTGGAATATCTTTTTATATCTTTAAAATTCTAAGTTACCATATTGATCTCTATAATAAGAGGATAGGATTTGAAAAACATTTTGGATATTATGCTCTCTATCTCTCATTTTTTCCGCAATTACTGGCAGGACCTATAGAGAGGGCAGTGAATTTTATTCCCGAATTAAGGAAGAAGTATACCTTTGACGAAGAGCTTTTTTATTCAGGAGTAAGAATGTTTCTGAGAGGGGCAGTAAAAAAGGTTGTTATCGCTGACCGTTTGGCTGTTTTTGTAAACGAAGTATTCTCCACGCCTCAATCGTATAGGGGAATAACACTTATTATTACTGCGATTTTTTTCTCCTTTCAGATATATTGTGATTTTTCCGGATATTCCGATATCGCCATCGGACTGGGAAGGATTCTGGGTTACAGGACTAAAAACAATTTCAATTATCCCTATTTCAGCAAAAGGATAAGCGAATTTTGGGGAAACTGGCATATATCATTATCTTCATGGCTTCGTGATTATGTTTTTTTCCCTTTATCTTTTTCATTGATGAGAATAATTGACAGGTTCAATCTTAAAAACAAAACCAAGGATAAAATTATCTATTCAATATCTGCCCTTATCACAATGTTTCTTGCCGGTCTCTGGCACGGTGCAAACTGGACTTTTGTTATATGGGGAGTGATTATTGGTACTTATCTTGTCTTTTCAATCCTCACTGCGGGAATTAGAAAAAGTTTTGTTAAGCGGCTTCACCTGAAAAAATTAAAATGGTTCTATAATTTCTGGCAGATTCTTTTTACTTTTATATTGGTATCTTTTTCATGGATTTTTTTCAGATCAGGTTCAATCAGTGCATCATTTGAATATATTAATAATTTTTCATTCCGATTCAATGGAAGAGGGCTTGGCTATATCATTATTTCTTCATTCATTATCTTAATTTTTGTATCCCTTGAATATATTTCGATAAAGAGTGAAAAGTTTAAAATTCCCGGCAAAATCAAACCGGTGTTTAACGTACTGGTTTATTGCATTCTAATCTGTATTTTGATTATTTTCGGAGTTGACAGTAAAAATGAATTTCTCTACTTTAATTTTTAAAAAAAGATCTTTGCGGATTATGGCTGTCATCATATGCACAACTCTACTCTTCATCATTTTCGACAGAATTATTTATAATCTTTTGACAGTTTATACGAAAAACTGGTACACAGCCAAGTTCTCAAAAACAGTTGAAACTAATCTGAAAAAATCCGTCAAAGCAGATTTAATTGTAATGGGAACGTCCCGTGCCAGAAATGCCATTAACCCGGGCCTGTTGGGCAAACTCAGGAAATGTACCGTCAGAATAGAAGCAGCCGCAGGCAGGAATATCAGGTATCATTATAATTTTTATAAACTATACAGAAAATATTTCCCGGCTCCGGAAATAGTTCTTTACGGATGCGACTATTTTATGTTTAATGCCCGTTCAAGAATTGATGAACTAACAGCAGCCGGAATTCTGACGGAAAAAAATGGAATTAAAATTGTTGATTCTGAAGAGAACATTTCAAACCGCCTCCTTGGTAAAATTTCATACCTCTATAAGTTTAAGCCTCAGTTTGACAATTTTCTTGTAAATTATATTAATTCTATGAATAGTAGTGGAAGTTCGGGAAATACCTGGCTCTGGGAAGCGGAAAAAAGATCATTATTCGGAGGAAGGAAGATAAGAAAAGGGTTGACCTTTCCCTATATGGAAAGCCCCGGGATCGAAGGGCGTTATTTTTCTAAACTGCTGGAACTTCTGCAAAAAGACAATACAAAAGTATATCTGATATTACTCCCGGATTACATAGGAACATTCAACAGCCTTAGTCAGAAAAAAAGGTACATTAAAGACATAAGTACAATTGCTGGCAGGTATTCAAATACAGCATTTATAAATTTCAACAGACCGGACAGCTTTGATCTATCCAATCCAAAATATTTTTTCAACGGCGGCTTAGGCAAAATAAGTTCACATCTGAATTTTTTCGGAGCAAATAAACTGACAATGAAGATATACAGGTATATTAAAAAATAGTAACCTCTGGCTTCCTGATTTAAAAATTAACTCTCCACGATTAAAGTTATTTAATTTATTTTCTATTATTATTGCAGTACTAATATCAAATCTAACCATAGTCCGGTGAACATTGAAATTATGATATATAAATAATATAATTGGTAAATGTTCAGAGGGTGGAAAAAGATAGATCTGGCACTCGGTGTGCTATTCATAATTACAAACCTTTGTTTTATTTTCTTCAGTAGAGAAGTATTCCAAATTTCTCTATGGTCACTGATTTTCCTTCTGATAGTGAGACTTCTTCTTATTTTAAAAAAAAAATTATTCTGGAAAGTCAGAAACAGGCTTATATTTTCAAGTCTGTTCATTGTTATAACACCTATTATTTTTCTGCTTATCTTTTTCTTCATTTTTCTAAATGTGGTCATTGCTCAATATGGAATAACAATTGTTGACAATATTATGAATGACAGGTTGAATAGACTTGAATTGGCAACCGATACATATTTTAATGCAAAAAATAATGATGAAATGATTGATCTAATTAAAAGGGCTGTTTATCTTGACAGAGGGATAGGATTTCTAAATGTTGTTTTTTTTGAAAAAAGAAATGGACATTTTTCAAGTTTTTTCAAATATCCGGCAGGCTTCAATGAGCAGAAAATAGCTCACCATAATTTCAGGGGGTACTTTTTACTTGAGTCAAAACTGTACCATGGTATTTTCAAGATCAAGGGTGACAAGGCAATATTATTTGCAACAACAATAAATCAAAAATTTCTTGATGAGTTTTCTACAATAAGCGATTTCAGAGTCAAATTTCAGGACCCGGAGAAGAAACTTGTTTTTGATCTACCGAAATCATTAGATGGGGGAACAGATGATCCAACGCAGAAAGCGCTTTTCCTTCCCCATCTTCTCGAATATAAATACTTGGATTTTGACAATTCTGAGAAAAAAAATTCATTGGAAAAAAAGAAATTCTTTCTTCTTATGATTGATTACCAGAAAACATTTGATAAGATTGAAATAGTTAATTCTTCCACTCCCCAGACATTTATTAGAAAGCTGACATATTTTATCATCATCCTGTTTAGCACTTTTATTCTTATTTCCTTCTTTATTGGTTTCAGGATGATAAGAGTGGTCACCAAATCGATAGGTCAGCTGACCAAAGGAATAGAAAAAATCAGAAAAGGTGATTTTACGGCAAGGGTTAAAATAAAATCAGGAGATGAAATCCAGTATCTGGGCGAATCTTTCAATGAAATGGCATCCGGAATCAACAGACTTCTTGAGGAGGAAAAGGAGAAGCACAGAATCAGTGAAGAACTTAAGATCGCCAGATCAATACAGTTAAAGCTGCTCCCACCGGATAATTTGGAAACCCCGCAATTTGAACTTCAGGCTGCAAATATACCTGCAACCGAAATAGCAGGCGACTTTTATGATTATTCTTACAGGAACCAGGATTCACTTTCGGTGGTAGTTGCTGATGTATCAGGCAAAGGAGCTTCAGCTGCATTCTACATGGCAGAGCTTAAGGGATTACTGAATTATCTTATGCAGAAAAACCTTTCACTTTCTGCGAGTCTCTCTGAATGTAATGACATTATGAAGAGATCCCTCGATAAAAAGACATTTATTACTGTCAATATAGTAAAAGTGTTTTTTAGTGAAAAAACACTTCACTTTGCCAGGGCGGGACATACACAGGCCATCCATCTTAAAACAGATTTGGAAAAATGCAGTGAACTATATCCTAACGGAATGGCATTAGGGCTTTCGGGATTCTCACAGAAAGGAATTGAAGTTATCAGAACAAGTTACAAACCGGGAGATATCTTTTTCATGTTTTCCGATGGACTTTCTGAAATCATGAATCATGAAGGCAGTATGCTCGGAGTTGAACCTTTGAAAAAAATAATTATTGAGAATAAAAACAAAAAATTATCAGAAATAAAAGAAAAGATTTTGAATCTTGGAGTAGAATTTTCTGGGAAGAATACTATAGATGATGATTTGACCTTTACAATTTTGAGGATGAAATAGTGGCAGATGAAGTAGAGAAAATTCTGGGTCATACTTTTAGAAATAAAATACTTCTTTCAGAAGCGTTAACCCACCGATCATTTAATGAAGGCAGGATGAATAGTGAAAAAAAAGATAATGAAAGACTTGAATTCCTCGGCGATTCAGTAATCAATCTTGTTATCACCGAATATCTTTTCAAAAATTTCTCAAAACTGAACGAAGGGAGTCTTTCAAAGCTGAAAGCACACCTTGTATCAACATCTGTGCTGGCTGAGATTGCACAGAGATCAAGCCTGCATAATTTTATACGCCTGGGAAAGGGTGAAGAAAAAAACAATGGAAGAAATAACAAAAGGATCATTGCATCTTTGTTCGAGGCTCTTTCCGGAGCAATTTATCTGGATTCGGGATTTAAGAATACATCTTCTATTATAATCGGTTTCTTTTCGGAATTTCTTAAAAACCTTTATGAAAATTTCAACAAAATCAACGATTATAAATCCGAATTACAGGAAATCATTCAGGGGAAAGGCCAGGAAATCCCAATATATAAATTGATAAAAGAATCCGGCAATCCACCGGAAACTGTTTTTACATCTGCAGTTTATTTAGGTAATAAAGTGATTGGAAAGGGAAAAGGATCAAACAAACGCAGATCAGAGCAGAATGCAGCTTATGATGCTCTGAAAAACAGAGAGGATTTTTTTGGGATTGAACGTCTTTCAGAAATATTTTTTATCAAAAATGATTAAAGCCGTATCATATTTAAATCAATGATAAACAAACAATGGGATTGTACCGTCTTCAATCACATTTCTGGATGCATGACCGAAAAAGAGACGTGAGATCCCTTTTTGACCGTAAGCTCCCATCACGATAGTATTAATGCCTTTATTCTTTGCAAATTCCAAGATCTCTTTTCTGGGTTTACCGGCTTTCGTTACTTTCTCTATTTTAATCCCATGAGAATTGAAATATTTCTCCACCTTGTCAAGAACTCTTTTCGAATCATCAAGATCATCATTCACATTAATTACGTATACCTTCCCGTTTTTTTTCATGGAACTAAGGAATCTGACATATGCTTTCATTGCTTTTGCAGCAGAAATTGATTCATCATATGAAATCAGAGCATCACCTGAGAATTTTGTCAGTTTAGAAGGAACCGCAAGAATGGGACATACGCTCGCTTCGAGTAATTCCTGCAATGTATCACCCGGCTCAGGTGTAGTCTCAAAATGAAAAAATGTTCTTGTACCCGTTATAATCAGATCGGATGTTTTTCCGAGATCAATGATCTCTTCTACCGGATCGCCTGCTTCGGAAACAGTTTCAAAACGGACCTTCCCCTCTTTGCATTTATCCCTGAACTCTTCTATAAAATCATTTATTTTTCCCAGAGCTTTATTTTTTTTGTGGCTGGAAAGATGTTCCGCATAATAACTTGCTCCGATTCCGGCTCCCATCACCGATTCTTCTATTTCTTCTACATCGACTACTCCTATACCTATAACCGTGCAGCCGTTCTCCTGAGCAATTTTTATTGCAAGCCGTGTTGCAATTTTTGAATAATCTGATCCGTCCAACGGAACCAAAACTCTTTGTGCCATTTTTTTCCTCCGAAGAGTAATGATAATTATAAAGAGGCAGTTTGTCAAGATTTGTTGGGAAAAAAGAACCTTTCATATCAACATATTTTTTCATAAAGAAGAAGGGATCTCAGAATTATATTTATTTTTTGTCATTTTAACGATATTGATTTTTACATGAGTCTAAAGTAAAATTTTTCATATGAAAGATTTCTATAAAATCCTCGGCGTTTCTAAAAAAGCAACTCTGCCTGAGATTAAAAAAGCTTATAGAAAACTGGCCAGAAAATACCATCCCGATCTCAATCCGGGTGATAAAGCCTCGGAGTTAAAATTTAAAGAGATAACTGAAGCATATGAAGTGTTGAAGGACCCGAAGAAAAGAAAAGAATACGATACATTCGGAACAACTGCCGGAAATTTTAAATCAGGCAGAACCGGATCCAATTTTGAGGGATTTGATTTCAATACTTCGGGATCAACATCCTTTGGAGATATTTTCGAGACAATATTTGGAGGAGTCGGAAAAAACCGGGGAACAACAGATCGGGGGAGGCCTTCTGCTGTCAGAGGAGAAGATCTTGTCTATTCAATCAAATTGAATTTTCTTGATGCCATAAAAGGAATTGAACTTCCTATCCAACTCTCAAATAAAATATCCTGCTCCGATTGCCACGGAAAAGGCCGGAAAAACAGTGGAAATTCGACTAAATGTTCCATATGTAACGGCACCGGGCGGGTTGAAAAACAGAGTGGTTTTATGAAATTTGCATCTGCTTGTCCTTCTTGCGGTGGATCAGGATTGAGCCCGGGAGAGCTCTGCAGGAAATGCAGCGGTGAAGGAAGAGTGGAGAATATTTCAAGAATAAAAGTCAAAATACCACCAGGGGTTAAAGATGGCTCCCGGGTTAAAATTTCCGGTAAAGGAAATGCGGGAATATCAGGAGGAAAACGAGGCGACCTTATAATAAAAATATCCGTATCTCCCCATAAATATTTCAAACGAAAGGATAACGATATTGAATTAGTAGTTCCTCTAACCTATTCCGAAGCAGCTCTTGGATCAAAAATTGAAATCCCTACTCTTGATGGAAATACAATTATGAAAATTCCTCCAGACACATGCTCAGGACAAAAATTAAGACTGAAAAAAAAAGGAGTTCAAAACCCGAAATTGAGATCCCGTGGAGATATGATTATTGAGATAAAAATTGTACCTCCACCTACTAAAGATCTTGAAGTAAGAAAACTTCTAAAAAATTTACAGGAAATTTCAGCGTATAATCCCAGGGAGGAGACCGGATGGTAAAAGAAAAAACATATATGATTTCCTATGTTTCGGAAAAATATAATATTCATCCCCAGACTCTAAGGCTTTATGAAAGAGAAGGACTGCTCGTCCCGCAAAGATCGGAAGGAAATACCAGAATATATAGTGAAAATGACTTGAAAAAACTGGAGTTCATCCTAAACCTGACAAGGGAAATGGGAGTGAACCTCGCGGGGATTGATATAATATTTAATATGAAAAAAAAGATGGAAATTATGGAGGATGAATTTACCAAGTTTCTTGATGAATTAAAGACCGAATTCTTTTCAGGAAAAGAAAATATTTTTGAAAAAAAGAAAAATTCACTTGTAAAATTTACAGCATCAACCATAACACTATTCAAAGATGAAAGAAAAGAAAAGTAGTAATTATGTTAATTCTCTGCGTTCCTATTTTCAGAGAGTAAATAAGATAAACATACTTACTGCAGAAGAAGAAAAGGAGCTTGTCGCGAAAACAAAAAGCGGGGATATGGAAGCTTTTAAAAAAATTATTGTCTCTAATCAAAAGTTAGTCGTAAAAGAGGCACTTAAATACTATTTCAAGGAAGATAATTTCCTTGATCTGATTAACGAAGGCAACAAGGGCCTGATAGAAGCCCTAAAACGATTCGATGAGACCAGAGGGAACAGATTCTATACTTATGCCTTGTGGTGGGTAAGAAGTGAGATAAGAAGATACCTTTCAAAAAATCAGAATATTATTTCGTTCCCGGATATATTTTTCAATGATTACCTAAACTTCAGGAAAGTATTTTATAAAATGCAAAAAGAACTGAAGAGGAAACCCACTGAAGAAGAACTCGCGAAGGAATTAGAAATACCTGTAAAGAAGGTTAAGGTAATGCTTTCGGTGCCAAGTGATATTGTTTCACTTGACAATAAGGTATCAAGGGACAACAACACAAAACTTTCCGCATTGATCAGAGACAATTCTATAATCGACCCCCAGGATATCATGGTAGATGAAATGATAAAAAAAACACTAAAGAAAGATCTTGAAGAGTTGACAGAGAAAGAATCAAAAGTTATAAAAATGCGGTTTGGAATGAAGAAAGATGATCCAATGAGATTACGTGAGATCGCAAAAAACATGAATATGAGCCCTGAAGGAATAAGACGAATTGAGGCAAGAGCTTTGATAAAATTGAAAAAAATGCTGCTAAAACAGGGGATTTACGGAGTATTGAACTAATGGGAACCGGGTGTAGTAAATGCAATAAAACGGGCTGGATAAAAGTAGCTAAAGATGGAAATGAATATCTAAAAAAATGCAGCTGCCTAAAACACGACAGGGTCATAAAAAAGAGTGAAAGATCTAATATTCCTCCAAGGTTTATAGGATTTGAACTAAATAGTTTTTTCCCGGTCGAAGGGTTTGATTCCCAAAAGAGAGTGTTGCAGCTTGTAACAAAATTTATTGATACATTCCCTGTCGTGGAAAAAGGAATTCTCTTCCAGGGAGATACAGGTGTGGGAAAGACACGGCTTCTCAGCTCAATTGCAACAGCACTCTATAAGAAAAATGAAAATATTGATATATATTATGCCGACTGGAATGAAATCGTTCGGGAAATGAAAAGCGGGGAATCACACCAACAGAGAGATTTTTCAAAGATAAATGGTATTATAGAGAGAATGTCAAATGCTGATCTGCTACTCTTTGATGAAATCGGAGCTTCGGATCCCAGCCAATGGGTTCGTGATAATATCTACTTTGTAATCAATAACCGTTATAATAATAGCCGGATCACATTATTTGCCTCAAATTACGGAGACGAATCAATTAACGGTAAACAAACTCTGAAAGACCGGATCGGAGACAGGATCAGGAGCAGGATATATGCAATGGCGGACTCTATCAATATCAAGGGCCCGGATTATAGAAAAAAATATGAATAATTGAATACTTTTCGGAGGAAGTAATGAGCAAAGAGATAAACTATCTCAGCGAAAAAATCAGAGAAGAAGGTAAAATTCTTGAATTGATAATCCATGAAATGGAGAAAGTGATTATCGGACAGAGAAACCTTATAGAGCGCATAATGATCGCACTGATCACTACGGGTCATATACTGCTTGAAGGCGTTCCAGGGCTTGCAAAAACGATGACAGTAAAAACTCTCTCCAAAGTTCTTGATCTTAATTTTTCCAGAATTCAATTCACTCCGGATCTCCTGCCGGCGGATTTAACCGGTACAATGATCTTCAATCCAAAATCATCTGAGTTTCTGACCAGAAAAGGACCCATTTTTACAAATCTTCTTCTCGCCGATGAGATTAACAGAGCACCCGCAAAGGTACAGAGTGCCTTACTGGAATCGATGCAGGAACTTCAGGTTACTATTGGTGACAAGAGTCATATGATAACTCCACCCTTTATGGTAATGGCTACTCAAAATCCGATAGAACAGGAGGGAACATATCCGCTGCCGGAGGCACAGATAGACAGATTTCTTTTAAAAGTTAAAGTCACTTACCCGGATAAAGAGGAAGAAAAAGCCATAGTTAACAGATTTTCAAGCGGTGTTGTTCCCGAAGTAAAGGCAGTATGTTCAAAGGAAGATATATTCAGATTAAACAAAGTTTACCGGGAAATTTATATTGATGAAAAAATAAAGGATTATATTGTTAATATTGTTTTTGCAACCAGAGATCCTTCCGGAGCAGGTCTCGGGAAAATGAAAAATTTTATTCAGTTCGGTGCTTCTCCGAGGGCTTCAATCTTTCTAACGGATACGTCAAGAGCGCTTGCCTTTTTGAGGGGCAGGAGCTTTGTCACGCCTGAGGACATAAAAATGATTGCTAAAGATGTTCTTCGGCATAGAATTATCCTTACTTACGAGGCAGAGGCAGAGGAGATGAGCAGTGATGATATAATTAATGAACTGCTTGATAATATAGAAGTTCCATAATGGAGAATCATGAGAAAAACAAAAAAAAATTTTAAGCGGAAAATTAATCCGGAGAAATCCAATAAGATGATCTACGCAGTATTATTTGGATTGGTGATAATATTCGCAGTATTTTTTATCCTTGTATCAGGCCCTGAGAAAGTAATAAATAAAGATGCTCTAATGAAAGATACCCTGGATTATCTTCAAAAAACAGAAGGTATTTCCGAGATCAAATTCCACCCCGACAAAAACAGGATATGTTTTTACTATACTCATTATTCAGAAAAAGAAAAAAAAAAGCATCCTGATTACCAAAGGATAGTTCTGTTTGCAGGTTTAAAATTATCCAATAGATTACCCGATGAGAAAATACGGATAGAATTGATCGATAATAAATCAGGTAAACCGGATCTGATTCTTGAATTCAGGGAAGGGAAAGTAAGTGAAAGGATCAAATAAGTTCACTGCCATCAGATTTAAAACTTGTATTACAATCAAGGCATAAGTAAGTTTTATTATCAATCTTCTTTTTTTTCTTTTTATACTTGTTCCCATTCATGATTATCGAGACTATAGCAATCAAAAAAAAGATTATTACCGGATAATAAAGGTAAGAAGTAATAATAATAGCCAGATAAATTCCAATAATGATCAATCCCAGTATAATTATCACTGATATTGAGATCTCAAATTTCTGGTCATTATCCTCTTCATAAGGAAGCACATTGTAAGAATTGCAGTTCGGGCATGAATAATTCATTTCAATTCTTTAATCCTTTAAAAGTCTTCTCCCGATAGTTGGTATATAATTTGTGAAATCTCCCTCCAATTCATCTGATCCAATATTTTTTGCAAATATATCCATCTTTGAATCGAGTAAATCCGCCAGATGCAGGATTAGTGCTTCTTTGGTTTTCGGAACCTCGGGTGAGCCGAATTCTTTTTCCCCATGATGTGAAATTACCAAATGCTTTATTTTGAGCAAAAGATCTTCTGGAAATCCGGTAATTTTTGAAGTCAATTCATCCAGAATCCTGACACTTATTAGCAGATGTCCCAGCAATCCACCGTTTTTAGTAATTTCAACAGACGGATATGTTCTAAATTCTTCTATCTTCCCTATATCATGAAATAATGCACCCGGAATCAGGATATCATTATCAACTTCATATAATTTTGAAATTGAGTCAGCAAGCTTTATTATTGAAAACGTATGCTTTAAAAGTCCTCCTGGATAAGCATGATGTATTCTTTGTGCCCCGTAATGAGTTTTAAATCTTTTCCCATAGTGTTTGCAGAAAAGATCGGTCAGTTGAAGAATATAATCAGAACTTGTTCTCTCTTTGATAAATTGAATCATTTCATTAAACATTTCATCATTATCAAAAGAGGGAGGCTCTAAAAAATCGGAAATTTTATATAACTCACCTGAATTATCAATAACATTGATGCCTTCAATATTTAATTCTTTTTTCCCGAGATACTCATTTACAACGGCCTTAATTTTATAGATTTTTCCTGAAGTAAGGAATGATCCCACACTCTCAACACTGTTCCAGACTTTACCCTCAATTTTTCCGGTTCTGTTCATAAAACTCAGAGTCAGGAAAGGATCTCCATTCCGTTTTAATTTTTTTTTAACGTCAGAAACAAGAAAGATCCCTGCAATAGAATCTCCTTTTTTCATTGAGGGAATGTCCGGTATTTCAGGACTTCTGTTTTCCATCTTTCATTTACTCCTTGTTGAGCTGGATAGTCACTTTATAGGATTTTCTAATTTCATTGATCCATCCCGATAACTGTTCATTTATCTTTTTTATTCTCAGGAAATTTTCAATATCAGGAGTTACTTCAATCATTGTTCCGGGGGTCATACCAAGGCTCTTTTGTGAAGGTAAATATTTACTATTATAAAAATCACGAATTTCACTGACTGACACATTAATTTTGAACTTGAATTTTTCTTTTACTACTTTTTCGAATAGAACTTTTTCTCTCACAAATTCCATAAAATCTGATTCATTCATATCGAAATTGTTCAATATTTTCCTGAATTGTTCAAGGGATCCATATCTCCTGATTGTCTCAATCCTGATATTTTCAAAATCAGCATCTTTTAGGGGAAACTGGCTTCGGTTTTCAAGATAGACTATTTTATAATTTATCATATTATCCAGCTGCCTGCTGTATAGATCTTCATCGGATTCACCCTTTGATCTAATAACAGGGTAAAAGAAAAGAGATTTTTCAATATCCGAGAGGGTAATAACCTCCTCATTTACAGTTGCAGCTATTCTGTCAACAAGAATCATTCCCTGCAAAAGGGGCAAAAGTATTAGTATCAGAAGCTTATAAAACATTTCCTATTCCTATATGAAATACAATCGGATTAACATTCTCTCTCTTTCTGAAATTATATGCAACGTCAAATTTAAGCAGTCCTATAGCTGTTTTAATTCTGATGCCTATTCCAAGTGCTCTTTCAATATTTTTTAATGCAAATTCATTAACACCTTTATAAATATTTCCAATATCAAGAAAAACAGAATAATAGAAATTTTCAATCGGAATGAGGTAAAAAGGAAATGTGGATTCCAGGTTAATCAGGAGCATTGCATTGCCGCCGCCCGGTTCACCCGTAACACTGTCCAGAGGTCCCAGATTATCATTTGAAATGCCCCTGAAAGTATTGATCCCTCCTCCAAAAAATCTTTCTGTAATTGAAAGATTCCCTGACGCGAAACCATTTCTGAGAGAGAATGAGAATATTCCCCGTTTAAGAAATCTTATATTCTTCTGATACCCCCATCTGAACCTGAAAAATGAATAATCTTTCTCAAAAAGTGGAAATGCGAATTTTATATCGGTTGAAAAAAACTCTCCCTTCGCCGGAAGGAACGGATCGTCCCTGCTATCAATCACATATGAGAGGTTAAGTGAAGTTGTATTGAAAGGAGTATTAATCCTGTCTATTCCCGATTCGGCAATATCAAGCTCCAGCAGTTTTGTTCTGTACCAGCTTAATGAAGCCAGAATATATGAATAGGGAGATATTTTTTTCACAAAGGATTCGGACACTCCATACCTGTTAAATTTATAACTCCTGTAAATTTCATTTTCTTCCCATATTTTTAAGGAAGAATCAATTCCGCCACTGAATACAGACGGTGTATCAAGAACAATTATTCCCCTTCTCTCTTTTAAACCAAATTGGATAAGTGCTGATAATGTGGAATAAGAACGAAATATATTCTTTTTCTGATATTCGAACGTTAGCCTTGCATTTGTCCTCTCTTCATAACCGATACCGAAACCCAGATACTTACTTTTATTGGGGGTCATGATAATCATGAGATCAATAATATTGCCATTCTTAAGTTTTATATATTTCACTTCCGAGAAGACTGAATTCTTTTCAATTCTATTCTTGTTCTTTTCAAAAAGCAGCCTGTTAAAATCCATACCATTTTTTAATGAAAAATTTCTTCTGACAAAAGATGACTGGGAGGCGGAGCCACCGATTATGATCAGAGAACCGAACCTGAATCTCTTTCCTTCAGATATTTTTATTACAATTTTTTTTTTATAACCTTTGGATAACTGCAAAGTGATATATATATCATCGAAACCATATGAAAAGTAGAGATTCCTGATTCTTACAACATCTTCATCAAGATTCCTCTGGACAAACGGCTCTCCCGCTGAGGAACGAAGAATTTTCCTTAAGCTTTCATCATTAATAAATCTGTTTCCCTCAATTTCAAGTGAGTCTATGACAAAAAATTTACCTTCGTCAATTATATAGTTAAGGTCAACAACTTTTTTCTTGAATTCAGGTTTTACCGAAACTTTAACAAGGGGGAATCCCTTAAAATAATAAAACCACTTCAATACTTCGACATCAATTCTTATCGAGTTATTTCTCAGGTAGAATATTCGGTCAAACAAAATGTCATCAACTGTAATAACATTTTTTAGAATTCTTGAGGAGAATTTTTTATTTCCGGAAAAATAGATTTTACCAAGACTAAACCTTTGATTTCGTTTAACATCGAAGGTAATAATCTTTCTGTCTCCTTCATATTTGATCTCAGATTTAATTTCAGGGTTCAGATAACCCTTGTTTTTAAGATATGAATTAATTTTCAATCTGCTTTCCCGCTCGGCCCATTTGTCAAATACTTTTCTTGACCATATCGGAGCAATCAGGGAAGAGAGGTTTTTTATTCCTCTGAAATTAAAAATATATTTAAATCCGGACTCAATATTGATATATAAATTTACTCTCTCTTTTCTCTTATTCAAAAAAACCCTCTTTGCCGATACCGAAGGGAAATAATAATTCTTATTTTTTAAAAATTCTCTTACCGTTTCCAAATCGTCTGAAACATCCGCAGGAATGTATCTTTTCCCCTGATATCCGGTTTCGAATGAGATCGGGATTTTTACATTTTGTTTTACTCGTACATATGCTCTATTTATATATGTACGGCTATTTTTCCTGATTTTAAATATAACTGATGTAATAAATTTACGGGTAATTGTATCGAAACTGATTTCAGAATTAAAATAACCTTTAGATTCAAGAAAAATTCTAATCTCATTAATTGCCGGTTTGACATCATTTTTGTTATACCAGTAACCGGTCCGTACAGACCTGAATGTTCTGCTTAATTCTTTTCGATATATTGCACCTATTCCGGAAAATTTAATACTCCTGATCATGCTTTTGCCGAAACATTTAAAATAGACAATGATACTTTTTTTTGAATCAGTCTCAGTTCTTACTTCAACATCTGAAAACCTGCCTACTTTGTAGATTGTTTCTATACTTTTCCTGACATTTTTCAAACTAAAAGGTTCTCCGGTTTTCAGATAAATCAGCTTTTGAAGACTATCTCTGTATTTCCCGTCCTTCAGGTTATCAAATTCAAATCTAATCTCTTTTATAATATAATTTGAATATTTTGATGCTTCGACATTAGTAAAAAAGAGTCCGCCAAATAAAATAATTACAGTTAAACATACTTTTATTTTATTCAGGATTTTTTTCAACATCGATTAATACCTCTTCCTGAATCTGACATCAAGACTTAGTCTCCCGTCTTCATTTCTTTTTCCAATTAGAAGAATTGAGGGTGTAATATTGTACTGAAAAAAATATACATCCCTGGTTGCTCGTGAAATATCGGTTGAATATACAACTAAAAAATCCTTAGTTATAGATTTCCCTATAGTTAGTCTTGAGGTCCCTTCAAGTGAAGATCTTGTCGGATCAGGATCAAGTTTCAAAATATCTATTCCAAATAATTTCTTGACTCTGTTCTGAATTTTTTCGGTAAGAGCAGAAGTTACAAGACCGGTAGTACCCACTTCGGAACTGATATTTGTCGAGGATGGTCTCTTAAAGAGTTCTCCGAGAGACATGAGAGCTATTATATCTTGGCTTGGCATTGGAGGGGATGAGAGAAATTCCGGCCTGAGATCGGAAGAAACTCCGTTAAGGAGAAACCTGATCCTGTAATTCTTTATAAATGTTTCAGCGTCGATATTTACATTCGGATTAATCACTACAGGGTTGTTAAACAATACTCTTGCCCTGATCAGTTTGAAATCTCTTGAGGATACATGAACAGTTCCATTCTTGCTGTCAATAGTACCGAAGAGTATGGGGAAATTTTTATCACCTGTCAGTCTCAGATCGACGATGCAATCTCCGGAAAAAAATGAATTGTCCACTCTTACATTCCGTTCTCCGGTCATACGGATGTCAAATTCAAGGTTCTCCAAAAACCTGGAGTTAGATGCGGACAATGAAGTTCCTGTATAAAATGAGACACCTTCATCTACCTCCCTCTCCCATAATGCAGAAAGAAATTTTAAATCTCCTTCGAGAAGATATTTTTCACCTTTTTTCCTCAATCCCAGATCTGCATCAAGTTTAAAATCTGCTCTGTCCATAGGATAGAGTTCCATGTTCCTGCCAGACAATTCAAATCCAAGTTTAGTTATGGAATTATTCTCAATCAGTAATCTTCCGTTTCCTGTAACCTTTCCTCCTCCGATAAATCCTTTAAAAGATCTTAAAGAAAAATCCGTGTCGTTAAATAGAATTGACCCTTCAAAATCATTTAAAGTATGCGGAAACCCGGGAAAGGAGAGGAATTGTCCGTTTGCATCCGCAAGGCCCCTGTATTGTAAAGTAGTACCGCTGCTGCCTGCTATTTCACCATTAACAGTTATTTTCCCCTTATTATTATCCCAGGGCATAATCATATTTATATCCCTGATTTCAATACCAAAATTTCCATTATATATACTTTCTTTGTAATCAAGATTAAGATATGCCGGAGATTTCAATCCTCTATAAGTGACCTCACCTTCCGATTTCAATTTAAATGATGAAAAATCCGTACTTATTTCAGCTGTACCTACTGCATTCATAACTTTTTCATCATAAAAACTAAGGTTGTCAAAAGAATATTTGACTCTGACCGGATCAGTGAAAAATTTCCCTGATCCTTTAAACTCTAAATTCCCATTGCCCGAAAGACCCGGTATGAATTCCGAGATATCAAATTTTTCTACTTTCCCGGAAATTTCATACTCTTCAATTCCCGTATCCATCCTGATATCCGCATTACCGATTCCTTTATGATAAATGAACCGCAGATTCTTTACCTGTGTATCTTTCAGAACATGAATATCACCGGAAACTTTGGAAAATGGGAAATCATAAAATTTTATATTCCCGGCCTTAAACCTTCCGGTAACAAGAGGGTGAATCTCATCTTTTCTATTTTTATAAGAAAAATCACCTTTAATTCTACCATCTATATCCAGACCAATATCAAGTATCTTCAAAATATCTTTTGATTCACCTTCAAGCCCTGTAATAGCAATGTTGAGGGATTGTTTATTCTTTTCTAGTCCAAACTTTCCGAAAATATTTTTGCCTTCTAATGCAAATTTCCCGTTAATAGTATCATTTTTTCCAAAAATATCACCTTTCAATAATTCTATCCCAACTTTGTTCGAAATCAGCTTTTTAATATTTAGATGACTCCTCAATATTGAAACTCCGTTTTTTTTAGAAAATTCGACCCTGATTCTTCCTGTTCCTTTTCTAAAATGCCAATCCTCAAGATCAAGCGAAGCATATTTCTTCGTGTAGACATTAATCCCATCGAGAGAACTGCTTAAAGAATTTAATTTTATATCTAATCTCTTTTCTTCAGGAACCGATTCTCCGTAAAGAGATATTATATTTCCAAATTCTGTTTCCAAACCCGATGATTCAAATTTTACATATTTTGACTTTGTATTATAGTTAATATCTACTCTGCCATCTATATTGAAAAGATCATCTGATTCCTCACCTTTTATTACCTTAAATGTTCCCTTTAGATCTCTACCGGTTATCCGGATATCACTCTTTTGAATAATACCGCCGAGAGGAACATCTTTACGTATCTTAACAACCCGGATAACTTTTTTTGCTGATATATCTGAAATTTGAATATTAGTTACTTTTTTTTTTGAATCGAGACGGAGAGTTGTAGTTATCCCGTCACCACGAAATTTCATTTCTGACCTTATTTTTTTTGACCTGTTGTTCCAACGGAGTATACCATTAAGATCATTAAACTCTTCTCCACCCGTATTGAAAGAGGAAGCATTAAATCTACTGAGTATAAATATGTCTTTTTTTTCATCTTTAATAAAATTTAAATTACCATTAAAATAACCATCCGGGGATAATTTTTTTAAGATTGGATACAGAACATTTTTCGGAGTCCCTTCCCAGAAAACCCTGAGTGAAATAATTCCCCCGGGAGTAATACTGCCGTTACCAGTGAAAATAATGTCATGTGTTTCCCATAAAATCTTTTTTAACCTTATCCTCTTACCAATTCTCACAAATTCACCCTTCAAATTGCCTTCAAGTGAAACAATCTTCTTCCCGACAGGGAAATCAATTCTAAGATGCGGAGAATCGATTTTATAAAAAGTTTTTCCTTTCAGAGAAAATGAATTTAAGTTAAAATCCAGCAAAAATATATTTACCTTCTTTCCTATAAATTCAAACCTCCCTTTACGAACATTAACATTGTTTATGCTCAGTGGAAGGTTGCTTCCCGAACTATTTTTCCCTGATTTTAACAATTCTTCGGGCAATATTATATTTGGTTCCTGCAGAGTGATATTTACAACCCTGTTTTTTGAAAGTAATGAAGAAAAAGGGATTTCCACATCAATACTTTGGAAATCAAGAACGTTTTTATTCTTAATACTTAAATTTTTTACATCTTTAATTTCTACTGACGGAGGAAAGAAAGAGAGATTAACCTGACTGAAAGATACAATCCCCGGAAATTTATCGTTTATCTTACTTACTATGAATATTCTAAGTGATATGTATAAAAGAATTACCAGTAAAAGTATAAAAAAAAACCGATGAGAATTTTTTTTCTCTTTTTTACCATAATTTCAGTCTATTTTTTTACTTTTTTCCAGTCATCTAAAAATTTTTCCATTCCTATATCAGTCAGAGGATGGTTTAAAAGTCTGGTGAGAGTTGAGTAAGGAATAGTGGCTATATCAGCACCTATCTTTGCCGCTTCAAGGAAATGGAAGGGGTGGCGTACAGAAGCAACTATAATCTCTGTAGAAATTGAATAATTGTCATAAATGGAGACTATATCTTCAACAAGTCCCATACCGTCACCGGATATATCATCAATCCTTCCGACAAAAGGAGATACATAAGTAGCGCCTGCTTTAGCTGCGAGTAACGCCTGGTTAGCTGAGAAAATTAATGTGACATTAGTCTTTATCCCCAACGTGCTTAATTTTTTAACAACTTTAAGACCTTCCAGATTAATGGGAACCTTTATAACAATATTTTCCGAAATTTTTACATATTCTTCCGCCTCTTTTATCATTCCTTCCTGATCTGTCGATGTTACTTCAACCGAGACCGGACCGGGAACGAGGGAAATGATCTCTTTAATCAGAGGAAGAAATCCGGAATTTTCTTTTGAAATTAATGAGGGATTTGTAGTAACACCGTCAATGACACCAAATTCAACTGCTGACTTAATCTGTTCAATATTAGCAGTATCTATAAAAATCTTCACATTGCCTCCTGGACTGGAATCAAATTAATTCAACTGTTTTGATTATATCAGAAGGATATTGATAAATAAAGATTAGAGAATTTAAAAATCATAATCTAAGTGATAGAATAAATAATTACGGAGACATTTTTATGGAAAAAAAAATAATTAATATAATAAAGCAATTTCAAAAATTTGAGATTACCGAACATATGATATACAAAACTCTTTCTAACAAATCGGATGAGAAAAACCGAAAACTTCTCAGTACTATTTCAGAGGATGAACTTTCACATTATCAAATTTTAAAATCCTATTCCGGTGTAGATATAGAACCTGACAGATGGATGATTTTTAAGTACAGGATAATATCAATATTTCTCGGAAAAACTTTCGCCATCAAATTAATGGAAAGAGGTGAGGAGAAAGCCAGGGAAAACTACAAGGTTCTTTTTGATGAGATATCTGAAATAAAAAATATAATCTACGATGAAGAGAGGCACGAAAAATTACTGATTGATTCAATCGATGAAAGAGTAGTCCGGCATATTGGTTCAATTGTTCTCGGTTTAAATGATGCAATAATAGAGCTGACCGGAGCATTGGTTGGATTTTCTTTTGCCATTAAAAAACCGGTCCAAATAGGACTTATAGGAATTATAACCGGGGTCGCAGCTGCAATGTCAATGTCCGGATCTGAATATCTCTCTGCAAAAACCGAAAATAACCGAAATCCCCTCGCTGCTTCATTCTATACTGGAATAACCTACATTATGGTTGTAATACTCCTTGATTTCCCCTTTTTTATCTTTGGCAACTATCTTACAGCACTATCAATGACAATCATCATCGTAATTTCAATCACTTTACTGTTTAATATTTTTATATCGGTTGTTAAGGATGTAAGTTTCAAAAAATCCTTAATCGAGATGTTAGCCATCAGCGGAACAGTATCAATAATATCATTTCTGCTGGGAACTCTTGTAAGAAAATATTTCGGGGTTGAATTATGAGATCAAATATTAAATATTCAGCTGTTATATTTATTCTGTTGCTGTTCATATTTCCGCAATTACACTCTTCAAAAGCGAATAATATGTATAATTTCAGATTTTTTATACAGGGGAATGCCAGCGGAAAAATTTTTTTTGTTATCCCATTCAGGATATTCTACCAGGCAAGCGCATCTATGAACTTTATGGCAGAACCTGCCGAGAATGGCTTAAAATTTCAGTCTGTCGGAATAGATAATACCGGATACATGATGAGAACTCTTGGATTCGGTGGAAAATCACTGGCTATTCTTGTTGCAGGGAAAAATCCGGCCAAAATGAAAAAATTTGCAGATAAAATGGAGAAAAATTTCAAGTACATCGCCCCCGGATTTATGAAGCATATAGAAAAAATCTTGAAGAATTTCTTTTTAGTAAAAAGCAACACTACTCCGATGAGGTTTTACCGGAACCGGAATGGAATTCAGCAGATTTCTCCCGGATTTAAAATAGATCTTGTCAGGACAGAACCTGCTTCAGATTATTTGAAAATTAATTTTAATATTTATAAGATTCTACGCGGAGTTATAAAAATCTTCAATCATTCTTATACAAAAAATAAATCCGGCCCGGAAGAATTATTAAAAAAAGATACTGATAGCTGGCTCAGCGATTATATAGACTACACATCCACCCTGGTGAATTCTTCGAGGAGGGCGGCAAAGATATTTGAAAAAGTCAAAGATCTTAAGCAATACAGCTCGTTTAAAGCAAAATTTTCATCACATAGGAATGAGGAAGGAGATATCATTATTCATGGACATGCTCTTCCGAATGTCTCTATCTGGAAGGAAATCAGGATCACAGATTTTGACAGGTTGATAAAATTAAAATCAAAAACATTTGTTGTGATTTCCGACAGGATAAAAATTAAAGTTCAGGATAAATTCGGAAATGGCGGAATTTTTATCGCAGAACTACAAAAAAGAAGAGGTCACCAGGATAATATTAAAATGCAAAGCCGAGAATAAACCTCATTTTAGAGTATTTCATAGAAAAATCAGTGACATTTTTCATACTTGATCCATCCGGCTTGGAGACACTGACATCCCACCAGCTGAACCATGCAGAGTTATATGGATTATAATCAAATATATATACTGAACCATCAATGATGTCAGAGAATGTTTTTCCAAGAGAATCCGATGAATTAGTCGCTTTTGTCCCTGAAAAACCTGAAATACTATTCAATACATATTCAGCTTTAAAAAAAAGTGAATTTTTTCTTCCAATGCGGATCATATATTTTGCACCCAGTACAATTCCCGGTCCTGATCCTTTAATTTTAAACTCATCCACGCTCTTGAGTGTGTATGAATTTTCACTGTAATCCAATGTGTTTGTATGACTGATGCTTGTCAGGTTCAAGCCAGCCAGTGCATATAATGCAAACGAGGAAAATCTCTTCTCGATGCCAATAAAAGGCATTATATTTGTAATCTTGTTTTTAATGGAATAATTAAATTTTTCATTCACATCCGGCCATTCAAAACTGTAAAGCTTCCCGGAATTATTGCCGCCCGAAGTATACTCGATCCCTCCCTTTATAATAAGTCCGTTCTTAAGAAAATAATTCGCTGTAAAACTTAGGGGGATCCCCAAGAAATTCTCCTTGAAAGCACCACTATGATTATTAGTCAGGTTGTATATTTCCGAATATTGTGTGAACATATTATTAAATCCTGAAGCACGCAGATCCAGATTTTCAGGTTTCGAAATTGAAATACCGGCAGAAACAACATATTCAATTTTCTTTCCTTTTATAAAATTTGATTTCCCGTAACTACTTTTTTTTGATTTTTTTGCTCTCTTCAATCCGGTATCTGCAGATTCAACACTTCTCAATACAATTCTTTGCCTGTTTGAAGCCGGCAGCGGAGAAAGAATTTTATCCCCGTCTTTAAGACCTGAAATTACCAAATACCGACCCTCTGGAAATTTTTCAATATTTATATATCTTTTTTCTGCATAATTTCCATGGGCTAAATAAATGTAATGATTCAGCTTATCTGAACCCAGATCACTTCCGCCCAGAATTATTGCATCCCTGTGAATAATTTCATATTTAAACCTCATTTTTTTCCCGGACCTGAATTTAAGCTTAGCATTATTTATAAGAACAATCTTTTTATCTTTGATCTGTTTGATATGTCCACTTATTTTCATTTTGGAATCATAGGTTTCCAGATCGACCATATCACCATCAGAAAAATGTTTAGATTGAATTTTATTCAGAATTATTTTCAAAAGATAATCATCAGTCACCCTCGCAAGGGTTAAACCGGCTCCTACCGAATCTCCCTCGTTAAGTAATGATGAAATCCGGCCTGAGATAGGACTAATCAAAAATGGTCTCATTTTAAAACGGTTTAATTTTTTCAGATATGCAGTACCAGCTTTTATTTTTAATTTTGCTTCATTCTCGGATTTCCTGCTCCTGACCTTCCATTTTTTTCGTTCAGCGAGAATTTTTTCCCAGCCCTTTATTTCATTCTCTGTTTTTTTTATCAATTTTACAATGGCATCAGAATTAAAAAATAAAATCTTCTGCCCTTTTTCAACCCATTCTCCATTAACAACATTTACCCGTTCAAGTTTTAACGGGATATCGGATTTAATAACAGCTTTCGCATATGGCTGAAGTTTGCCTGAAAAATATTTATAATCTTTCACAGTTCTCTTTTTTACTGTTTTTATTCCCGACTCCATAACTGAATTATTATCGGTACTGTTTCCTTTTAACGGGAAAACAATCAGAAACGATACAAAAACAAGTATCAATAATCTTTTGTGCATTTTAACCTCACTTATCTAAATTCGGCATCTGCAATCCTTGCAGCATTTGCCATTAACGTAAACGTCAGATTTTTTGAAGGAAGAAAAGGAAAAGAGCTTCCGTCAACAATATATAGATTTTTAAAGTCATTACTTCTGCAATTTTTTGAAACCGTAAGTTCTTTTGCTTCATTCGTCATCGGAATTGTACCCGAATAATGTACACTTGCTCCCATCGGTCTTGACTGCGCCTGGAACAACGGTAATATTATACCAATTTTCGAAAAGAAATTTTTGAATTTCTTTAAATTGAATTTGACTCGCGCGGATTCTTCAGCCGGCGGAACATATCTTAAAATAAGATCAGTAACAGCCCTCTCTCCATTTTCAGTTTCCGAAATGGTTAAGTAATTATCATTTCTTCTGTAATCATGAAGATTTATATTTACGACTCCCAGAGCTGAGTGAAGGTAACGTCCTAAAAATATTGAAGTTCTGAAATCAAATGGCATTGACTGAAAGGGTGGCTGCATCAAACCGGTTTTTAATGTTGTAATCTGACCATGTACATAATCTTTTGGATTTTCCGTTTCGATTCCAACAGCCAATTGGTGATACTGGTATGACTCCGGATTAAAATTTTTCCCGAGAATTTTCCAGTTAATAAAAGGGGCCAGTATTTGTCTGTTATCCATCAATCCTTTCAGTTTAACTTTAGTTCCGGATTTTTTAAAAACAGAGGTCAGGAAGATCTTTGATGAAGATAGTGTCCCTGCTGCCAATGCAAGAGTATTCACTTTAAACTCTCGTTTCTTCCCACTCTCAATTTCTGTTGTAACTACAGACTCAATTTTTTGATTATCGTTATATTTAAAATACTCTACCATAAATCCTTTCAGATATGTAAACCGGCTGTTCTTCATACACTTTTTCAATGTTATTGAAGGAACATAAAGTGAATCAGACGGACATCCCCACTGACATCTTCCGGAATAATCACATGCAGATCTCCCATCCTTGTCATCACTCAAAGTTGCAATTCTTGATCTCCCCAAAAAAACTCCGCTTTTGTTTAATCTTTGTCTCTTTTGAAGATAATTATCATAAATAATTGTGGAATTTTCATCCAGGTTCAGCGGCTTCATCAAATTCTTATGAAAAGGGAAGAAGCGAGACAGATCATCATCTTCCCCAATTATTCCTATCCTCCCTGATATAAGTTCATAATAGGCTTCTATATCTTTATAATCGAATGGAAATTCTTCAAGATCAAACTCATTAAATGGATAAGAACCTCCTGTCCATGCTTCGGCAAGACCTCCCATTGCGAATGATAAATGAGGATTAAATCCTTCCTGCCTCACCTTAAAACCGGGGGGTATTTTGAATATATATTGTTTATGTGGAGGAAACTCGTAAACTTCAGGAGAATCAGCTCTAATTACCGACTCAAAGTTTTCTCCCAGAAAATATTCTGACGGATCATTCAGGTTATCTTTTAATCCATTAAAATCGAGTTCTTTTTCAACAGGAGGAGTTCCCGAATATCCCACATCTATTAACTCAACACTACAACCAAGATTCAGCAGTGATTCGGCAAAATGAACTCCTGATGCTCCTGATCCGACAATAGTAACCTTATCTTTCATTTCCAACCTTCGGATTATCCGTTTTTTTCCCCGATAATATTACCTTTGCAGGCATAAGTAAAAGAACTGATGCAAATAGCGATAAAAAAAACAGACCGATTTTATAAGAAAACATAATTAAAATCATAAACTTCCCGCTCTGTCTTATTCTGTCTATCTTTTTATATATTAAAGGGGAAGTTTCAAGAATCGCAAACAGAAACCCCAGTCTTTTGCGAAGCAATGACGACGGGTAAAAAAATTTTGAGAAAGAATCAGCTATTTTTGTGAAAATTCCCGATAAGGATGCAAATTTTATTAAAAACTCATCAAAACGATCTAAAGGTTTATTATTAATTTTACTGAGAAATTGTCTATATTTTTCCAATACATATTCTGTTGGCTTGCTGTTTATCAAATAACGAGTGAAAAGGGTACATTCACGATCTGCCTTCTCCTTTCCAATCTTCTCTTCTTCATATCTTACCGACTCATCAATCATTTGATTAAGAGGAATAGAGTTTTCATATAGCTTTTCAAACATTTTATTCTTCTTCGGAGCACTGCTATTTCTGAA
>CAZNLS010000011.1:0-10935 GCA_964573895.1 uncultured Clostridia bacterium
ACTCACGATGTAGAAAAGAGTTGCATGCTGTGAGGTTGCAACATCTTTTTCCCGAACAGACCGTGAATACCACCACGTTTGAAACCTATTTCAAAATTCTGAAAAAATATGATGACGAGATGCGTCAAAGGGCCGGCGATGCAGAACAGACCGGGGCAAAGCTCTGTTACATCGCCAGCGCTGCCGAAGATAAATTAAGTGCCGGATTGAAGACCATCAAATCCGATCATCCGTTCTACTCTTTGGAAGGCAGCGATAATATCCTTGCCATTTGGTCCAAATATTATCCGATTCCTTTGGTAATCCGGGGAGCCGGCGCCGGAGCGGATGTAACGGCCGCCAGTGTGTTTGCAGATATTCTAAAAACAATAAATAGTATTTGAGCGATGGATAAAATGCTTGCAAAAGAGAGTATACGGGTTTTTGCTCCGGCGACCGTAGCAAACGTTGGCTGTGGTTTCGATATATTTGGTTTTGCCCTGCAGGAACCCGGTGATGAAGTGGTATTGGAAGTGGTGGACGAACCGGGGTTGAGTATCACCCAAATAACAGGGGACGATGGCAGAATCCCCAGCGAACCGGAAAAAAATACCGCCGGTCTATCGCTGCTTTCAATGATGAAGGCCCTAAAGGTAGAGTTTGGTCTGAATATGGAACTGCACAAGAAGATGGACATCGGAAGCGGTCTTGGGTCCAGCGCCGCCAGCGCAGTAGCCAGCGTATTTGCTCTGAATGCCATGTTGAAAAATCCGTTGCCAAACGATGCGCTGCTGGAATATGCTGTTGAGGGCGAAAAACTTACCAGCGGACAAACCGTACATCTGGATAATATCTCCGCCGCACTGCTAGGGGGATTTGTGTTGGTGAGATCCAATGATCCCATGGATATAATTCCTTTGCCAGCACCGGACAATCTTTTCTGCACGGTGATTCATCCTAAAATTGAAATTCGTACCGAGCTTTCACGAAAGATGCTGAGAACCAGCCTGCCTCTCTACAAGGCTGTTCGTCAGTGGGGGAATGTGGCTGGAACGGTCAGCGCCCTTTATACCCGGAATTATGATCTCCTGAAACGATCGTTTGAAGATGAAATAGTCGTGCCGGAGCGTGCGGTACTGATACCCTTCTATTATGAAATGCGCGATGCGGCCATCAAAAAAGACGCCATTGGCTTCAGTATTTCAGGGTCGGGGCCGTCTGTTTTCGCGCTTAGTAACCGGCGGAAAAATGCACAGGAGATTGGCAACGCTCTGTCGAAGATTCTGAATAACGGCGAAATTGCCCATGATCTATATGTTTCAGACATCAATCGGGAAGGACCGCGGATTTTGGAAGAAAAACTATGAAATATCACAGCACCAACGATATGAATATCCGGGTTGATTTTAAAACCGCGGTTGTGAATGGTCTGGCACCCGATGGCGGTCTTTATATGCCGGAGCGCATTCCCAGGTTTGAGAAAGACTTTTTTAAAAACCTGGCAGGATTATCCCTTGCGGAAATCGGTTTCATGGTGCTGGAAAAATATGCCGAAGAGATACCACCTGCCGATTTGGAAGCCATCGTCAATGATGCCATCAACTTCCCGACGCCACTGCAAATGATTGAAGAATACATCGGCGTCCTGGAACTGTTTCATGGGCCGACCCTGGCATTCAAGGATTATGGCGCGCGTTTTTTAGCCAGGTTACTGCAATATTATCAGCAGGGCGAAGATAAGGAACTGGTTATTCTGGTTGCCACATCCGGCGACACCGGCAGCGCCGTTGCCAATGGATTTCTTGGTATGGAAGGGATCAAAGTGGGTCTGTTGTATCCATCCGGGATGGTGAGCAGGATACAGGAAAAACAATTAACAACCATTGGTGGAAATGTTACAGCCTTCGAAGTACGGGGCACGTTTGACGATTGTCAACGACTGGTTAAAACCGCCTTTACCGATGCCGATTTACGGAGCAAATTCCGCCTTTCTTCGGCTAATTCCATTAATCTGGCCAGGCTGTTGCCGCAATCGTTTTACTATTTTTCCGCTTTCGGGCAGGGTGGCTTTAGCGGCAATCATCCGCCGATTATCTGTGTACCATCCGGAAATTTTGGGAATTTGACAGCCGGCCTGATTGCGGGTGAAATGGGATTACCGGTAAAAAAATATATCGCTGCCGTCAATGCCAACCGGGTGTTTTCTGATTATCTAAGCAATGGCCGTTATCAGCCCCGTCCGACGATTCAAACATTCTCCAATGCCATGGATGTGGGCGATCCCAGTAATTTCATGCGGATTCTGGCGCTCTTTGCCGGTAATTTGCAAAAGGTGCGGGAGAGAATTGCTTCCTATTCCATAACTGATTCGGAAACGCTGATCCGTATAAAAAAGGTGTGTGAGAAAAAAGGTTATATTCTGGATCCACACGGCGCCGTGGGGTACGAAGCTTTAAAGCGCTACCGAAATGATAAAAAAGATAATGGCGCGGCCATCGTGCTGGAAACGGCTCATCCCGCGAAATTTGCCGATATAGTTGGTCAGGCTGTCGACAAGCAGGTGCCTATGCCGCCGGTGCTGCAACAATGCCTGCAAAAGAATAAACAGGCCATTCCTTCCCCGGCTGAATATCAATCTTTCAAAGAAATTTTTATAAACAACTTTTAGGTCTGTCAAATTCAACATCGTTCACGAATTTGCCATTTTTTCATCGATGGTGAAATGAAAAACCGGGACGGAGTTTTTATTTTTTGATTCTTCCTATGGGAACGACAATTAGAATTTTATTAGCAGGTATATAAACCTATTTTGTTGTTCTTGCATTTTTGGAAATAGTAAACAGAATTCCCAGGGTAATGGGAAATATACTTACCGTGCTATTGGGAAATGTCTTTACCGGACATTTGGGAAAACTACATTTTATTTACATTTTTCTGATTTTCGGTTTAATTGGCGGTGGTGGAGGAAAAATTGACTGTTTTTGCTGTTTTGCCTTCATTAGTTGCGGAATTGCAATTGCAGAAACAATGCCTGCGGTCATAGCAACCGGTATGAAAAATGCAGCTTCCGGATTTAAAGTTGAGTTTGATGTTATTGTGAATCCATCATTCCCGGTCTCCACAACTCTGAACACTGATATGTTTTTCATGTCAATCCCAAGTTTTTTAAGGAAACCGAATGCCGGATTTTTTGCATTCCCTGTAATATTGACAAAAGAACTGATAAGTTTTCCCAATCTGTTACTTAAAAACGTGAATGAGTTTCCCTTTGAAGGCATTCCACTGCTTAATTTTTTAAATTCATTACTCCCAATGAAACCGGCACTTTTTTTCCCTGAATCGAGTAGGGAAGAAAGTATTTTTCCATTTGAAGCATATATGAGTTTATTACCTTTTTGAACAATTTGAGGTGTAAAATCAAAGGGCAGTTTTGGCACTCCCTTGAATGTCACTCTGGTTACTCCACCGGATTTAGATTTTATTGCGACCGGAACTTTTTCAGCTATAAGATCGATTAAATAACTGTTCTTTACATTTAAAACAAATGCAAAAGCAGGTTCTGGGATTTTTGTACCTTTCTTCATACCAGGGAATTCTATCATCTTTTTCTCATCCAAAGTCACTACAATCCCCGTAAATCCCGAAACTGAATTTAAAATGTTTTTGATATTTATACCTGATTTTAAAAGATTGGATTCAATTTGTTTCAGACCGTTTTTAAACTCCTTTATTCCCGATTGATCTGCAATATCCCAAACCCATTTCTTCACAGAAGTTAAACTTATATCAGAAAAACTTGCAAATACTGTTTCGGAAGGGAGGATTGAGAGGGGGAGTTCTGTTCCCCCTGAATTTTCAAATAAATTCCAGATCAATCCGTTTGAGTCCTTTTTGTTTTTATGGACAATAAACCTGCTCCTGAATATATTATCCTTCTTTTCTTTTACGGAAAAACCGATTCCGTCAATATCGAGGACTCCCGATCCGGTCAAAAGTTTATTCATCAGGTTGAAAGGCTTTTCAATATTTCCCCCCCCTTTTGCAGATTTTTCAAGTTTGGAAACAACAATCTCTTTTAAGCCGTCAATCGAATTTTTAACTAATTTATTAATCCTGGCTGCATTGATATATCCATAGTAGTCACTCCCGGTATCAAGTTTTTTTGTAACATCAAAAAAACTGTTTTCAGATTCACCTGAAATTGCAGAATCACCTGAAGAAAGAAAAATATTTCCCAACGGGAAAAATCTGTTTAGAACAACAATAAAAATTATGCCTAAGATTAGGCCTGTTAGTAACAGTGCAAAGTTTTTTTTCATTTTTTACCCCTCAGTAAATTTTATTTTAACCATAAGAAAAAATCAATATCAATATATTAAAAATTCCTCTGTTTCGGATTTGAATTTTTCAACGTCCTTCTTATACATTTGTTCTATATCATCAGGACTGATCCCGTCCAGAAGATTTTTTCTTATCCATGAGTTTCCTGCTACTTTGTCAAAATATTCAGGAAAAAACTCGAATCTATCCGGAAATAATTTTAATAGTTCCGCTAAAACCGCAATTGCAGTATAGAAAGGTTTGAATCTTTCCCTGTCACTAACAATAATGTCTATTCCACCGCAGACCTGGTTCTTAAATTTTGAATAAAATGGTTGAAAAAATATTTCCCTGAAGTGCACTCCCGGGATATCCTTTTTATTCAGTGCAACAGATAAGAGTTCGGGATCAATCCACGGTGCTCCAATGTATTCGAAGGGTCTGGTTGTGCCTCTTCCTTCGGAAACGTTGGTCCCCTCGAAGAGTACGGATCCCGGATAAACAGTTGCTGCAGCAAGCGAAGGCATGTTAGGAGACGGATTAATCCATGTGGTTGAAATCTGGTCATACCATTGTTCCCTGCTCCATCTCTTTACAGGGACAACAGTTAATGATCCTCTGTTATTAAATAGTCTGGCATTGATGAATGCCGTTAATTCCCCCAGGGTCATTCCATGCCTCATCGGAATTGCATAAACTCCTATAAAAGAGCTGAAATCCGGATATTCCAGTATAGGCCCTTCTGCATGCCTGCCTGTGATCGGATTTGCCCTGTCGAGAATAATCAGATTTTTCTCAAATTCAATACATTTTTCAAGAAGGTAGATCACAGAAGAGAGATATGTGTAGATCCTTGTCCCTATATCCTGAATATCGATAATAACGTTGTCAATTTCAGAGATCAGTTCATCTCTAATAACCTTCCCCTCCTTCCTGGTGTCAAATAGCCTCATCTTTTTATCAGAATCAATATTTTTATTCAGATCATCACTATCTCTCTGATCATATAATGAATAAACAGGAAGTTTATACTTTTCATCAAAATAGTCCCCTACATTCTCTCCGGCCTGCAATTCTCCCCTGATGCCATGTTCCGGGCTCAGTAGAGAAATTAGGTTTACCTGCTCCCTGAGAATTTCAACTGTTGAAGTAAATGTGGAATTTACACCGGTAGGATTTGTCATCAATGTGAATTTTCCCTTTTTTAAATCTGATAAATCATCACTGCAGAATTTATCTATCCCGGGGAGTGTTTTCATTAGTGCGGATTTCATCTGTCAAGTATAATCACTGATCGGAAATTTTTCAATTTTTTTGTTGACTACAAATAATATGCATATTACAATAGTTGTATGAAGCAACAAAAGCTAAGTTTGAATGTAAGGGAATTCAGAAAATTGTTGAGGAAATTTGAAAGGGAATTTAACAGCCAGTTAAGACAAACAGTTGATTGCTGCGGAGTCACGGTTATTCAATGTCACACTCTACTTGAAATAGAGGAGAGAGGTGAGACAAATATGAAGGAAATTGCCGACTATTTCAGGATTGACAAAAGTACAATAAGCAGAACAATATCAATCCTGGTTACGAAAGGACTTGTTTTAAGGAAAGAGAATCCTGAAAACCGAAGAATGATGAGTCTGAAATTAACAAAAGAAGGATTGGAACTTAGTAATAAAATTAATATGGTTTGCGATAGTTTTTATATGGAACTAATGAATACAGTACCCGAGGGGAAAATAGACATGCTCTTTGAATCTCTTCAAATCTTTGTTAACATCCTAAAAAGAACAGGGCCCTCAATCGACTGTAAAGGAGCGGACGAAATCTCATGTTTTACATAAGAAGGAGGAGATTATGAACTCAAATTGTTGTAGTAATGTGATTACTGCCCAAGATATGGAGATAGATAATTCCGTCAAATCGGTATCTGCGTCCCTGGATATGAGTGACATTATCGGCGGATTTAAGGCAAGGTGGAATATCGGACGCATGAAATATTTAATCAGGCCGGGTTTGTATAAGATTGGTGATCCGGGAAAGAGTTCTGAAGTACTTGTTACGTCAAATTATAAGCTTACTTTTGATACATTAAGAAAAAACATCAGGGGTTTAAATGCGTGGATCCTCGTTCTTAATACGAGGGGTATTAATGTGTGGTGTGCTGCAGGGAAGGGATCATTCGGGACTGATGAAATTGTAAGGCTGGTAAGAAAAACAAACTTAAGTGAAATTATCAGTCATAAGAGATTGATTGTTCCACAACTTGGAGCTCCGGGAGTCAAGGCCCATGAAGTAAAGAAAAGGACAGGGTTCAATGTTGTCTTTGGTCCTGTAAGAGCGTCAGATATAAATAAATTTATAGAAAATGGTCTGAAAGCCGAACCTGAGATGAGAAGAGTTTCATTCAATCTGAAAGAGAGATTTATCCTTACTCCTGTAGAATTTGTCAAAGCTCTTATATTCCTTCCCCTTCTTTTTCTGGTTGTTGCTATTATAGATCTTGTACTGGGAAAAGCAGGTGTAGATGTGATGCTTACACATTTTATTGTTTATTCGGGAGCAGTTATTACAGGAACAGTTCTCTTTGCTGTTCTTCTGCCCTTTCTTCCATTTAGGTCATTCGCATTGAAAGGATGGATTCTTGGAATGTTATACAGCCTGGCTGCCAATATAATACTATATGGAAATTTAGTCGGAAATCCGGGATACTATTTTTTAATTCCTGTTATTGTCTCATTTCTGTCATACAACTTCACAGGTTCTTCCACCTATACAAATCTTTCCGGGGTTGAAAAAGAGTTAAAAATATCTTTACCATTATATATTATATCTGTTTTGACCGGATTTATTCTAATGTCAGTAAATTTTTTCAGGGGGTGAGGTATGAGTATGAAATATCTAAAAAATGTTGCTCAGCTTGAATATGAGAGATCAAAATGTACGGGATGCGGCATGTGTGTTAAAGTTTGCCCCCATAATGTTTTTAAAATTGAGAACCGGAAAGCTGTAATTCTTGACCGGGACAGATGCATGGAGTGCGGCGCCTGTATGATGAATTGCGGGTTCGAAGCATTGCATGTGAAGAAGGGAGTCGGTTGTGCTTATGCAGTTATATTGGGGAAAATAAAGAAATCCGAACCGGGTTGCGGCTCATCTAAAGAAGTAAATTGCTGTTGAGAATAAAAAATTTGATTAATTTGAAACGAATAAGAAATTTTTTTCGTCACATATATTAAATAACACTGGAGGTCTACATGAAAAAATTATTTTTCATCTTATTGACAATTCTATTATTCACTCTATTTATGTTTGGAAAATTTATCAATTCCGATAAACCGGCAAACGGTATCTGGGAAATGAAACCGGCAAAAATTTGGGAAATTGACAGTGTGGGGGATGACTTTATAACCCGGGTTGGCGGTTTGCGGGTAGATGATTCAGGAAATGTTTATGCAATGGAATTGAAAATAGGAAGGATATTCGTGTTCGGCAAAGACGGTAAATTTCTACATTATATAGGAAAGAAAGGCGAGGGCCCCGGTGAATACAAAATGGCTTATAATTTTAGTTTAATTGGAAACCGGGTTGTTGTTCCTGAGATGGGAAGGTTACATATTTTTAATAAAGATGGAAAATTTATAAAAACGTATGTTCAGAAATCTTTCATGTTCCCCAGAGCATTTCTGGATGAGAACAGGTTTATCTATGTAAAAAGTGATCGTGAAGGGATGGGAAAGGAGCCTGAAAAAGTAAATATCTTCAATCTTAAAACTGAAAAGTTTAAAACACTGTTCACTATTCCGCCTGAAAAGGCTATCTCTGCACAGAAAGGGGGGATGAGAATTGTAATAAAAGATTCCCAGACAACTCCCGGCATGATTATAGCTCTTGCAAAGGGTGGAATTATATTTGGAAAGAGTGATAAATATGAACTGAAGAAAATCGATTTATCAGGAAAAGAGCTGATGAGTTTTTCATTGGAAGGAAGGTCGAGAAAATCAATCTCCGAGAGTTTCAAAAGAAAGAGGTTTGAAAACATCATGGTCAATGGCGGAAGAATGCCGAAAGAGATGATCGACATGATGGTAAAAAATATGCCGGATATTGCAACATATTTTACAAGAATAACGGTAGATGAGACCGGGAAGATCTATGTATATGTTTCAGACCTGGAAAATACACACGGACAGGATATCGACATTTTTTCATCAAAAGGGAAATATCTCTACAGTGTGAAACTTCACTTTGATGAATATGAGATCAAATCGGCACTAGTTATTAAAAATGGTTTTCTCTACTTTTTCGGTGAGAATGAAGATGGAGAAGGAGCTCTCTTAAAATTCCGGGTTGTACACCCTGATTAATTTTTTTTAAGTTTCTCCTTAAAAAATCTGAAAATAGAGCTGAACAGATGAAGTCTTGTGTTTTTCCCGGATTTTATACTATGTGTTCTGTTGGGATAGGGCATGAAGGAGAATTGTTTGTTATTTTCAATTAGTTTATTAATAAGGACTTCACTGTTCTGGTAATGAACATTATCATCGCCGGTTCCGTGGATCAATAACAGATTTCCTTTCAAACCTTTAGCAAAGTTTACTGCTGATCCATTCCTGTAGCCCGAAGGATTTTTGTCCGGAAGCCCCATATACCTCTCTTCATAGATAGTATCATATAGTCTTAGATCGGTAACCGGGGCGACAGAAACACCGGTACTAAATATATCGGGATACTTGAAAAGCAGGTGAAGTGTGGAGCATCCTCCGCCGCTCCAGCCCCATACTCCAACACGGTTTTTATCAATAAAATCGTATGAGTTAAGGATTTTTTTCATTGCATAAGCCTGGTCTGAAATATTCAGGATCCCTATTTTCCCGTATATCGCTTTTCTAAATGAAGATCCTTTTGGTGCGGGTGTCCCCCGGTTATCTATACTGATCACTGTGTATCCTTTCTGAGTTAAAAAAAGATGCCAGAGAAATCCTGATCCCCGCCATTTGTCAAGGACTGTTTGGGACCATGGCTCACCGTATACATAGAGTATAGCCGGATATCTTTTGTTATTTACCCTGTTCGGAGGCTCCATCATCCAGGCATCAAGTGGGACTCCATTTTTCAATTTAATATTAAAAAATGATATATGGCCTTTCTTTAGAAGAGAGACCCTGTCACCAAGTTTTTTATTAGATACAATGACTGAATTCTTGCGGTGAGACGGAAGTTTTATCAGAAATATGCCTGGGGGGACTGTAAATGCAGAGTAAGTGTGGAATGCATATTTCGTATCCGGTGATAAATTGTAATCGTTGTAACCTATGAATTTGCCTGGTGTTAACCTTCTCGGAGTGCCTCTTCCCGACAGGTTATTGGTAAAGAGATATTTTCTTACTGCATCTTTTGGTGATGCGGTAAAATAAATCTTTCCCTTTTTCTCATCGACACCTTCAAATGAAATAATATCAAAATCTCCTCCTGTGACATCGGTTATTCTCCTACCGTTAGAAGATATCCTGTAAATATGACGCCATCCATCTCTCTCGGAAATCCATAAAAAGTATTTACCGGACCGTGCCCAGTTCAGATTTCCGTAAAGTTCGATCCAGGTCCTGTTTTTTTCCCTGAAAACGGTTTTGACTGATCCGCTTCTGTTACTTATAAAACATATTTCCAACTCGTTTTGGAGCCTGTTCATTTTGATGAAATAGAGACGATTATTGCCCGGATTCCATGAAATTTGCGGAATGTAATTGTTCCGGAGATCATTTGACGGCTCAATCCATTTTATTTTTCTCGTTTTGATATTTGCAATCCCGATCCTGCAAGCAGAATTTGTTCCACCGGCTTTGGGATACTGCACCGGTAATATTTTCGAATAGAGACCGTCAGTATTGTTTATCATATAAAAATTCCTTACATGCTCAATATTGAACTGAAGAAAAGCAATTTTATCGCCATTCGGGCTCCATCTGAATGCATCTCTTAAATGAAACTCTTCTTCGTAAGCCCAGTCAGTTCTTCCGTTAAGAATGAATTTAGAGTCAGATTTTGTGATCTTTTCAGGTTTTCCCGATTCTAACTTTTCCAGGTAAATATTTCTGCTGCTAACATATGCAATATATTTTTTTGAAGGTGATAACTTGGCAAACATCAGGGATGAATCGGGTAGTCCGTTACCGAGCTTGTGCAGTTTTCTATTGTTGATATCGAACAGGTAATAATCACCTCTTGAATTGGTTCTCCAGACACGTTTGGAATTTGTGAAGAGAAGTAACAGATTTTTACCCTTATCATAAGAGTAGTCATCAATTGTAAACTTCTTTAACCCGCTAATCTTAATCAGCTCCTTTTCGTCTGTAATCCTGTAACTTTTTTTTGAACCGGCAGAGGCAGAGATGAGTTCCCAATGCTTCCCTGTTTTCCTCAAAAATGTGTAACTGTGAGATTTTTTTATCCATTTTTTCTTAATATCCTTTTCAGCTTTGAAGTAGTCCGAACTGTATATGTCTTTAAGATTAAGAAAATATTTTGATTCCTCACTATTTAAATTTAGAAAGAGTGTTGTCGATAAAAGTAAAAATGTTATTGATTTAATAATTTTTAATCTCATTTTATCTCCATTTGATCAATATCACTAAA
>CAZNLS010000011.1:11035-35673 GCA_964573895.1 uncultured Clostridia bacterium
GCGCTTTCTTTTGGAGGAGTGAGGTTGAAAAAAAAGAAAAATCATCTTGCTGATGAAACCAGCCCGTATCTTCTTCAGCATGCATTTAATCCGGTTAACTGGTATCCATGGAGTAAAACAGCACTGAACAGGGCAAAAAAGGAGGATAAGTTACTAATCATAAGTATTGGTTATTCCGCTTGTCACTGGTGTCATGTAATGGAGGAAGAATCATTTAGTGATGAAAGTGTTGCCGAAGTCATGAATAAATATTTTATTTCGATAAAAGTAGATCGTGAAGAGAGACCTGATATTGATGA
Source organism: uncultured Clostridia bacterium (assembly GCA_964573895.1). GTDB lineage: Bacteria > Acidobacteriota > Aminicenantia > UBA2199 > UBA2199 > CAZNLS01. The sequence goes on from CAZNLS010000011.1 coordinate 11,335, forward strand.
GATTTATATGAGATCGTCACTATTGATTAACGGGAGTGGCGGCTGGCCATTAAATGTTATTGCATTACCTGACGGGAGACCGGTTTTTGCCGGGACTTATTTTCCGAAAAACAGATGGATAAATATTTTAAAACAAACTGCATATCTTTATAAGGAAAACAGAGATGAGTTAGAACGAGCTGCCGGTACAATCGGGGCCGGATTGATAAATATTGAAAGGTCGTCTCTTTTGAGCAGGATTGATAAAAACAAAGAAAAACCATTTGAAATAAATAAGGATGTTATTAAAAGTACTCTGGATAATGTTAACGGCGGATTGTCCGGCGCACCTAAGTTTCCGATGCCCTCATTTATTGATTTCATTATGGAATATTACTCTCACACAAATGAGAAATTTGCTGCTGATTTTTTGAACCTGACACTTATAAAAATGGCATATGGAGGCATTTATGATCAATTGGGAGGAGGATTTGCCCGGTATTCCACGGACAACCACTGGAAAGTTCCTCATTTCGAAAAAATGCTTTATGATAATGCCCAGCTGTTGTCAGTTTATTCCAGGGCATACAGAGTATCAAAAAAGAAGCTTTATATCGATGTGATGTACGGGATCGTCTCTTTTCTGGATAAAGAGCTTAAATCTACAAAAACTCCTAAAGGAATGAGTATATATTATTCTTCGATTGACGCCGATTCCGAAGGTGAAGAAGGCCTCTTTTATACCTGGAAATTTAATGAAATTAAAAAAGCTGCGGAAGGTAATTCAGAGATCATCAAAAATTATTATAACCTGGAGAAAAACGGTAACTGGGAAGATGGAAGAAATATTTTTTTTAGGAAAAGAAGTTCCGGGGAAATTGCAAAGGAATTTAATATTTCTACAGAAAAGCTCAATTCAATAGTCGGAAAATTTAAAATAAAAATGGGAATGCTGCGTAATAAAAAAGTGAGGCCCCGCACCGATACCAAGATTCTTACATCATGGAATGCAATGCTTGTGTCCGGTTTTGTTGATGCATATAAAACTTTGGGAGATAAAGTGTTTCTGAAAAAAGCTGAAGGTATTGTGAATTTTATATTAAGAAGGTTGGTAAAACAGGATGGAACAGTTTTTCGATCTTACTCATTCGTTGACAAGAATCCTGCGATAAACGGTTTTCTCGATGACTATTCATATGTGATCAGAGCATTCCTGGATCTGTATTCAGTGACTTTTGATGAGAAATATCTTGAAGAGTCTAAAAAGATTTTAAATATCTGCTTTGCCAGGTTTTATGACAAAAAGTCCGGAATGTTCTTCTTTTCGGAAGAGCCTGTTGTTTCTCATTTTAGAAGAACCAGGGAAGTTTCCGATGGAGTTATTCCATCATCCAATTCCATAATGGCTTCAAATCTTATATTTCTCGGTGAAATCTATTTTAATGACTACTATATAAAAACTGCCAAAAAAATGGTGGATCTAATGAAGCAGAAGGCACAAAAGAATCCGGCATTTTATGCAAAATGGGGCAGCATTGCAATGAACTTTGGGGATAATTTGATTGAAGCTGTTTTTACCGGAACAAATGCACTTAAAAATTCCCTTCTTTTCAGTAATAAACTTCTACCCGGAATTGTAATCGCCGGGAAAAACATCACAAGCAAACTTCCAATATTAAAAAATAAAGGGGCAGCAGGTAAGTCACTTATCTATATTTGCAGAAACAGGACGTGTCTTATGCCGGTTTCAACAGTACAAGAAGCACTTAAACTTCTGAAAATTAAAAATAATGATAAATAAAAGGGTGATTTTTTTTTCTCTTCTTGCATCCCTTGTCCTGTTCCTTCTTTTTAAAATTCCCGGTTGCTGGAAAAAAGGATTAGAGAGTGAAATTTTAGATGTGATAAACAGAATAGCAGAATGTGCTGAAAAGAGGGACATTAGCTGTATCATGACATCGATCTCTCCTGAATATTCGGATAAAGAGGGAAGAAACAGGAATGATATTGAAGAGCTTTTAAAGTCATATTCCGGCAGGTTCAGTGGAATTAGTGTAAATATTCTGGGAACCAGGATAGCACATGAATCCGGAACTGTCGTTGATGCAGTTGTCGATATTTCGGTTTCAAGCGGTATGGGTCGTTTTTTTCGAAAGATTCTGAGATTTTATGGAAAAATACTCAGATTAAATATCAGTTTTTCTAAAGATTCGGAAAAATGGAAAATCACCGGAGCTATATGGGAGGAGATTTCAGTTAATGAACTTCTGCCGGGATCATTGAAAATGCTCAGGAAGCTTTTTCCCTCCGTTTTCTGATTCAATTAAATAATGATCTATGATATAGTTTCATTTTTATAAAAGGAAAAAATAGGATGCGAAGGGGAATATTTTTAGCCGGAGGCGGCAAAGATGCAGGAAAGACAACAATTTCAATAGGACTCGTCTCATATTTTAAAAAAAAATTTCAGGGCGATGTAGCATTTATGAAACCTTTAGGCCAGAAAACCTCAATGGTTGATGGTAATGGAGTAGGGCAGGACTCTTATCTCCTCGAAAGTGTTATGAATCTTGACATTCCACTCAAATATTCAGCTCCTTTTTCTACCGGATCAGGTGCGGCTGAAAACTTTATTTTGAAAAGTGAACCGGGAAATCTGCATAAAAAAATTTTAAAGGCTTTTAAACATTTAGCTTCACGCTACCGGGTTGTTATTGTTGAAGGTACCGGCCATCCCGGAGTAGGTTCTGTTTTCAATTTATCAAATTCAAAAGTAGCATCACTGTTTAATATCCCGGTTATTTTAATCATTGACGGAGGTATCGGTTCAACTATTGATAAATTCAATCTCTGCTTATCTCAATTTGAAAAAGATGGGATTAAAATTTCCGGTGTCATCATAAACAAAATACTGCCCTCAAAACTCGAAAAAGTAAAAAAATTATTATCACTCTATTTTGACCGGTTAAATATTCCTGTTTTTGGATTTATCCCTTATGTAAATACACTTTCCCAGCCTTCACTCGGCGTAATCAGGAAAGAACTCGGGATAGAAAATCTCTATATAAATAATTATCCTGAAACGAAAAAAATATGTGGATTTGTCTATGCTTTCGGAAACAGGAGTGAAGTTTTAGATGATCTGAGTAAAATGCCAGGTGGAGTCCTTGTTGTTAATAAAGGAAGAGATGAAATTTTAGATTCAGTGCTTGCTTTAGCTCTTTCAGGTGAAACGGACTCAAAACCTTCGGCAATTATTCTTTGTGGAAAAGGTAAAGTTGAAAACCGGGTAAGAAAAGGGTGTGAGAAAGCGGATATTTCATTAATGGATACTAACATTCCGTTTTATAAAACTATAAAATCCCTGCAATATAAAGTGTACAAAGTTGAACCCGGGGAAGCGGAGAAAATTGAGATTATAAAAGGAACAATAGAGGATAATGTTGATATGAATTCTGTTGAAAAAATGATTTTCGGCGGGGAAAAAGAAGAAAAAATTTCCGGAAAAAACCTCTTTAAGGCTATTGTGAAAGGGTCGGTTGGATTTCTCGGAAATATTATTAAGAAGAAATAAAAATTGGATTTTTCCTGTTTTTAATTTAATATATATCTAAATGAGCGGTAAAAATAGCGAAATTGCTGATAACCTTTTTTCTCTGATTATAGATACAATCCCAAATCCGATACTTGAAGTTGACACTGATAAGAAGATAATAGCTGCAAATATTTCAGCTTTAAAAAAATGGAGTGATATTGAAGTAGGCCGGACAAAATGTGGGCTTATCCTTTATGGCAAACCTGTCAAAAAGGATCAATGCCTTGTAGATAAGTGTTTGAAAACAAAGCAGTCAATAACAGAAGTGACCAAAAATCTGAGAGGAGAAAGTCTTCAGGTGAAAACGAATTATATTAATGACGGTTCAACAGAAAGAATTGTACTTCATATTTCTGATATATCTGAATCTGTAAATAAAGATAGTGATTTAAAAAAATCGAGGGAAAGATACAGGAATATTATTGAAAAGAGTCCGGGAGCAATATTGATACACATAAATGGAGTTATTGCATTTGTCAACCGGGCATGCATTGAATTGCTCGAAGCAAAGGCTGAATCAGATCTAATAGGAAAAAAGGCTCTGGATATAGTTGGCGATAATTTCAGGGGGATTATTTCAGAGAGGATGAAACAGGCTATTGATTCTGATCAAAGACAGCCTCCTATTGAAATTAAGATTAAAACCCTGAAAGGAAATCTCATAGATATTGAAACTGAGGGTGTCCCTGTTACATATAATCAAAAAAAAGCAGTCCAGGCAATACTTTTTGATATCTCCGGCAGAAAGAAAATGGAGGAGAGGCTGAGAACAAGTGAAGAAAAATACAGGACTCTGGCTCTGAATATTCCTCTCGGGGTTTTCAGAACCACTCCATCGGGTAAAATACTCTCTGCAAATCCGGCTATTTCTGAAATATTCGGGTTTGAATCTCCCGAAGAATTCATAGCAGCAGATGTAAAAAAGTTATATTCAAATCCGAATGACAGAACAGTTTTAATACAAAAACTGAAGAAAGAAGGGGAAATAAAAGATTATGAAGTTTTATTTAAAAGAAGGAACGGAGAAAAATTTTGGGGAAGTGTAAATGAGACTGCAATAATGGATGAGAGCGGCAGGATTAATTTTGTGGATGGTATTATAGTTGATATTACAGAAAAAAAATTGATTGAAAAAGAGGTGCTGAAGAAAGAAAAGCTTGATTCTCTTGGGATTTTAGCTGGAGGTATAGCACATGATTTTAACAATATATTGACTGCAATTATTGGTAATATTTCACTTGCAAAAATGGATGAGAATATAAACGAAAAAATATTTGACAGGCTCGAGCGGGTGGAAAATGCAATTATAAGGGCGAAGAATCTTACACGTCAGTTATTAACATTTTCGAAAGGTGGAGAGCCGATAATAAAATTGATAAATCTGGAAGATATTATTAATAATACTGTTCAATTATCTGAATCAGGTTTGAAGGTAAAAATAAATTGCGATATTGCAAAAAATCTTTGGAGAGTAAAGGCTGACGAAGGACAGATCGGGCAGGTTTTGCAGAATCTTCTGATAAATGCAGCCCAGGCAATGCCTTCCGGCGGTAAAATTGATATAAAAGCTGTAAATGTCAGCTCAGGAAGCAGGGAACTTCCTACAAAAGATTCAAATAATTATATAAAGACAGAAATTACGGATCATGGCATTGGTATCCCAAAAGAACATTTGAATAAAATATTCGATCCTTTTTTTACAACCAAGCAAAAAGGAAGCGGACTGGGATTATCCTCGGTATATTCGATAATATCAAATCACAATGGTTTTATTGATGTTGATTCCATTCTTGGGGAAAAAACAACGTTTTCGATTTATCTTGTGTCTGAAGAAAAAAACAATAAAGATTCAAATCTTCCCGATAAAAGCAAACATTCTAAAAAGAAAATCAATATATTGATCATGGATGATGAAGAGTTAATTCTTGAATCGGTAAGTGAATTGTTAAGAAAAAAGGGATATTGTGTTGAAGCCTGTTCCCACGGTGAAGAAGCTGTAAAACTAATGAAAAAGAGTGCCGGCAAAAAGGAGCGTTTTGACGTTGTGATTCTTGATTTGATCGTTCCGGGAAATATGGGAGGCAAAGAGACGTTAAAAGAGTTAAGAAAGATTGATCCGGGAATTAAAGCTATCGCTTCAAGTGGTTATTCTACTGATAAAACCATGTCTAATTTTAAATTGTTCGGTTTCGATGCGGCTCTTGAAAAACCATATAGGATCGCCGAACTTGAGAATACAATCAAAAAAGTTTTTTAAGTCTTATCCAATCAGTTCATGATTAATTTCTGCTGTTAACAAGAAAAGAGAGTGCAAAAATTATCAATCCTATAATTGCCACAGTTCCTCCAATAGACAATACAGGTTTAAATAGATGGTTGAGTATGTCTGAAGCGAACTGCACCGCTTTCTCATTAAATACCTCGGAATATCTCAATGGAAACTGTTGGGAAAATTTAAACGCATTCTGAAAATGTTCTGAAATAGGAACCATGTTGTTCAGAAATGAAGCTAATCCATATGCTGACAAACCACCCAGAATTGTTGCGGTTCCGCTCCATCTTAAAAATCCTTTTAACCTGGAATCCGCAATAAATGAACCTAATACTATAAAAACAAGCGGGAAAATAAAAAGAAAGTAACTTAAAGAAGATATAAATTCGGGGACCCTGATATTGCCCGGAAAATAATCATCCCTGTCGAGAAGAGTGACACTATCCGGAATATCTGAAATAAGTCGATTGAGAATGTTAGTGACCAGCTCATCTGAAATTTCAAGATCTTTAGGTCTGCAATCAGGAAATTCTCCCAGATCTTCATTTTCCCTGAATCTGTCCCAATCATTCTCACTATTCTGACAAACCGGAAGTCTTTCAATTATTTTTTTCATATATGACTTTATTTCATTACTTGTCAGTGCCAGTTTTAAACCGGTCATATTAAGAACAATATTTTTTTTTGTTTGTTCACCTCTGAGTGAACTTCCGAGTGTTTTCAGGGCTACGATGAGTTCATCTTCCATCCATTTTCCGATTCCGGACTTCTCCAGAATCTGAGAAGGAGGTAAATCCGCCCTTTTCATTGCTTTGAAAAAAGAACCAATATCTCTATTTGTCTCAATGTCCTCAATTTTTAATTCTTTGTAAATTTCATCAAGAGTTGCGGGTAGTTTTTTTACTAATTCAGTTGGTAATTCGGAAAGAAAACCGGCCGAAACTACTGACTGTGTTACTCCAATTGAAAGGATTGTAGCAAAAAGAACCGGAACACCTATAATAATTGTAATTAAAAAACCGAAAATTTTCCTTGCTGGATTCATTTTTCCTCCTGGTTAAGATTAATATATCTTATTCTTCCTTTTAATATCAAGTATTTTAGAAAAATCGTAACTACCTGAAGAGCTTATTATTAATTCTTATACTTTTCACATATATTAATTCGCATGAACTGTCTCCGGAATCACTGCGTCTTGTACTTGAATTCCAGTATACTTCCCGGCCTCTTGCTGATCCCAGCATATTGATTAATATACCATCAATTGTTACTCTGTCCCCTTTTCTGATCGCTTCTATTGCAAGTCGTAAATTGTAAGAAGACGGGATCAGGTGATTATTTGCGGAGTGGTTGATAATATATTCTTTGGAAAGGGGATAATCATATTCATAGTTGTAATAGTACCACCTGTTTCGTTGTGAATATCTTATACCTCTGCTGAATTTATTTTTCGCAAGAAGTCCCCAAACCAGTGCCAGATCAACGGGAGCAAATTCACCCTGCCATCCCGAGCCATATGATGTTGCCGATACGACTTTTGCAGAAATTTTATAACTGAAAATTGGATTCAAAGTAAATCTCCCGAACTTGTTCCTGATAATTATTCTTTCATTGTCGATTACTTTTTCCTGGAGGGGGAGTGTTGAAATTTCAATTTGATCTAAAAAATTTTTCCCCGGAATAGCCTTCTTACTGCAGAATGAAGTGATAACTAAAATTATTATGAGGAGTAAACATCTTTTCAAATTCATTTTTATAAAATATTACATTAAAAGGCAAAAAAAATAAACAGGGTAATGTTGATAATGAAAAAATGTTAGACTACAATTTATAAATGTTACGGCATAGAAAAATTATCCGGTTCATCCTCTATTTGCTCTTTCTCATTTCCGTTTTTTCTGTCTCATATTTTATTAACAATATTTGGAGAGAGTATCGAAAAAATAGCGAAGAGGTGATTGATCCCACGGCAAAAGTACTTATCCTCGGAGATTCTCACACTGCAAATGGAATAGACCCTGAAACAATCGGAAATGCTGTAAATTTTGCGGATTATGGAGAGAGTTACATCCATGATTACTATAAATTAAAATATGCTCTCAGGCAAAATAATTATATCAAAGCAGTCATTCTGCCAGTTGATTTACACTCGCTGAATGATCTGAGAAATGAGAGGGTATTATTTACCGGGTACTGGGACAGATATATAGATTTCCCGGAATTAGGAAAGATTAAAGGCCGTCAGCTGCAATATCTGATTTATAAATATATAGATATTGAAATATTTGATTTCAGGGGAGAATTCAGTGCACTTTTTTCTCAACTTTTCAAATCGAAAAAGAAATCGAAAAAGAAAAAATTTATAAACAAATTCAGAGGTGTAAAGAATCAATATTTTCACAGGAACAGAGACAGGAAAGGGGAAAAAAGAGCTTTAAGGCATTATTTGGGAGCAAAATATCCCAACAGGGAGATGGCAGGTTTTCTAATTCGAATAATAAAATTGTGTAAAAGCAGAGGGCTGAAACTAATCCTGTTAAGAATGCCTGTAACAATTAATTATTTTAAAGTTGCAAAATCATTTGTCAAAGTGAAAAATTATTATAATTTTGTCAAAGGATTAATCAAACATTATCCAAATACCTTTTTACTCGACTATCATGATATATTTTTCAATAAAGAGAGATGGAAATTTTATGACTCCGAACATTTGAATTTTGATGGAGCGGTTTTATTCAGCAACATATTGAAAAAAAAACTTGAGGATATGGGGGTGATCAATTGACAATCCTATCTTCTCATTTTTTCATTTTTATTTTTTTTTCACTTGTCTTTTATTATTTTGTCCCTGAAAAATTCCAGTATCTGGTTCTTCTGATTTCCAGCCTTTTATTTTATCTCTTTATCAGTCCTCTCTATACAATTTTGCTTATTATTCTGACACTATCCGATTTCATATTTGCAAAGAACTTATCACATCCGGAAAATAAAGGAGGAAGAAAAAAGATATTGCTTTACGGGATTGCCCCAAACCTTCTTTTCCTGCTTTTTTTTAAGTTTTATTACCCGCTGGAAAAAATATTGGCACCATTGATTCCGTCACTGAATTTGTGGAATATGAAATTTTTTGTTGAAATAACCGTTCCTCTGGGAATTTCTTATTATGTTTTCAAAAAAATCAGTTATATTTCCGATGTGTACAGGGGCATTATTCCCCCCGAAAAGAATTTTTTCAGACTTTTATTATACGTCTCTTTTTTCCCGGAAATTGCAGCGGGACCAATTGACAGGGCAAAGGACCTTCTCTCCCAATTTAGTCAATATGTCCGGTTTAACCATCTGTCTATTGCTGCAGGTTTTCAGAGAATATTGTGGGGAATTTTCAAAAAAGTTGTTATAGCCGACAGAGCGGCAATTTTTACGGATATGATGTTTAGGGATTTCAGAACTTATGACAGTCTGACGGTAGTTTTCGGACTTTCCCTGTATTCTGTTCAGATTTATTGTGATTTCTCCGCGATTGCCGATATAGCAATCGGAATAGGGAAAATGTTTGGGATAAAATTAGCAGAAAACTTTAAAAGACCATGGCTTTCCATCTCTATCAGGGATTTTTGGCAAAGATGGCATATTACATTATCAAAATGGTTGAGGGATTATCTTTTTTTACCAATTGCATATTTCTTTTCAAGAAAGAAGTTTATAAAAAATTTAGACATTAAAACCGGAGATAAATATATATATACAATCTCGGCAATTCTTACAATGGTAATTTGCGGAATATGGCATGGTACCGGATGGACCTTTCTGATATGGGGATTGATTCATGGAATATTTCTTGGATTTTCAAAATTAAGTGAAAGGATGAGAAAAAAAATAAGAAAAACTGTCCGGCTAAAAAATGATTCACTGATTTTAAAAGGATTTAGAATAATATTTACATTTTCTCTTATAACATTTTCCTGGATCTTTTTTCGTGCTGAGTCTATATCACATTCTATCGGAATGATAAATCAAATTTTTCTAAATGACTCTGCTTTGAAAGGGATTGCCGATTTATACAATAGGGTTCTTAAAGATTTTCCTCCTTATACCGCAGAAATATTGATCGCGGCAATTCTGATAATGGTAATATCGGAAACTATGTCAGGCCTGTTTGAAATAGGAGATAAAATACTCAGAAAACCACTTATTTTAAGGATACTGTTCTACTATTTTTCAATAATTTCGATACTGGTCTTTGCTGTGAAAGCATCGGGGGATTTCATATATATGCAGTTTTAATATAAATAACCAATTATGATCCAAAGGAGAAAAATTTGAAGGAGTTGGAGCCGAAAACAAGAAGGTTTAAAGAAGATGACTATTCCGAAGTGAAAAAGTTATGGGAAATTACAGGATTAGACAGACCTGAACGTGAGGACGATCTAAAAAAAATAGTGAGTTCAATTGAGATCGGGGGTGAACTTCTCATACTTGAACTGGGGAAGCACGGGATAGCAGGGACATCATGGATGACATTTGACGGGAGGAGAATACATCTGCATCATTTTGGGATTCATCCTGATTTTCAGGGGAGGGGGTTTTCAAAAATACTTCTAAAAGATTCTCTTGATTTTGCCGAAAACAAGAATATTCAAATAAAACTTGAAGTTCACCGGAACAATCTGAAGGCAATATCATTATATAAAAATTTCGGATTTGAATATCTTGGAGACTATCATATATACATTTTAAGAGATTTTAAAAATATAAGATCCGGATCCGGGAAAAACAATTGAACTCTTCAAGCGGCTCTGCCAAAGCAACTGTTTCCATACTTGCTGCCTGTCTATTTTGGGCAGGATCATTTATTGCCACAAAGATCGCCCTTTTATCAATCCCTCCTCTAACTGTTGTCTCGGCCAGATTGGTAGTGTCGGCAATCTGCTTTATTATATGGATGAAGATCCTTAATGTTAATTTTAAAAAACTCTACAGGTACAGATGGAAATTACTGCTCTTAAGTGTTTTCGGAACAGGCCTTCATTATGGTATTCAAACAGTAGGTCTTCAGTTTACAACTGCATCCAAAGGTGGGATATATGCGGTAACAGCTCCGATAACCATTACAATTATTGCAGCAATTTTTTTAAATGAGAAAGTATCATTGAAAAAGTTCATAGGAATAACTACTGCTCTTGCAGGAGTCATAATTGTAATTGGAATACAAAAACTACTGAGTTTCAACCTGAGAGGTGATCTGACAGGGGATATTCTTATATTGATAAGTATATTCATGTGGGGGATTTTCACAATTCTCGGAAAAAGTCTTACAAAAAAGCTCGGTCCGCTTGAAATTACGGGAATAATTACAATAATTGGAGCTATATATACATTACCCGCCGGAGTTTACGATTTTCTAAAAAACCCGGGTCTTTCCCTGCATTCAATAGAGATTAATTCCATATTTGCAGTCATATTTTTAGGTGTAACCTGCTCATTTCTTGCTACTTTGTTATATGTTTATGCACTGTCGAAGATGGAGTCGCAAAAAGTCGGCGTGTTCCTCTACACTATCCCCCCGATGACAAACCTGATTGCATTTTTAGTCTTGGGAGAAAAGACCGGAATTTCGATGATAGCAGGCACGATTCTTGTCCTCTCAGGTGTATATCTGACTGAAAGAGGGTAGAAAATATATCCCGGTTATGCAATAAGCAGGGTCGTTTGTTTAAAGGATAATAATTACTATATTTGAATACCTTTGATGACGTAGATGAATCAATCATATCGAAAATTAATAAGTTCAAATTGATAAAATAAATTTGATGATTTTTATTAAGGTGTAAATTTATGTTTGATCATCATTCAAAAACGTTACCTATTTTAATCATGAAAAATGAATATTTCTTCAATGGGAAGATCGAAGATTCTGGATATAGTGTGTGCAAGTTTGAGTGAGGGGTTGTATTTCCCTTTCTCCAGAAATAGAATGGTTTCCCTTCTCACTCCGGCCTTAATAGCCAGATCATTTTGAGTGAGGTTAAACCTGGCCCTCAGTTCCTTTATCTTATTTTTCATTAAATTTTTTCCGGATAAAGAACTTTATGATAAATGAAGATAAGGCGGCGAGGAGGATGCCCCATCCGATAGCCGTTTCTACTTCCGGAAACATGGAGGCTCTGAAAATTAATATAAATATCCATATAAGAAAGGATGCCAGAAATGAATAATAACCGGTTTTATACTTCAAAAAATCGCTTAATTCATCACTTAAAGGAAATCCTTTCTTCTCTTCTATGTCTCTTTTAATTCCGGATGAAATTGAAAATATTACAATGAGTATTGCCAATCCCATTTGCACCAGCTCAAGTTTGGTTATGGAAACCTGAAGTTTATAAAATTTTATGAATCCCAAAATTAATAAACAGCAGAGAGCTGTTACTCCCAACCAGATTTTTCTACCTTTATTCATTTTACCTCCAAATATTAGATATATATAATATTATATTATAAATATACAACATAAAATATTAAAAAGCAAATATGCACTCATATCAATAGTACCTTAATATTAATCTATTTAGATACTGAATTCGGTAATGTATTTTTTATGGAAATCAATCAAATTTGAGAAATCATTTTTATCTGCAAGTTCCAAAGCAGTTATATAGTTATCTCGAATTTTAGTTGAAAGAATAAGATCATTCTCAGGAAATTTCAGGATCAAACCGGAATGACTCTTAAGGAGCAGATTAACCGAAAGTCTGGCCCACCTTCCATTTCCGTTATTGAAGGGGTGAATATATACAAGCCGGTGATGAGATCTTGCAGAGATTTCAATAATATCCAAAGAATTTTTAAGCCAATAATCAAGGTCATCCAAATATTTTTTGATCTCAACATCGATTTTAAAAAAATTCACACCAATATTCTTTTCGGTGTCCCTTCTCTTACCAGCCCATCTCCAAACTTTCCCAAACATATCTTTGTGAAGTTTATAAAGATTTTCTGAATTGAAAATGAATTTTTTCTTTGAGAGGAGGTATTTAGCGGATGCTTTGGTAATATTGATAAATTCAGCGTCATTTAATTCTGATCTGGTAGTAATGTGTTTGGGAATTAAGCTTTCAAAGTCATCTTGTGTAAGCGGCGTTGCCCCTTGAGGAAGTGATGAATTAATCACTATTTCTCTTTTTAGTCCACAAGATAGATCTACGTTTTTTTAGAATCTCATTTTTTAAATTTTCAATTTGACGTTTGCTTTCGGTTTTGGATGGGGATTGAACTTCTAAAGTAGAGCTGACTTCACTAATGCTTATTAATTCTTTTGCTTTATTTTTTGCAAGATTATCAAGAAGGTCAATAATGTTTTGTCTGGGGATTAGTGAAATGGTTAATTCGGTATTCAGGGCTTCTGCAATTTTTTTTAGTGTAGTTATTTTTGGTATGGCCTCCCCGTTTTCAATCTGCCTAATCGACCTAATTGTCCTCTTGACTTTAAAAGAAAGCTGTTTCTGGGTCATTCCAAGAGCTTCTCTGAGAGTTTTTATCTGATATCTGAATTCAGGATAGTTTTGCAGCCATTCAGGTACTTTATCCATAGACTTGAACTTTTCAGCAATTTGTTCTGTAAAAAAATATTTTTCCATTTGATAATAATATAAAATATAAATAGCTCTGTCAAGAAAAAAGAGGAATTTTTATTGCCTATAAAAAAATATTATAGGAAATAAAAATTCCTCAACTTGAGAGAGGGTGCTTTACATTTTGACAATTTAGAGTGATTATGGAATAGGGGATGTGGATGAGGATAACTTGTAAGGTTTTCATATCATTAAATAATATGTATCAGATGGATTTATTGTGAAACAGATTTACAATGTTAGTCAAATATAAAAGGTAATTAACTATTAAACTTAAATATATCAGATACTTCTCTTAATAATATACACCAAAAATTCGGGAATGTGAATTATTACTTTCATCCAATTCTCTTACTTCATTCATTCCATCAGCCTCTACTACTATTTTCCACAATGATGAAAAGTTAAATTTATAACTAAATTCTATGGAACAACTTTCCATTGATGCGAGTTTTGGGATATCAAAGAAATAAGGCCCGAATTCGACAGCATCTCCCCATCCAAGCTTCTTATTAAATGAGAATTTTACTCCGAGTTTGCATGCTTTGGAGTATTTTGCTCGGAGATTACTGATGTTTTTCACAATGACTGTGAATGTAACTTTTTTATTAATTCTACCTGGATACGGATTAATACCGATTAGTTTAATAGTAAGATCAGAAACCACTTCAACCCTTCTTGGGATTTTATTGGACATTTTGAATTTAACATTACGGGTTGTAATTTTGGGAGGTCCAAACTGAATGGGACGATACTTTCTTTTTAATTGTGCAATTGTGAGGGATTTCCCGGGCATTTGATTTTTACATGCAACTCTGAACGCTGCCTTCGCTCCTTTAGCCTGTATTGAAGGAGAGATAATTTTTACCATAACCCATCCGGAATAACTTTTTGAAATTCTCCAGGATGTTTTAATTCCGTGTATTCCGGCTTTTTTGAAATCTAATATTCTTATCCGGGATTTTGTAAAATCACTTCTGACAAATTGGTATCTTACAACCATTGCTTTGTTTACTTTTATGGAGCCTTCAAAATAAATGGTTTTGGGGCATTTAGCCGAATACTCTGAAGGAACCGCTCTTAAGTCTGTTGATATTACCGGTTTTATTAGAAAATTTCTTTGAGCAGGAAGGTTAGATACAAGTAAAATTAGTAGAAATAAACTTAATATTAAAATTGAATTTTTCCTCATCTGTTACCTCCTAGAAGATAAAAGTATACTTTCTTAGTTATACATACAAGTTCTATGTGATTTATCTCAGATTAATTGAATTCCAACAAGTTGAAAATTAATATATAACTATGATGTCATTAAATGCTTTTCGGAAATTGAATCTCAAAAACCACTGATCATCAAATGATTGAAAAGTTTTTATATTCGGGAGTAAGATAAAGAAACAATTTTGACAAAAGTGTCCTTAATGATATATTAATTCCGTATTAGTATAGATAGGAGCTTGCATGAAAAAAAAGTTATCACTAATATTTCTGTTTTCCTTCACTATCTTTGTCGTGATGAACAGCTTTTGTTTTTCTCTCATTCCACCGACCAAAGAGCAGATTGAGAAATATAAAAAAGACGGAACATTTCAAATCAGGTTAGAAGCCGCTAAAAAACTTGGGAATTATAAAACTTCTAAAGATCTTATTAAAATTTTTAATGTTCGGATGAGGTCACTTCTAAAAGGTAAAAGTATAGAAGAAGGAAAGGATCTGAACAGAATTTCGGAAGTGCCGTTTAAATGGGAAGGGATGCCTACTATCGGTACAGTTAAAATTCCGGTTGTTCTTATCTCTTTTGCTGATAAACCCAATGTAAATTCACGCTCTTCAATTTACAATAAAATATTTGGTTCCGGGGATGGAAATTCTTTCCCGCTGGAGAGTCTGAGAAATTTCTATTTGAGATCCTCTTATAACCAATTAAAAATTACCGGAAATGTATTAGGATGGTATAAAACTCAATATTCAAGGGATGTTGCCGAGAGCAAAGGAAGAGATAATCTTATTAAAGAGGTAATAAATTATTATGACGGAAAAGGACATGATTTCAGCCAGTACGACAATGACAACGACGGTGATATTGATTATCTCGTGGTTATTTGGAGTGGCCAGCATGGAGAATGGTCATCTTTCTGGTGGGCTTACCAGACAGGTTTTTCTGATAACGGATTTCTTGTAGACGGGAAAAAACTGGGTACTTACTCATGGCAATGGGAGTCTTATCATTATCCAAGTGACAAATTCAGTCCCTCGACTCTAATTCATGAAACAGGTCATGCTCTGGGTCTGCCGGATCTATATGATTACAAGGAAGGTGTAGGTCCGGAGGGAGGAGTAGGTGGTCTCGATATAATGGATTCTGTTTGGGGGGATCACAACTGTTTCAGTAAGTTTCTTCTTGGCTGGCTGACCCCCGACGTTTCACATTCGGGAAATTTTAGCCTCAATTATTCCCCAACATCAATATCTCAGGATGCTTTGTTGATTATGCCGGGTGCAAATTCCAATTTATATTTTTCAGAATTTTTCATGGTTCAATATAGAAAAAGAGTTGCAAATGACAAAAATATTCCGACTGACGGTTTACTCATCTGGCATATTGATTCAACACTGGATGATTCTCAATATAGTTTCAAATATGATAACTCCTATACAGAACACAAATATATTAGATTAATGGAAGCAGACGGGCTTGAAGAGATTGAACAGTTTGAAAGCGCTGACGAAGGAGATTTCTATTTAAAAAACAACCTTTTTTCAGCTTCTACATCACCGGGGTCCAGAAAATATGACGGAACAAATTCGGGAGTTTTTGTAAAAAACATTTCGGATGCCGGACAAACCATCTCTTTTGAAACCGGAGTAGATATTCCGTTGGATATAGTTCTTGAAGGAAGCAGAAATGAGGAGAAGAGTTGGATAATCACCAACTATTATGCAAAACTCGATGCTGAAATAAAATATTTCAGAGAAATTGAAATTCTTAAATTTGCCGTCCAGAGAAAAAAAGAAAAAAACAAATATGCTACAGTAGATGAGATTACACCGGATAAACTTTTAAATAATAAACTGAGCTATGTGAACAAATTTCTTGAAAAAGAAAGAAAATACAGTTTTAGGATAATTGCTTACGGGATGGATGGTTCAATTATCGGAATATCTAACGAAGTTACCCTGTGATTTTCAGGTGCTTCTTTTAATAGTATAAATAGCTAATCTATCACAAACCGACTGTGCTGCATCTGAAATTGTTGCTACTTTTTCCGCAAAATAACGGATCTGAACTTTTCTGCTGAGACTCTTTATATTACCTGAACCAAATGCTTTCCTCTTTATATCTTCCTCAAGTTTATCAGCCTCATGTTCATAATAATAAACTTTATTAATATAATCATTTACCATTGAAATTTCTCTAAAAAAGGATCTTGCTGCTTTGACCATGTCATCAACACTTTTAAGGCAAATTTTCGCCAGTTCCCTGAATTCTTTTACAAGTATGGATGGGATTTCAGGTTTCTCAATATCAAATTGATACAGCACCTTTTTTATTGAATCAATAACATCATCGCTGGTTTCAAGAAGTCCCAGAACATCTCCCCTGGAATCCGGTATAAGCATATGCGAATACAACTTGTATTTGATACTCCTTCTTATATCGTCTGCCTGTCCTTCGATCTCTTTGATTTTTTTCAGGTCATACTCAAATCTCTCAACATTCTTGTCCAGGAAGTGTCCGATGCCTGAATTAAATATTAAACCCGATTTTGAGACCATATCCCAAAATGAATCAAGTTCACCTATCAGTCCACCTATTTTAGTCTCAAATTTCAATAAAGTCTCCGGGAATCCGATTTCATACCTGCAATTATATATAGATATAAAAATTAATCAAAATATTTTTGAGTATTTTAAAGGATTGAAGATTTAAATCTCCCGGGGTATAAAATAGAGGGAGATAAAAATGAAGAAAACCGTGAAAAAAAGTGTATTGTTTAATATAACAATATTAATATTTTTATTTATTGTGCCAACTTTTCCGGGCATCAAAACTAAGAGTGGAATAAGAAAAGATATTAAATGCAGTAGTGGGTCGGGAATCACATACTCGGTGTATCTTCCTAAAAATTATTCTGAAAAGGCAGCTTATCCGCTAATTTTTGCACTGGAACCAGGGGGAAGAGTTGATATACCTATCCGGCTATTCAAAAGCATAGCAGATGAAAACGGCTATATAATTGTATGCTCGAAAAATGTTAAAAACGGCCCGTGGAAAGATCTTTTCCAGGCGGTCAATGAAGTATGGAAAGATCTCAGATCAAGGTATAAAATAGTCAGCAACCGGGTAATTGCTGCAGGTTTTTCCGGAGGGGCGAGGGGAGCTTCTCTCTTTTCATTAATCACCGATGTCTATCCGTCAGGAATTATAGCCTGTGGGGCGGGCCTGTCGGAAAAACCCGATTATAAATCACTATCCAATTCCTTCTATTACGGTATTGTAGGATTCTCCGATTTTAATTTTTCCGAGATGATTAATTTAGAAAATAATTTAAGCCAAAAAAAAGTAAAGCACATTTTGGATGTCATCCCCGGGACCCATAAATGGCCTGGTGTTAATATTCTAAAAAGAGCGGTTGAAACTATAAAAGTTTGGGAAATGATAAACGGTAAATTGAAAATGAGTACTGGCTTTATCAAAAATGTATCTGAATATTTTAATAAATATCTTGAAGAACAGATAATAAAAAGAAAATTCTATTTTGCAGAAATTTTAAGTAATTCATTGAATGATTTGTTTAAAAGTCTGAAAAAAGCCGATCAATTTTTGACAATCGGAAGAGATGATAAAAACAGGAATAAAAATGTCAAAAAAGATAAGAAAGGAATTATTTCATCAATAAAAGAGGAATTAAAATTTATTGAATTATTTAAGAAAACATTTGGAATGATCAATAGTGGAAAATCAGGGTTAAATTACCGTGAGATTCGAAGATACCTGAAATTGGGGGAATTGAGAAAATTGAATAATGGGGGGTCTGAAATAAAAAAGGCAATGTCTGAAAGATTACTTTACCTTCTTTCAGTTAAAGGGTGGAAATTCGGGATTTCAAATTATAAAAAAAAGATATATAAAAAATCTCTAATCTTCATGAAAATTGCCTTTGAAGCAAACCCGGGTAGCGGTTTTATTGGATTCTATCTGTCCAAATTACTACTTCAGGACGGGAATAAAAAAGAGTGTATGAAAATGCTTAAAAAGATAGAGGATAGTGGGTTGGATATTTCTAAATATCTTCTTGGTGATCCAATTTTCAAAAAAATATCTAATGGCAAAGAATTCAAAAAAATCATTGAAAAGATGAAGAATAACAAAAAAGATAAAAAATCTTCCAAATAAGTTTTTGGTAACAGGAAGAAATGGCGATTCTGTTTTTAGTCTTTTCGACAGGGTTTTTTTCAATTATTTCACAGACAATTCTTCTAAGGGAATTCTTTGTAATCTTAAACGGTAATGAATTTTATCTTGGTATAATTCTCTCGATCTGGTTGACAGGAGTTTTCCTGGGTGCTATTACCGGCAGGA
The DNA here is from genome assembly GCA_964573895.1 of uncultured Clostridia bacterium. Taxonomy (GTDB): domain Bacteria; phylum Acidobacteriota; class Aminicenantia; order UBA2199; family UBA2199; genus CAZNLS01. The sequence goes on from CAZNLS010000011.1 coordinate 30,393, forward strand.
ATGTAAAAAAAAAATATGACACTTCTTATCTTTTATCTCTTATTTCATTGGCTTTGTTTCTTCCACTTCAAATTTTTCTCATTAGAGTTCTTTTTCTGCTAACCGGTACTCATTCGGGTCAAATGATCCCGTTTTTAAAATTATTTCTCTACTCATTTCCGGTTATTATTCCGGTTTCTTTCCTTATTGGATTTCAATTTCCAATAGCGGTTACCAGAGTCGATAGTTCATCATTAAAATTTTTTTTAAATGAGTCGGGGAAAATCTCCGCAATATATATAATTGAATCATCAGGGGCATTTTTTGCAGGAGTCATATACACATACTTTCTTGTATCTAAGTTTACTAATTATGAAGTTACCTTCTTCATATCGGCTTTCCTGCTATCTGCGGTTGGGTTTTATTCTCTGTATTTAAAAGACAGAGTTTTCTTCTTTTCTGCCCTAATTTCGGGGATTTTGTTTATTATTGCCGTTATAACCCCTATTTATAAAGTAATTGACAAGAAATCAAATGCTATAAGATGGAGCGGAATATCAGAGACTAAACTGGCTGTTTCAAAAGATTCAAAATACCAGAATATAATTGTATCGGTAGATGAGGAACAGAAAAATATATTTTTAAACGGGAAGTTCTCAGGTTCGTTCCCGGATAATCAGTCTGCTCTAAAAACCGCCGCAAATATCTATGTTCAAAACAAAAATAACAATTCGATACTGATAGTTGACGGACCGGATTATTACTTGTTTAAAACACTAAAAAAATTTGGATTTAAAAGAATTTTATTCACTGAGCAGGACAAAAAACTTGTTGAGATTATTGAGAAATTCCATAAGGACAAGAGTATGGAATTTGCTGAGTTTAAAAAATCATTTTTATTTACCGATGTAAGAACTCTGATAAGTGATTCGGAGGTCAGATTTGATGTGGTTTTCATAAATTCCGCAGAACCTTCATCGTTATCTCTAAACAGAAATTATACAATGGAGTTCTTTAACTCATTGAAAAAAATACTGGCTGAGGATGGTACAGTGGTTTTAAGGGTATCGTCTGCGGATAATTATAAATCCGGTTTTTTCAGCTATTATTCGGCAATTATTTATAAAACTTTTGAAAAAGTATTTCAGCACACGGTCAGTTCAGGCGGAGAGAGGGCTTATCTATTCGGTACCGGAAAAAAAGGTATTGTGAGCGATGACCCGGATGTGCTTGAGGAGAGGTTTATACTCTCCGGTGTTGAACCAAAGAAATTGAAATATATATTCAGAGATGAGTATGAAAAGGAATATATTTCAAAAAAAAGAGATTTTTTAAGCAAATTAAAAGATGTTCCGGTTAATAGTGATATGTTTCCGGTAGCGGTAAATAGTTTCAACAAACTTGAAAGCAATTTAAGAGGAGACGGTAATCTGATCACCCGTTTCAAAAATTTTAATTTTTTAAAAATTCTTCTTTTTTCAATTCCTATACTTCTTTTCCCGGCAATTTTTCTTCTGTTCAGATCGGGATATTCTTCAGGAAAGAAGACGTTTCTCACCTTTGGAATTACATTGTTTAATGCCGGCTTAAGCTCAATGTCTATAGTTTTTATTGTTATTTATACTTATCAGATATTGAGGGGCAACCTTTATTCGATTATAGGTCTGATAATAGCATTTTTTATGGCAGGGATACCTCTTGGAGCTCTCTTTTTTGAATTCCTGAAAAAAAAGATGGAAACTGATGGATTTATAAAAAAATCCGAATTATTCTACCTCATTCATATTGTTCTGGTTGTAATAATAGGACTGCCCGTTTTTATAATGAAAAACAACCTTTTCAATACAGGCCTGGTCGAAGCTGTTTTACCATTATTTACTATAATTGCAGGCGGTGTAGGGGGTTGTATTTTTTCCATTTCAGTTGATTATCTCTCTCCATACTTTAAAAAAGGTATAAATACTGCCGGATTTGCAGATGCCTTTGACCATCTCGGTGGTGCTGCAGGGGCAATATTAACGGGAATAATCCTTCTGCCACTCTGGGGAGTTGAACTTGCAGCAGTTTTTCTGATAACACTTCAGGTTTTATCAATGACAATTTTTTATTTCAGGTCAAGATTTTTATAAATTGAAAATATCATTTATTTAGTTTATATAAATTAATATATGCATATCAGAATAAAACATTATCTGCTTTTGATTCTTCTATTTTTATCATTAATCCCCTTATTTGGTACAGAAACTACAAGACCATATCTGCGTTCAGGGAACTGGTATCCTCAGGGAAAAAAATTACTCGAACTGAAAGTAAAAAAATTATTAAAAGAAGCAGGAACTAAAAATCGTGATAAAAATATTGTTGGAATAATATCTCCCCACGCTGGGATTGAGTGGTCGGGGAGTTGTGCTGCTTCCGTCTATGCATCTTTAGACGTTGAAAATATTGATAAAGTCTTTATGCTCGGCGTTTCTCACAGAGGGGCCTTTGGGGGAGGATTATGTTCAGCATTTGAATACTATGCAACTCCTCTTGGCAGGATAAAGATTGATAAAACTATTACGAAAAGGCTTCTTTTTCATAGGGATTTTTCAACAAATATAAATTTGGAAATTTATGAGCACTCAATAGAGAATCAGCTCCCCTTTGTTCAGATAATATTCGGGAAAAAAAGATACAGGATCATACCGATACTTTTCGGAAGGCTGCAAAAGAGTAATTTCACCAGGTTGGCAAAATTGATTAGTAAGTTTGTTGATGAGAAAAGTCTTATTATTGCAAGTAGCGATTTTACTCACTATGGAAAATCCTATCGATATCTGCCATTCAGGAAAAAAATCTCATTAAATATCAGGTTACTGGATTTTGGAATTTTAAAATATATAACTGATCTGAATTTTAATGGATACTTAAACTTCTATAAAAAGACAGGAATAACAATGTGCGGTATATCTCCTGTCGGAATTCTTATCAACATATTGAAGGGAAACAGAGTCAAAGGCAAAGTTGTGAATTATTATCGTTCCGGAGATAAAACAGGCGATTTTTCAATGAGTGTAAGTTATGCATCAATTCTATTTTTCACAGAGCCTGATGAAAAGAACCAAAAATCTCTTACAATTATAGAAAAAAAAACTTTGTTAAAGATTGCCCGGGATGCAGTAAGTTCATATTGCAGGGGAAAAAATATCAGGGGAAGTAAAAACAAATTCAAAATAACAAAAAATTTAAGGAATGTAAGGGGAGTCTTTGTAACATTAAAAAAAAAAGGAAGGCTGAGAGGTTGTATTGGAACATTGAAAGGGAGCCTGCCTCTCTATGAGTCGGTGTCCGAGATGGCCGTGAGCAGTGCATCAAGAGATCCGAGATTCAGACCGGTAACGAGTCGTGAATTGAAAAATTTATCATTTGAAATATCGGTTATGACTCCTTTAAAACCTATAAAAGACTTCAGGATGATAAGATTGGGTGTTGACGGTGTTGTCATTAAGAGAGGGATGTTCAGTGCTGTTTATCTTCCCCAGGTTGCAACTGAAACTGGATGGTCTCTTAACAAATTTTTACAAAATCTTTGCATGAAGGCCGGATTAAAAAAAAATGCTTATAAGCTGCCCGGAACCCGATTTTACATTTTCCAGGCTGAAATTTTCGGTGAAAAGGGTGTTAAACACTGATGATCTCAAGAAGAAAATTCATTAAAACTTCCGGACTTACGGCAGGGTCATTCATTTTTAAATCTTCCGGGAACCAGGCTGATAAATACCGGGGAAGAGTATATTTCAAAAAAAATGATAATCTGATAAGAGAAGCAGACAGTATGAATGAAAGGTTTGCGGGAGATAGTATTGATTCAGCTGTTTCACAAATAACCGGAATAACAGATCCTTCAAAAGCATGGAAACACATCCTACGAAATTCAAAAAATGTTGCTATAAAAGTCAGCTGCCTGCCCGGGAAGAAATTGTCAACGTCGACTGGTCTTGTTAAAGCTGTAATAAAACGTATTGTGGATACAGGAATAGAAAAAAATAAAATTGTAATCTGGGAAAGAAGTGACAGGGAGTTAAAAAGAGCAGGTTATAGATCATTATTCTACGGCTGCCGGGTTGCAGGAACTGACAACCCCTTTATCGGGGGATACTCCCGCAGACTTGAATATTCAAAATCAGTTGGCACTTTTTTTTCAAATTTAATATACATGGTGGATACAATTATAAATATGCCTGTTGTAAAGGACCACGATCTATCCGGTGTTTCATGCGGGATGAAAAATTTTTACGGAGCAATATATAATCCCAATAAATTCCATTTAAATAATTGCAACCCGTATATTGCACATTTAAATCTTCATTCATTGATAAGAGACAAGGTTAGATTAATAATTTGCGATGCATCAAGGCTTCAAATCCATAACGGCCCAGCATATTATAAGAAATATTGCCTTGAATATGGCGGATTACTGGTTGGAGCAGATCCTGTAGCTGTAGATAAAGCCGCCTGGGAATTGATTGAGATCGAAAGGAAAAAATTCGGCTTAAAAAGTCTAAAAGAAGAAGAACGCGAACCAAAATATATCAAAACAGCTGAAGATATGGGACTTGGATTGACAAAGTTAGAATTGCTTAATACCGGCAAAATATGAAAAAATGGAAGCAAAATATTACAAAAAACTCCCGGAAAGAAAAATTGAGTGTGATTTGTGCCCAAATAAATGCAGAGTTGCTAACCTTGAAAGAGGAACATGCGGTGTCAGGGAAAACAGAAATGGGAAATACCGAACACTTGTTTATGGGAATTTGTGTACTGCCAATATTGATCCGGTTGAAAAAAAACCTTTGTTTCACTATTTCCCCGGCACAAAAGCACTCTCTGTTGCTACAGCAGGCTGCAATTTTTACTGCAAGTTCTGCCAGAATTGGGAGATTTCACAAAGCCGCCCGGAGCAGGTTAAATCTTTCAAACTAATGCCGGATGATCTGATTCAACTGGCAAAAAGAAAAAGATGCAAAACGGTTGCCCATACATATACGGAACCGGTTATATTTTTTGAATATGTTCTGGATTCGGCAAAGTCAGGCAAAAAAGAAAATATTCCCAATATAATGATATCAAACGGATATATAAATAAAGAACCAATGAAAGAATTATGCAGATATATAGGAGCTGTCAAGATAGATTTGAAGGCTTTTACCGAAAAGTTCTACAGGGATATTTGCGGTGGAAAACTTAAGCCGGTTTTAAAAACACTTGAATTATTGAAAGCAGAAAAGGTCTGGTTTGAAATAGTTGTGCTGATTATTCC
>CAZNLS010000012.1:0-35563 GCA_964573895.1 uncultured Clostridia bacterium
CTATAAAAATGAAAATCTCAGGATAACCGGATTTTCATCTGATTCATATCTCTTCAAAGATCAGGATATGCGAACTCCTCTCTCATTTGATGAGATCGATTTCGGCAGGAATCAAAGCATTATGACTCCCAAGCTGGTTTCTATCGAATTTCTGTACAGGAATACCTTCATGGAGGTTCACCCGCTTACTTATGTCGAATTCGATCACAAATTACTGAAATTAACAATCTTATTTGGTGAATTTTATTGGGAAAGAGTAGGAAAAGGAAGTACGAAAGTCTCACTGGGAAGCAGCCTGGGTGAAATTGAACTTTCCGGAAGAGGAAAATTAAAATTGTCCCCCGAAGGTGAGTTGTCAATCTGGAATTTCAAAGGAAGTACAAGCTTAAGTATAAATGCCGAAAAAACAGAGCTGGAGGAAGAGACTTTTTATCTTTTCCCTGTTAAGAAAAAGAGAAGCAAGGAAAAGATCCTTCCGGCGCCGGGATCAATATTCCCTCTAAACAGAAAAGTCTATTTGAAAGCAGCTAAGGATTCCATTCTTAAATTCGAATGCAGGGCGGTCCCTAATGCGTCAGGTTATATATTCAGACTTTACTCTTCTAAACTTAGAGAAAATGTTTTAACTGAAAAAACAACTGTAGCAAACCGAACGAATTTCAATCTCGGCGGTTTTGAAGGAAGAAGAAATTTTTATTGGAATGTTGCTCCGATAAATGAAAATAACTTTGAAGGAGAACCATCTGTAATAGGGAATATTATGTTATTCGGTTCATCATATGAAGAAAGCCTTAATCTTCAACCTCCCGAATTGACAATTATTTCTTTAACTGTTAACGGAACACTTGTTTTAATAAAAGGAAAGGCTGAAACAGGTTCTACTCTGTTTATAGACAACATTCCTGTCCCCCTTGAACAGGACGGATCTTTCATCTTTACTAAAATATACAAATCAATGGGGCTTAAGACAATAACATTCCGGGCTGTTTCAGAAACTGAAGTGGAGAATGTTATTACACGGCAGGTTACAATTTTTGAGGAATAAAAAGAGAGTGAGATTTAAAGAAAACAAAATAATACCTAAGCTGAATTTTGTTAAGGAGAAATTTTAGATGAGCCTCATCAGTAAATTCTATGACCATTTCAGTTCCGACCTCGCAATTGATCTCGGGACAGCTAATACACTTGTTTACATCAGAGGGAAAGGTATTGTGATTAGGGAACCGTCTATCGTTGCAATAGACAGGGATTCAGGGAGAATTCAAGCTGTAGGTTCCGAAGCAAAGAACATGCTGGGAAAAACTCCGTCAAACATCGTGGCGATCAGGCCATTAAAAGACGGTGTTATTGCTGATTTCGAAATTACCGAAAAAATGCTCGGCTACTTTATTAAGAAGACCAGAGGCACAAGAAATTTTATAAAACCCAGGATTGTAATCGGTGTTCCCTCGGAGATTACACAGGTTGAGAGAAGAGCAGTTAAAGATGCTGCTTTAAGGGCACGTGCCAGTGAAGTTTACCTGATCGAACAGGCTATGGCAGCAGCAATAGGAGCCGATCTCCCAATCACAGAACCTGGCGGAAATATAGTTGTGGATATAGGAGGAGGGACAACTGATGTCGCTGTGATCTCTCTCTCGGGTATTGTAATTTCGAAATCAATCAGGATTGCAAGCAATGAAATGGATGAAGCAATCATTCAGTATATAAAAAAGAAATATAATTTGCTGATTGGAGAAAGGTCAGCCGAACAGATAAAAATAGAGATAGGTTCTGCATACCCGCTGGATGAAAATATTGAGATGGAGATAAAGGGGAGGGATCTCTCTTTTGGAATTCCTAAAGTTATCACCATTACAGATAATGAGATCAGAGAAGCTCTTGAGCCTGTTGTTTCACAGATTATTGAAGCAATCAGAGTAACTCTCGAGAGAACTCCCCCCGAACTTGCTGCTGATATAGTAGACCGGGGAATAATACTTGCCGGCGGCGGATCACTTTTAAGAAATCTTGACAAACGATTGCGTGAAGAAACATCGCTTGCTGTATTTCTTGCTGATGATCCACTGACCAGTGTTGTAGAAGGCACGGGAAAGATATTGGAAAATATAGACCTGCTGAGAAAGGTTGGGCAAAGTTACTAAAATGAGGGTTTCAGATAGTAAAAGTGGGTAGAAGCGATTCTGCTTTTCAAAAGAGGGTCATTCTTACAGTCATCATACTTTTCATTAATCTGATCTTTATATCAAATTCTGTAGTTCTTGAAAATAACCGTTCAATTTTGGGGAATCTTGTCCATTCCCTGATTTCACCATTCAGGGTATTGTGGAACAGTACAATTGATTTTATTTCAGATAAATTGAAACATTATGTGTTTATCAGGAATGAGTACAAAAAAGTGTTGGAATTAAAGAAAAAGAACAGGCAGCTGCTTTATGAGAATTACAGGATAAAAAGAGAGGCTGAAGAGAATAACAGGCATATTCCAAAAGATGTCAAAAAGAGAGACTATGTTACTGCAGATGTAATTTCAATAAACAGCGCATTTCCATTAAGTGGAGCATTAATAAACAGAGGAATTATTCATGGAATTAAACGAGGAATGGTAGTTGTAAATGAAAAAATGGAGTTAGTTGGGAAAATAGCAGAGCCTGTAACACTATTTTCATCAGGTGTAAGATTCCTGACAAATCCTTCAGGCGGCACGGGAGCAGTAATTTCCTCGAACAGACTGGAGGGACTTTTAAAAGGCAACAATTCAAATACTTGCAGTTTTAATTATATAATCGGTAACAGGGAAGTCAGGAAAGGAGAGGAGGTTGTTACATCCGGGACAGATATGGTATATCCCCCGGATCTTAAGATCGGAAAAGTCATTAGAGTCGAGAAAGGTGTTTTAGTTTTGAAAATATTTGTGCGGCCCTATTTTGTAGATGAACCTGTAAGAAAACTGATTATTCTGGGGAAAAAATGAACAAAAAAAGGTTGAGATTGTTACTGTTCATTCTTCTTATATTACTTCAGTTCACAGTGAGCAAATTTTTTGCAGAATACAGAATAAATATTGATTTTATGTATATCATCCTCCTATACTTTTTGATCAGGAAACAATTTGTAACTGTGATTATTGCTGCAATGGTCATTGGCTGGGCCACGGACTATTTTGCCGGTACTCTGCTCGGTATTTTCGGGTTCTCTAGAGTTGCAATAGCATTTATACTTTTTGGAGTTTTTGATTATATAGACCCAAAAAAATTATTATGGACATTTTCACTTGTCTTTATATCACTGCTTTTATCAAATCTGATTGCGAATCTGTTTATGATCTTTATTTATAATTTTAACTTCGATTACGGGCTGCTCTTCATCCAACCTCTTTTGACAGCTTCATTTGCAACTGTAATTCTGACATCACGAAGTGTTAGAAAGGTCCTGAATGTACACTGAACAGAGAGGTATTGCTAAGAGAGAAGAGAGCAGAATTTTATTAACAATTAATATTCTGCTTTTTGCTGCCTTTATATTTCTATTCTTCTCTTTCTGGCGGCTGCAAATCCTGAAAAAAAATTACTATTCTACGCTTTCATCAAGAAACATCATCAGGGAAATTCAGATCAAATCTCCGAGAGGCCTGATATTTGATTCAAACGGAAAAATAGTAGCAGAGAATAAATTGAATTTTGATCTCTTCCTGCATCGCGAAAAAAAAGGTTCTCATCCTGATACCGAAAAAAAAATCATGAAAATAACAGGATATTCAAAGGGAAGAATTGAGAAAATTTTAAAGAAATATTCAAAATATCCCGGGAAAATTCCAATCCCTATAAAAAGAGGAATCCCATTTAAAACTGCAATTTTTCTTGAAAGCAGATCGGATGAATTCTCTGATCTTTCAGTTGAAGCAGAGCCCGGACGAAGATATCCATATGGTAAAACAGGCTCTCATATTATCGGATATCTTTCGGAAATTTCTGATAAAGAGTTGAAGAAACCTATATATGAAAATTACAGCCCCGGTGAGTTAATAGGCAAATCGGGAATTGAATCAGAATATGAAAGTTATCTAAAGGGAGTGGATGGAGACAAAACTGTTATCAAAGATAATCTTGGGCAAATCCGGAAGGTTCTGAACATCAATGAACCTGTTATAGGAAAATCACTTCATTTAACCGTTGATTTTTCACTTCAAAAATATAGTGAAGAGATGTTCGGGGATTATAATGGTGCTGTTGGCGTGGTTGATCTCAGGACAGGGGGAATTGTTGCAATGGTTAGCCTTCCTGATTTTTCACCCGGGTTTTTTTCAAAAAATTTTACTCCTTCCGAATGGAAAGAGCTTGTAAATGACAAGAATAAACCTCTTCATAACAGGTTCACCCGCGGACTCTATTCTCCTGGTTCAACTTTCAAAATTGTTATGTCTGTTGCCGGATTATCTGAAAGAAAAATTTTACCGGGAACGGGTGTAGTTTGCACAGGCAGTGCTATTTTCTATAAAAGAGTTTTCCACTGTTGGAACAGAGGCGGGCACGGCTGGATGAATCTGGAAAATGCACTTAAGAACTCTTGCAATATATTTTTCTATTCCTTAGGTAAGAAGATGGATATTGATGTCATTGCCAGGTATAGTGCAATTCTGGGTTTTGGGGAAAAAACGAGGCTTGACATTCCCGGAGTTCAGAGTGGGATATTACCGACCAGAGCCTGGAAAAAAAAAGTATACGGCCATAACTGGTACCCTGGTGAAACAATTTCCGTTGCTATCGGAGGAGGGATGATCAGTGCTACTCCTCTGCAACTTTTGAAAATGATATCAATTGTTGCTCTGAGGGGTGAAGATGTCAGCTTCCATCTTCTTGACACTGTAACTGATTCTTCAGGGGTTATTATTAAAACCGGTACTTTTAAAAAGATAGTGCCAATAAAAAAAGAAGTTTTTGAGAAGGTTATTGATGGTCTATACAGATGTGTTAACGATGGAGGCACCGGGAGAGCAGCCATGGTTCAGGGACTTGATATTTGCGGGAAAACAGGAACACAGCTGATATTGTCTCTGGAAAATCCAAATTATAAAAAACTTGTAAAACAGAGGAGATTTACTCCTCATTCCTGGTTTGTTTCATTTGCTCCGAGGAACAATCCGAAATATGCTGTTGTGGTTTTTGTGGAAAATGGAGGAGATGCCGGAAAGATCGCTGCTCCCATTGCTGCAGGTATCTACAGGAGGCTCTTTAAAAATGAATGAGAAGTGGAAATTTTTTGATAAAATTTCATTTATTATAATGCTTTCAATCATATTGCTTGGAGCACTGCTTGTTTTCAGTGCCACCTATAAATCAGGAGAGAATTATTTTACAAAACATCTTATAAAGATTTCTTTTAGCATGCTTCTTTTTTTTGTTGTTCTCAACATCCGTACATCAACAATTATCAGATGGAGGGTCCCGTTGTATGCAGCTCTTTTAGCAGTACTCTTCCTTCAGCTTGCTGTAGGAAGGGTGATGGCCGGAACTAAGAGCTGGATAAAAATGGGATTTTTAACTGTACAAATATCGGAATTTGCTAAAATAGTTGCTGCACTTTTTCTGGCCAAATATTTTACAAAAACAGGAATCCTGAATTGGAATAGTTTTGCAAAAACAGCTGCAATTGTTTTTTTACCTTTTGTATTGATTGCACTCCAGCCTGACCTGGGCACTGCTTTCATGCTTATATCACTGATATTGTTTGGGATTATTTTGAAGAGAATAAAGTTGAGTATAATTGTATTTTTGCTTGTTGGATTATTAGCAGGTTCATTTCTTATGTGGAACTGGGGATTGAAAGAATATCAGCGCGAGAGGATAATATCTTTTATGAATCCGGAAAAATACAGCAGATCATCCGGGTATCAGATAATTCAGTCGAAGATTGCTTTCGGTTCCGGAGGTTTGACAGGGAAAGGTTTTCTCAAAGGTTCACAATCCCACCTTAGATTTCTTCCCACCAGACACACAGATTTTATTTCCTCGGTGCTTGGAGAAGAATTTGGTTTCATTGGAGTTTCGGTTCTCGTTTTGCTGTTTTTTATTCTCATTTACAGGCAGTTTAATTTCAGGGTAAGGAGTGATGAGGAGTTCTATTTTATAATACTTTTTAATGCTGTTTTTTTCTTCCAGTTTTTGGTAAATATTCTCATGGTAACGGGGTTGTTCCCTGTCATGGGAATTCCCCTTCCTCTGGTTTCATATGGAGGATCATCCATGCTTGCCTTTGCTATCGGGGAAGGAATTATATTTAAAATGAAATTGAACTATTTTATTCCCGAAGAGTAAAATGTTGAAACCTAAACATGGATAAAATTGAAGAATTACTGCTGGAAATAGAGAATCCTCAAGTCTATTCAGGGCTCGAACTTAACCGCAGTAAAAAAAAATTCAGTAAAAAAAACATCAATATTTGCCTTGTATTTCCCGATAAATATGAAATCGGAATGAGTCATCAGGGGATTAAAATACTCTACCGGCTCCTTGATGGTTATGATGATGTTAATGTCGAAAGGGCTTTTCTGCCCGGTCGGGAATCAATAAAACTTTTCAGGGAGAAAGGAGTGGATCTTTTTTCTCTGGAAAACAGGCAGAGCCTGAAAAAATTTGATCTTATCGGGTTTTCAATCTTAAGTGAACTGAGTTATACAAACATTCTGCTCGTATTGGATCTGGCATCAATTCCCCTGAGATCAGATGAAAGAGATGGTTCCCATCCGTTGATTGCAGTTGGCGGCATAAGCGGGGCAGCAAACCCGGAACCGATAAGAGAATTTGTAGATATGTTTGCCATAGGAGACGGTGAAGTTATTTTCCCCGGTATTATTGATGTGCTAAGGAGTAAAAGCAGGGAGAGAAAAAGAGTAATTGATGAGATGAACGGCGTTGAAGGTTTATATGTGCCATCGAAACATACTCTCAAAAAAGAGGGCCTGTTCTTTACACCTGATTTGGCCGAAGGAAGTGTCAGAAAATCTGTAATCTCCGGTTTGAATAATGTATTTAAGGGAGGAGGAGTTATAGTGCCTGTTACCGAAGTTGTTTTCAACAGGCTTGAAACAGAGATAGCAAGGGGATGTCCGCAGAATTGCAGATTTTGCCAGGCGAGGGTTTACTATTCACCTTACAGGATTAGAAAAGGGACGGAAATTATTAAAGAACAGTCGGATCAGTTAAAATTGACCGGATTTGAATCAATCTCCTTTTCTTCGCTGAGCAGTGGAGATCATCCACAGATAGAATCATTGATAAAAAGCCGGAGCCCAAAAGGAGAGAATTGTGTGTCACTCTCCCTTCCTTCTCTAAGACCTTCGACCCTAAGCGGTTCAATTCTTAAAGAAATATCTAAGTCCCGTAAGACAGGTATCACTATTGTGCCTGAAGCCGGATCAGACCGCTTGAGAAAAATTATCAACAAGGAGACTGAAGAGGGAGAAATTATAGATGCAGTGGAAAATCTTCTCAAATCAGGATGGCAGAAAATAAAGATATATTTTATGCTTGGTCTGCCGTTTGAAGAATCTTCAGATATCGAAGAATTGGCTGTTCTTGTTGAAAAAATGGTTGCACTGTCAAAAAAACGGGGAAAAAATCTAAGGCTGCACATTTCTTTCTCCCCGTTTGTTCCAAAACCGCACACTCCCTTTCAATGGGCTGCCAGGGAAAAACAGATCAGCCTGAAGGAAAAGAGGCTGATTTTAAAAGAAAGATTAAAAAAATATAAAAATGTAAAACTTGATTTTCATCGGATAGATAAAGGAGTAGTGGAAACAATTTTATCGAGGGGAGATGTAAGAGTCGGGAAACTTATTCTTGATGCCTTTTTGGAAGGAGAAATATTTTCTGCCTGGGATTCCGATTTTAATTTTGATGTTTGGGAATCCCTGATCCTAAAACACGGCTTAAAAATCTTTCTGGAAAGAATACCTGTAGAAGAAAATCTTCCGTGGGATTTTATTGATCTCGGATTAAAAAAAGATCATTTATTAAAAGAATATTCAAAAGCCGGGAAGGGAAGTACTACCCCATCCTGTCTTGAGATGTCCTGCCATGAATGTGACGGTTGTAATTTTAAATTTTCAAAAAACAGAGATAAATTTAAAAAAGATTCTGTCAGTCTTAATGATTATAATTCGGCAATCGGTTATAAGAGAGTCCTTCTCTTTTATAGAAAAACAGAACAATTTATCTATCTCTCTCACCTTACAATGATGAAATATATTGAGAGGATGATTAGGCGAACGGGGGTTCATTTCAGGTGCACTGAGGGATTCCATCCGAGAATAAAAATGTCATCACCAGCTCCTCTGCCGATATTAGCTTCAGGTGATAATGAGGTCGTTGAAATTTTTATTGATGAGTCGGTTGATAAAAAAAAATTTTTGTCTTCTTTAAGGAGCGATCCTGTTAATCTGGAGATTTTGAATGTTGAAGAAAAAAAATCAGACTCAGTGAAACTTTCAAGAAGTATTGAATTTGCAGTTTATGAGTTTTCAAAATCAATTAATGCTGAATTGAGAGCAGAGATATTAAATGCAGCCGGCGAGTTTGACACTATAAAATTTGGTGATGAAATATCAGTTTTTAAAATTCATTATCCCCGAAACGGTATAGAACGATTTGGGAAGATATTCAGGATAATCGATCCTGACAGAAAAAAGAGGCCCTTTTTAAGGAGGAAATATTTTGTCTTTAAAGATAAGAAAAATTGAATCTTCTTCAAATGAAAGGATAAAAAAATTTATTAAAGACCGGGAAAATTTTTTTGTATATGAGGGAGGAAAAGTTGTAAAAGATATAATATCCAGGGGAATAAACTTAAGAATTCTAATTGCAGGTATTCACAGTGAAATGGAACTGGATCACAGCCGGATTAATTGTGATGAGTTCTGGCTTGTAAGTGACAGGGTGATGAGAAAAATTTCTTTGTTGAAAACCCCTCCTGACCTTATTTCAGTAATTGATCCGGTAACTGTGCCTGTCTCGCTCTCGAAGGAAAAGCCGGTTTTTGTTCTATATAATATTCAGGATCCGGGTAATATGGGAACACTTTTCAGATGTGCCGCAGCTTTCGGTATTGAGGAAATAATTATAAGCGGAGCCTGTGTGAAGCTGACTAACAATAAGTTTATCAGGGCTGCTCAGGATTCATTATTTGATGTAAGAGTGTCAAGATTTAAAGAGATCTCGGATGTATTTGAAAAACTGAAAAATAGATCCTTTAATATATATTTAACTACTGTCGAGGATAATGAAAAGACGGTAGCAGCAAGTGAAGTTGAGCTGCCTGCAGCTATATTCATCGGAGGTGAAGGGAGCGGGTTTTGCAGGTCTCTTCTTAAAAAATATAATTCAATACATATCAATCAAACCGGAAAAGTGGAGTCATTAAATGCAGGTGTGAGCGGATGCATTATAATGAATGATCTGAAGAAACTTTTGAGTCTTGTTTAATAGGCGCTTGTAAATTTTTTTTCTTTATGATATTTTTAAAAATATTTTAATTTTGCGATGATTAAAAATATTTGAAGGAGATAAATGAAATATATAAAAGTTATTTTACCGATTATTTTCTCTTTTCTTATTTCCCCTAACTTGAAGAGATTAAGGATTAACCGGATAAAAAATGAACAAAACAATTGATGAAAAAGATAAACCGGGATTTTTTATTGCGCTGATCCCGATCATTGCAATGATGCTGCTCCTTGTAGTCGGATATGGAGTCCTGAAGATTAAAGCCCAGGTTCTCCTGATATCCGCAGCTTTTATAACTGGTATTATCGGGATGGTGCTCGGCTTTAAATGGAAGGTTATGGAAAAGAGTATTATTTCCAGTATTCACAAGGCAATGCCCGCAATTCTTATTATGCTCTGTGTTGGAATCCTGATTGGTTCCTGGATAGCAGCCGGAACGATACCGATGATCATATATTTCGGACTAAAACTCATTTCTCCCAAATTTTTTCTTGTTACCGCCAGTTTTGTCTGCTCGGTTACATCAATTGCAACCGGTACATCCTGGGGGACAATTGGGACACTCGGAGTTGCATTTATGGGAATAGCAACAGCGCTGGGAATCCCGGTCGGTGCATCTGCAGGAGCTATAGTTGCCGGTGCATATTTTGGTGATAAAATGTCTCCTTTTTCAGATGTAACCAATTTAGCTCCTGTTGCGGCCGGATCAAATCTTTTCGATCATATTAAGCATATGATGTTTTCGGCAGGGCCAGCATGGCTTATAGGTCTTGCCATCTACTTTTTCATAGGTCTCGGTTATAAAACGGGGAATACGGAATCGGAAATGATGAATACGATTATGACGACGTTGAAAAATAATTTCACATTTAATGTTCTTCTACTCTTACCTTTAATTATAGTGTTTTATTTTGCATTTGCTAAAAAGCCGGTGCTTCCTGGAATGCTTCTCTCCTCATTTACCGCGGGTCTGCTTGCACTCATTTTCCAGCACGCTTCTATTACTGATATCGCTGCTGCCATGAATAGCGGATATGTTTCAAAGACCGGTGTAGCAGTTGTGGATAAACTTATCTCGAGAGGCGGCATGATGAGCATGATGGAGGTTCAGCTTGTTGCCTTTACTGCATTCTCATTCTCGGGAATAATGCAGGGAACCGGGATGCTTGATGTGATTTTTAAAAAAATAATGAGGTTTACGGAAAAAGTATGGAGTATTGTTCTTGCAACTGTCGGAACCTCGATATTAACTGCTCTTGTTACCGGAAGTTCTTATCTTTCAATGATCGTACCGGGTGAATTAATGTCACCTGCATTTAAAAGGAAAAAACTTGCTGCAAAAAATCTTTCGAGAATTATTGAAGAAGCGGGTGCGATAATGGTTCCTCTGATTCCCTGGAGTATGGCGGGAGTCTATGTTACCGGAACAATTGGAGTCTCCCCTTTTGAATATCTGCCATATGCATTTATGAATTATTTGTCTGTTATTATTCTTGTCTTTTTCGGATTTACAGGAATTACAATGGCTCCAAAGATTAGTGATGATGAAACCAGGATAGGAAGTTAAAATGAGTGATCCTGAAATTATATTTACAAAAGATGCTCCGCTGCCGGCTGGCCACTATTCACAGGGTATAAAATACGGGGACCTGATTTATGTTTCCGGACAACTACCAATAGATCCGAAAACTGGAAAGCCTGCAGAAACGAGGATAGAAGATCAGGTTAAAAGAGCACTACTAAATGTCAAAGCAATCCTTGAATCAGGAGGAAGCAGTATTGAAAATGTCCTGAAAACAACAGTTTATATCAGTGATATATCGCTCTGGAACAGAGTTAATAAGACATATTCCGAGTTTTTCGGAGATAACAGGCCTGCCAGAGCGGTTGTGCCCGTAAAAGAGCTTCATTTCGGACTTTCAGTTGAAATTGAAGCAATAGGTTTTATAAAAAGATCTGCCCCAGACATGAAATGAAGGAGACAAAATGGAAGCAAAGGAAAAACTAATTAAGTTGATTAAAAATACTGAAGTATTTTGTCCGAAACCTGCAGGAAAGAAAGATATTCTTATTGCATCAGATAAGATTGCGATGATATCCGACTCGATAAATCTCAATATTGATTCGGAAATTATTGATGGTAGAAGTAAAATAGCTGTACCCGGATTTATAGACAATCATGTTCATATCATTGGCGGTGGTGGAGAAGGAGGGTATGTCAACAGAACTCCTGAAATAAAATTAACGGACCTTACAAACGCAGGAGTCACAACAGTTATAGGATGTCTTGGAACCGACGGGTATTCAAGATCGATGAAAGAACTTCTTGCCAAGGCTTATGCATTGGAAGCGGAGGGAATTTCCACTTTTGTGTATACAGGAAATTACAGGGTCCCTCTACTAACAGTCACCAAAAATATTCCTGAAGACCTGATTTTGATTAAGAAGATAATTGGAGCTGGAGAGGTTGCCATTTCCGATCATCGTTCTTCCCAGCCGACTTTTGATGAATTGAAAAGATTGATTGCTGATACTCGAATAGGGGGGATTCTTTCCGGAAAAGCGGGAGTGGTGAATTTCCATATCGGCGATAGTGATCAGAGACTTGATATCCTCAACAGAATTGTTGCAGAAACAGAACTTCCGATAACCCAGATGTTACCAACTCACATCGGGCGTTCTCCGGAGCTGATAAGTGCCGCAATGGATTTTGCCAAACGGGGTGGTATGGTTGATCTTACAACCAGTGTCGGAAAAGAACTTGAAAAGGGTAAAACTGTTCAGACGGACAAAGTATTCAAATATTTTCTGGCAAATGGAGTTCCGCCGGAAAATATAAGTTTTTCTTCTGACGGGCAGGGCAGTCTGCCGGTGTTTGATAAAGACGGAAAATTTCTCTATCTTGGGATAGGTAAGGTAAAGTCTCTGTTTGATCAGTTTAGAAAATCTGTAACAGATGAATCGATAGAGTTGGAGACCGCACTAAAACCGGTTACTCTAAACCCGGCAAGATACCTGAAATTAGAAGGCAAAGGCAGTATAAGTGAAGCTATGGATGCCGATCTTCTTCTGCTTGACAAAAACGATCTTTCACTTGATACAGTTATAGCTAAGGGGAAAATCATGATCAGGGAGGAAGAGGTACTGGTCAAAGGCCGTTTCGAAAATAGATAAACTAAGGAAATGTAGAGTTATAAATGCGAAAACGGGAATAGTGATTTATGGAAATGGGAAAAAAGGAATATAAAAGAAGAAAATTTGTATGTATCAACTGCGGGAAAGAGGAGGCAGTTGAAACTTTTAATTTTAGATGCGGATGTGGAGGACCATTCAAACTTGAGCATGATCTGAGATACTCTGAAAAAAGGATAAACAGGGATGTTTACGGAATGTGGAGATATGGACCGTTTATTCCTGTTAAGCAAAAACCGGAAGTCATCAGTCTCGGAGAAGGGATGACACCCATTGTTCAGGTTGCAAATGAAAAGGTTGATCTCAATTTTAAACTTGAGTTTCTTTCACCGACAGGTTCCTTCAAAGACAGGGGGGCTTCAGTGCTATTCAGTTTCCTGAAAGAGTTGGGAATTAAAAGTTGTGTGGAGGATTCATCCGGGAATGCCGCTTCGGCAGCCGCAGCATATTCTGCCCGCGCAGGAATTGATTGTGAGATCTACTGCCCCGATTATACATCTGCCGGTAAATTAATTCAGGTACTTGCATACGGGTCAAAATTGAACAGGATCAGGGGGACACGCAACGACACTTCGATTGCAGTAGAAATTGCAGCCGGGAATAGTTATTATGCCTCACACAATTGGAACCCCTTCTTTATTGAAGGAACAAAAACAATCGCATATGAGATAGTTGAGCAGACAAAAATGAAACTCTTTGATAATATTATAATACCTCTTGGATACGGAGGTCTTTTCAGAGGAATAGGTTCAGCTTTTATCGAAATGTATCAATCCGGAGCAATAAGAAAGATCCCAAAATTATTTGGAGTGCAATCTGAGCAATGCTGTCCTCTTTATGATGCATTTCATCAGAAACGAAATATCGACAACAATTATGTACAGCCGGGTCCTACACTGGCCGAAGGTATTTGCGGGACAAGACCTGTAGCTTCAACTGAAATTTTGGAGATGATTAAATTGAGTGGAGGCAGTATCACTACTGTTAAAGAACATGAAATAGAAAGTGGAATGAATTATCTTTCTTCAAAAGGATTATTTGTTGAACCTACATCAGCTGTTGTTGCGTCAGCAGTTAGAAAATTTATTCTATCCGGGGAGATTTTGTCGGGGGAAACGGTGCTTGCTATTTTGACGGGAACCGGGTTAAAAGCTGCAGATAAATATGAAAAAACTCTGAAAAGATCAATCTGAACTACTTATTACTGAGCAGTTTTCAGGGTCTATCCTCTTCCATAAACTTTCTATAGTCTGTTTTATCCTTCTTCATTTTTTTATAAAGTTTTAAACATACCCATGCATCAGTTGCTGCATAAATCTTCTGCTTTTCTGATAATTCGCTCCTTGCCCAATTTGTAGTCTGAGCATTCTTCACAAGTCTTTTTCCAAGATAGCGGGCAGTAAGACCCCGGGCGCCTGTCTGGATAATCCCCTTTATACGGGCAATAGCACTCAAATCTGTAAGACCTGCAAGTACAATCCCGTTAAAGCTTTTCATCTTAGTGATATCGTGTTCAAGACCGATCCCGATTTTTTTGATTTTATCAGAAGTTAAAAGAGGTTCAAGAATTTCCTCCAATCCATTCCCGTTCAGCCTGAAAAGGTATGCGGTTTTTTTTGTTGCTATCTGAACCAATGATATAGGGAAAGATTGACCCTGCCTGAACGCAGGTCTGCTCTCAGTATCGAAGCCGACTCTTTTTTCGCGGAAAATTTTTTTTAGTGCCGTCTCAGCTCTGAGGGAATCTTCGATCAATTCAATCTTTCCTCCAAATTTTATAATTGGAAGTGAATTGATATATTCTTTGCTAAGCCTGTTTTGTTTTGGGAATTTCACTTTGACAATCAGCCCATAAGTTTTCTATATTTAGAGATGATATCATCATATATCGGAAATGAAGATGTGAGTTCCCGTACCTTGTTTTTAATGCTGATAAGAGCCGATTCATTTCCTGTATTGTTAAGTGCTTCAAAAATCAGATTAGCAACAATTTTCATTTCAGATTCTTTCATTCCCCTGGTTGTAAGTGAAGGAGTCCCCAGCCTAATTCCCGAGCTCACCATTGGAGGATTTTTATCAAATGGGATTGTGTTTTTATTAACTGTGATACCGGCAATATCAAGGGCTGTTTCAGCATCTTTTCCGGTGATATTTATAGGTGTTACGTCAACCAGCATCAGGTGGTTGTCAGTTCCTCCTGAGACTATACGTAATCCGAGCTCTGCTAATGCATCGGATAATGCAATTGCGTTTTTTACGGTTTGCTCCTGGTAAAGTTTGAACTCATCCTGCATTGCCAATTTGAAACATACCGCTTTTGCAGCAATTACATGTTCAAGCGGTCCGCCTTGTATCCCGGGAAAAACGACTTTTCTTAGTTCTTTAAGATATTTCTTTTTTGACAATATCATTCCGCCTCTGGGGCCTCTTAGAGTTTTATGTGTTGTTGATGTAACAAAATCGGCGTATTGCACAGGAGAAGGATGGACACCTGCTGCAACCAATCCGGCAATATGCGCCATATCGACAACCAGCACTGCATCGACCATATCTGCAATTTCCCTGAATTTTTTAAAATCTATAAAGCGTGGGTAAGCAGAAGCACCTGCAACGATCAGTTTGGGTTTATGTTCTTTAGCAAGGTTTTCAAGGATATCGTAATCTATCCTTTCCGTCTCCCTGTTAACTCCGTAAAAAACAACATTATAAAATTTTCCTGAAAAATTAAGCGGATGCCCGTGAGAGAGATGACCTCCGTGAGATAAATCCATTCCGAACATTGTATCACCGGGTTTCAGCATGGTCATATAGACTGCCATATTAGCCTGGGTCCCGGAGTGCGGCTGGACATTTGCATATTCTGCTCCAAAAAGTGCCTTTGCTCTTGTTGTAGCCAGTTTTTCGGCTACATCAACAAACTCACATCCTCCGTAATATCTTTTTTTCGGATATCCTTCGGCGTACTTATTAGTCAGAACAGATCCCATCGCCTCCATAATTCCGTTAGGCACAAAGTTTTCCGATGCAATCAATTCAAGGTTATTATTCTGGCGCTCCGTTTCATTCAATACAACATTTGCAATTTCCGGGTCCAGTGTAAAGAGATCTTTTTTTAAAAACATTTATTGCTCCTCTATTTAAAATTATTTTCTTCAATATCCTGTAGTAAATCCAGTCTTTTTTTATGCCTTCCACCTTCGAATTCTGTTTTTAGCCAAACATCCAGGATTTTCAATGCTTTTTTTTCTGATATAACCCTTGCACCGAGATTTAATACATTTGAATTGTTGTGACGGCGTGACATTTCGGCCATATATTCGTCTGTGCACAAAGCAGCCCTGACATTTTTGAATTTATTCGCAACCATTGACATCCCTATTCCTGTGCCGCAAATAATTACGGCTTTGGAATTTTTTGGATCCTTAGATACTTCGACAGCTCCTTTGGCCCCTGAAACCGGCCAGTCTGATTTTTCACCGGAATAGACTCCAAGGTCAAAAAAAACATATCCACCTTTTTCAAGGTAGAACCTGACTGCTTCTTTCAGTTTGAATCCGGCATGATCGGAAGCGATGTATATTTTCATATAAGCTCCATGATAAAAGCTATGTTATCTTTTAATATAAATTTGCGAAAATGTCAAAAATCTGATGTGTTTGCATGATGCGAAAAAGATCTTTTCAGCGTCATTAAGAATGAACGGGGGTCAGAAAAACCTTGTAAAAATCATGGAAAAGATAAAATAATTATACTGTTTTGGGTAAAGTTATCGACCTGCAATATATTTTTTGCCCGGGAATGTGAAGTTGACTTGAAACGGTTATTGGATTATACTTCCTCTTTAAAAAAAAATTGATTGTTTAACTGCATAAAAGGAGGAATACATGCGTAATGCGATAATTATGGGTGCAGCCGGAAGAGATTTCCACAATTTCAATCTGGTTTTCAGAGAAAACAGTGATGTAAAAGTTGTAGCTTTTACAGCGACTCAGATTCCGGATATAGAAGGAAGGAAATATCCAAAAGAACTTGCGGGAGATCTCTATCCTGATGGAATTAATATTTACCCTGAGGAAGAACTGCTTGATTTAATTGTAAAATTTAATGTTCAGGATGTCTATTTTTCATATAGCGATGTTCCGTATCAGTATATTATGGATAAATCTGCTGATGTAATGAAAGCAGGAGCAAATTTCATTCTTTTAGGACCTAACGAAACAATGGTTGAAAGCACCAAGCCTGTAATTTCAGTCTGTGCGGTAAGAACCGGTTGTGGTAAGAGCCAGACAACAAGAAAGGTCGGAGAGATTTTACAGGGGATGGGTTATCGTGTGGCTGCAATCCGACATCCGATGCCGTATGGTGATCTTGTGAAACAGAGAGTTCAAAAATTTGAGACTATTGAAGATTTAAAAAAACATGATTGCACAATTGAGGAGATGGAAGAGTATGAACCTCATATAAGGAGCGGGATTGTTGTCTTTGCCGGTGTTGATTATACTGATATTTTGAGAGAAGCCGAAAAGATAGCCGATGTCATTCTTTGGGATGGTGGAAATAATGACCTCCCATTTTATAAATCAGATCTTGAGATTGTTGTTGCAGATCCCCACAGACCCGGGCACGAATTTTCATACTATCCCGGTGGAGCTAATTTTAAAAGAGCAGATGTTGTAGTTATAAATAAAATTGATACTGCTGATTTTGAGGATGTTCTTGAAGTCAGGGACAGTATTAGGGAAATGAATCCTGATGCCGAAGTTGTCGATGGAGCATCACCCATTTTTGTAGAAGACGGTAATAAGATAAGAGGTAAGAAAGTACTTGTTATTGAAGATGGGCCGACACTGACTCATGGTGAAATGAAATATGGTGCCGGAGTTATGGCAGCATATAAATATGGTGCATCCGAACTTGTTGACCCGAGACCATATGCTGTTGGAACAATCGCATATACATTCGAAAAATATCCTGAAATCGGGACGCTTTTACCTGCGATGGGATATGGAGATGCTCAAATGAAAGATCTTGAAGATACAATTCATAAAAGTGAAGCTGACCTGGTTATTATTGCAACTCCGATTGATCTTGGGAGGATAATCAACTTTAAAAAACCGACAGTCAGAGTTACATACGAACTTGAAGAAATTGGAACACCTACATTAGAAAATATACTTAAGAAACATCCTAAACTAAAAAAATAACTTTTTTAATTTTTACTGGCCCAAAATGGTTCTGTCGGGGAAAAGGGAGTGGTGATGAAAAATAAACTTGCACTTATTGCTTTTGGCGGAAATGCGATGCTAGCATCTAATGAAAAAGGAACTGCCAAAGATCAGTACAGAAATGCAAAGAAAGCAGCATCACTAATGGTGGATATTATTAAAAAAGGTTATGAATTGATTATTGTTCATGGTAACGGTCCGCAGGTTGGCAATTTACTTCTGAGAATGGAGGCCGGATCCAATATTGTACCGGCTCTTCCCCTAGATGTCTGTGATGCGATGACAGAAGGCAGTATGGGATATATGCTTGAGAGAGCTATTGTAAATGAACTCAGGAAACAATCAATAGATAAAGAGGTAACAACAATTCTAACTCAGGTAATAGTAGACAGGGAAGATAAAGCGTTTGATAATCCTACTAAGCCAATAGGTCCTTTCTATAATGAATTCAGGGCAAAAAAGTTGAAAAAAGAGTTGAGATGGGATATGGTTGAAGATGCGGGAAGAGGATACAGAAGGGTAGTTCCGTCCCCGCGCCCGATTGATATTGTACCTAAACAGGCAATCAGGGCGATGGTTGAGAAAGGAATCGTTGTAATTGCTGCAGGCGGCGGCGGAATTCCGGTATTTATCAATTCGCTTGGGTATGTTGAAGGGGTTGAAGCAGTGATAGATAAAGATTATGCATCTTCACTCATTTCCAAAGAAGCCGGCGTCGATCTCTTTATTATTTTAACAGGTGTAGACAGGGTTTTTGAGAATTTTGGTCAACCTGATCAGAAACCTTTGAAGACACTTGGAATCAGAAAAGCTGAAGAAATGCTGGAGGCAGGAGAATTCCCTCCTGGCTCAATGGGACCGAAGATTTCCGCAGCTATTGATTATATTGAAGGTGGAGGTAATGAAGTCCTGATAACCTCTGCAGAAAAATTAAGGGCTTCCCTGATAGGGCGCTCCGGAACCAGGATTGTAAAGGATAATAATTGATTTAGGGAGTATAAATTGGAAACGAATTTAAACATTGAAGAAAAGGATCTAAAATTTATAAGAGATTATCTGAAAGAGAAAGATGATCCGGTACCTATAGAGGAAATATCCCTGAATCTGGCCTTCTATAAAACAGAAAAGAACAGGGCTCAAAAAGTAAAAATCTATTCTCCGGGATGTGAATATAAAGAAGGCGACCTTATATATAAAGAATATCCGGGAAAACTCCCTGTAGGAACAAAAAAACATTTAGAACTTGAATCGGGTGTAGTCTTAAAGGTTGTAGAGGTCAGAACAAGATTTAAAGATGAAATTAAGCTTGCTTACGAGGGTACTTCTGACTATAAGAAATATATCGATTATCTGAAAAGGCAGAAAATTGAGCTTTTACTCCCTCACAAACAGTCAAAACCCTGTCTTAAAACCGAATACCTTAACGACGATGATGATCCGAGAAAAAAATATGCTCCGCTTCTAAAGAAAGATTTTAATACTATGAACAAGAAACTTGCAACTGCATTATCCAGAAGCAGCGATATAGCTTTTACAGGTGATAAAATATTGCTGAAGAAAAGACTTAAACCGGTTGAAAATGAAGTTTTTGACAAAATCAGGGAGTTCTTAAAAGAGAATGCAAAAGCTGATAGCACTGAATTTTTTGTAGAGAATTTTCTTAAAATTCCTCCAGCTGATAAATCATTTGAATCATACTGTTTTTCTCTGAATTACAGAATGAAAACAGATTTTAAGATAGATTTCCAGCAGGTTAATTTTAAGGGATGGGGAAAGTGGAATCTTATCTCTCAGATTTATTATAAAAAAAGAGATTCTATTTTAAGTGAAAAGAATCCGCTAAAAGATAAAGTTCACATAGAAAATAAAAAGGGACTCTCTCATTTGAGGAAAAAGTTTATTGAAGAGATCTTCGACAATGATAGCAACAGGTATTTTATTTCACAAAGAGAGATTGCTGCCGGAGGTCTGAGATTACGGGATCCCGGCACATTTACTTCAGAATATGAAGAGGTTAAACTCATTGATGAAGGTACCAGAAAAGAATACATTGTATATTTTTATTCGGAAGCCAATCTTCTGCTGGGCCTCGAAGAACTGTATTCATCATATAAGATAATCCAGGGAGCAATTTTCACTATTTCAAGTTTTGATGATAATAATATTTTTTTCAATTTAAGAACAACTAAAAAAGGGACAATATCTGAAAGAGTTGATTATGATAACGAAAACAGGACCTTTATTTCACATGAAGAGAAACTGGCTTCCCAGGTTTTTGTAAACAAGGCTATGTATCTTGAACATGAGGAGTTTCTTGATATCGCATCAAATATTGATTATTACAGGAAAAGTGATTCTCTAAATGAACTTATTTATAAAGTGTTTATGAATTTTGGAATAAAAGAGAGAAATTCAGAACTTCATATTCTACATCTTTATCATATACTTGATATTATATATCCGATCAGATTTGAAACGGTGGCTGATGTGCTGATTGGAAATAACGAATTTATTGCTTCTGAAAAAATTTCCGGAGTCTATTATCTTGATCTCAACCAGGATGAGCGTTCCAAGCTCGGAGTTTCAGCTTCACAGTCTCAGGAATTACCAAAAACTCCGACTGTGAAGAAAGAGTCTCAAAAGGATGAGATCAAAAGATTAAGAGAAGAAAGAAAAAGAAAGCGCGAAGAAGAGATGTTGAGAAAAGAACAGCTTGAGCAGGAGCGTATCTCTACCGCTTCCAGACTTGAAAAGAAGCCATTACCTTCACACCCGAGACGTGAAGAGAAAATATCAAGTCCCCAAGAGCCGGTGTTTGAGAAGCAGAGGAAGAAGAGTTCAGTTCAGAAAAAATCTTCAAAATCCGAATATAAAGAAAAGGAATCGAAACCGGTTAAGAAAACAATTCCAAAACCTCAGGATGAGCAACTTGATATCGAAGATATAAAAAGTGAAATAGAGCTTCTGAAATTAAAAGAAGAAGTTGAGAAAAAAAGGAAAGATACAGAAAAGAAAAAGAAGGAAAAGGAAGTAGCTTTTAAAGATGACGGAAAAGGAATTGGAGGAATTTTTGCATCCAAACTCGATGAGATTGTCAAGACCGAATCCGATAAAGAAAAAAACAAAAAAAAGAAATGAAGATATTGTTCTCGGATTGGATGCGATCATTGGATTCCGAGGCTATCAATAAAATAAAAATACCCTCTATTGTCTTAATGGAAAATGCAGCTTCTTCGGTTGCAAGAATAGTTTTATCAAAATTTAATCCGGATGTTTTTAGACATATTATTGTGTTGGCCGGACCGGGAAACAATGGCGGAGATGGAATTGCTGTGGGCAGGAAACTCTGCAACAGGGGATATTCAGTTCAGATAATACTTCTCACTGACCCCGGTAATTTAAGGGGGGACCCTCTATTAAATTTAAAAATAGCAGAAAATATCGGATTAAAGGTGAATTCTGTTAATGATATAAACGTTTTTATTAAAATAATGCGGAAATATCCGGAAAATGAGACTGTTATTATTGATTCAATTTTTGGAACCGGATTATCACGTTCTATAGAGGATAGCTTTTATATTGATGTGTTTAAGTTTATTAATAATTTCGGAAGTAAAGTTGTTTCAGTAGATATACCTTCCGGGTTATCAGATAATTTTGATTGTATTGATTCTCCGTCTGTTGCTGCAGATTTAACTGTAACTTTCCAGGCATTAAAGATTCCTCTTTTATTTCCCGAAATTTTAAATAAAACCGGTGAGATTTGGGTTGCAGATATCGGTATACCTTCCAAATTGCTGAATAATAAGAATTATTATGTTGAACTGATATCGTCAATTTCTGTTTCTCCTGTGATCCATACATCCTCTCCTTCAGATCACAAGGGAATCTACGGTCATTCTCTGGTTATAGGGGGTTCGGATGATAAACCGGGTGCTGCTATGCTCTCCTCATTTGCATCTCTCAGAACAGGGGGAGGGCTGGTTACCTGCACTGAGAGTATTGAAACAGTAAATTCTGATTTAAAAAGAATTCCTGAAGTAATGACAGTTCCATTTGCTTCTCTTTTTCCTTTAAAAGATATCGATGATAAGTATAAAGCAGTACTGGCAGGGCCCGGATTAGGAACAGATCATAAAATAAAAGATTTGGTTGTTTCTTTAATTGATATACTGGCCGGGCCACTCGTTCTTGATGCCGATGCATTGAATGTTATTAAGGGTGAGGCCGGAGTTCTAAAAAAGAAAAGAGGAGTGCCTCCGATTATTACTCCTCACCCACTGGAATTTTCGAGGTTGTCAGGAATATCAGTGCGGGAAATCAAGGCTTTTCCAATAAAAATCGCCAGAGAATTTTCAATTAATTATAACGTTTACCTGGTTTTAAAGGGGCACCATACAATCGTGAGCACTCCCCGGGGAAATGTTTACATAAATGAAACCGGAAATCCCGGGATGGCAACTGCAGGAAGCGGGGATGTTTTGGGAGGAATCCTGCTGGGATTGATATCAAGAACCCTTGATAAATTCCCGCTTGAAAGGATTCTTTGCGCAGGTGTTTTTATTCACGGACTTGCCGGAGATTTTGCTGAAAAAGAGATGAGCGAAGTATCAATGGTTGCTTCTGATATTATAGAAAAAATCCCTGAAGCAATAAAAAAAACAGATGAATATAAATCTGAAATCGGGATCATTTGAAGAGACTGAAAAAATTGGCCGGATCATCGGAAAAAATCTCGGAGATTCGGCGCTAATCCTTTTATCGGGTAATTTGGGAGCCGGTAAAACCACTATTGCAAAGGGTATTGGGAGTTCTTTAGGTATCAATCCAAGGGATATTGTCAGTCCTACTTTTACCCTAATGAATATTTATCATGGAACTGTAAATATATTTCATATTGATCTTTACAGGATGGAAGAATCACCCGGTTTAGAGATACCGGAAATAGATGATAACC
The DNA here is from genome assembly GCA_964573895.1 of uncultured Clostridia bacterium. GTDB lineage: Bacteria > Acidobacteriota > Aminicenantia > UBA2199 > UBA2199 > CAZNLS01. The sequence continues at coordinate 22,875 of CAZNLS010000012.1, forward strand.
TTGGGGATGGAATTATTGTTGTCGAGTGGGCTGACTATGCTGATAAGTCCTATAGAAGAGAGAAAAATCTTGTTGAAATTCATCTTGAATTAAGAAAAGGGGAGCCTGATATGAGAAATATTATAATAAAATCCGATTATCTTAATATTCCTCAATCTGCTTTCAGATCCTGATTTTTGCTTTGCATGAATCTCTTGATTTTGATCTCCCCAGTTCATCTTCTCCAATGATATCAAAAAAGTATTTTCCTCCTTTTTTTATATCTAAAGGTATATCAAATGAGATATTTTTTTTTGAAAGAATATTTGAATTTTTTTCGTTTATCTCTTTTTTGAATTTAACAACTCCCATTCTTTTGAAATTCAGATATTTATATATTCTAAAGTTGAATGAAGCTTTGATATTAGAACCGGATTCATCAAAGCTGACATTCTTCAGGGGAATTGAAATATGAATACTGTTTTTTTTATATTTGCACTTAAAACGGAATTGTGATGTGCGATTTTTACTGTTATCAAGCACTGAAATTTTTGCAAGATCAATTGCAGTCAGAAGTGTGGCTGGAACTCTTTCAAGCCTGAACTTGCCAAATCCTTTTCTGTCTGAAAAAATCAGAGAAAGTTTGTAACGATAATAATACCAAATCTCCATGGGGAGCCGCTTTGTTGATGCAAGACTTCCATCACGTCTTAAATATGGCCTTTCTCCGAATTCCCTCCTGTCTGGAATACCCAGTTGTAGAAGTATTCTTCCTCTTTGGGTTTCCCAACCTGAATCCTTTTTGCTATATTCACGGAACCACCTGTTTGCATAGGCAATTCTTTCCCTAAAACTTAAGAGGGCTTCATTCTGATCATTGTCCGGAGTAGGATCTCTTTTCTCCCAGAACTCATTCATAAATTCTTTTCTTGATTCACTGTCAGGAAGGTGTTTATATATTGCCCTCTCTTCCTTAGACATTATAAGCCTTGTTTTCTCGTATAAACCGTCCATTTTTTTTGTGGGAACTTTATCGAGTTTGCTTTCATATTTTTTTTTTACTGCTGCATAGATATTCCCTGTAAGGAAAATAACCAGCAGTAATGCAGCTGTTTTTTTCATGTTATCTCCTGATTATCTAAAATAGATATGTACTCCTAAATTATATGTGCGACCCGAAAGATCTAATTTTTCGAAACCCTCAAAAAGTGAAGAAAGAGTGCCTTTTAAATACTGATCTTTTGCTTCGAAAGAGATACCTAAATGTCTTTTTATTCTTATAATAATTCCTATTCTGAGATTGAATCCCGGAGAATATGCTTTTGTATAGGCATATCCATCCTGAATTGTTCCGTCCTCAAAATTGATAAAATCTCCCCACTGTTCGTATTTCCATGAATATATTCCTGCGCCTCCTCCAATGTAGGGAATTAGAAATCTCTTATAACCTATTGGATAAACTTTAACATTTAATTCAAGTCCGCTGATTCGTAAGAACATATTCTGATAAATAGGAGAATCATCATCATATACATATTCACTATACTCTGAATATACTGTATTCGAATAGGTTCCTCCTTCAACTGACAGAGAGATAAACGGATTTGCGAAATATTCGATTTCCAATGCGTAAGAACTGTTATTAAAATCTGATTTTGAGAAAGAAAGATTTTCAAAGTTAGTCTCCCAAAGGTCCGATTCAAGATTCGGAGTGAATATACCGAATTTAAAATTTATACTTCTTGTCCCGAATAAGATTGAGATAGATGATAACAATAGCAATACTATAATGGATATTCTTTTCATTTTTACCTCCGTCTAATAATAGCAAGTTGATTGCCAAAAAATAACTCCGGATTCAGATGAAAAGTGTCCTCTATTTATAACACCCTATTTTTCAAATACTTTGAGCACTTTCTTCTTTGAGGGAACAGAGTTAAATCGTTTTAATTCTTTTCCTTCTTTAAAGATAATAAGAGTGGGAACTCCCAGGACAAAATAGTACTGTGCAGCTTCCGGATTTTCAACAACATCTATTTCAAATGCCTCTATGTTAAATTCGGTATTATCTCTGACAATCTCTTCTATCATAGGCGGGACTTTCTTGCAAGGTGCACAACCGGGAGAACTGAAATCAAAGATTACATATCCCTTTGAGCTTGCGATATCAATGTAACTTTTATCAGTGATCTTTTTCATTCTATTTATTTAGCAGTTTTTCTATTTTTTTTGTGATCATCGGAATATTACCCGAACCAATCTTTATAAAATCAACTTTTCCCTCTTTGTCGATAAAGATCATCGTAGGAATTCCGGTAATTTTATATTTTTCAAAATCTGAACCTTCATCTGAGATTGCTACCGGGTAAGACATCTTAAATCTTTTAACAAAACCCCTGATTAATTCAATCTCTTTTTCTCTTTCTACTTTTCCCTTATTTGAGATATCATCCCTGTAAGAGCCGTACAGCTTTGTAAAACCAATAACAACCAGTCCGTTGTCTTTTTTTTCATTGTACTCCTTTATCAGAGAGGGAATAACACTCCTGCATGGCCCGCACCAGGGAGCCCAGAAATCAATTATTACTACTTTACCGGTCAGGCTGTCAAGACTAAGCGGTTTTGAATTTATCCAGGTTTCAGCAGTGATTGAAGGTGCTTTCTTTCCTATAAATTCCAATTGGGAAAGTTCAGAATTTAAAGATTTTTTCCCTCTTTCATAATCAATGCTTTCTAATCCCTGTTTCAAAACTTTTCTTGCTTCATCGATATTACCTTCGTTTTTTGCTATTGATGCGATGTTGGCATAAAACATGTGTCTGTAATTTTTAAGCTCTTTTGGAAGTGTTTTTTCATTTATTAGTTTTTCCGAATACTCTTTTCTTATGGCGGGGTCTGAAGAATAGAAAGCAAAAGTTGTATAAACATTATAAAAATCACTGTTCCTGTCTACCGTTCCTTCAATCTCTTTAAACATTTTTAATGCATCATCATATTTTCTTTCAATTGAGTAGAGTTGGACCCTTACCATTTTTGCTCTGTTCTTTAAATCTCCACCTTTTTTTATAACCTTTTCGATTTTTTTAATTGCAGATGGGATATTCCCTGTTGCTATGAGGATTTTACTCCTTACTATTTCGTTTGAATCATTCTCGGCTGCGTCTTTAAACTTATCAAGAAGAGCTTTAAAAGCAGCAGTTCTATCTTCTTTAAATTTTTTAAATTCTTTCATGCTTTTAATTGTCTTCTGCTTCTCTTTAAATGTTGTAACTGTACTTTTAAATTCGCTGATAAAACTATTGGATTGCTTTACATCATTCCCGGTTCCGCATGAGATTAGAAAAATAATCACAGATATTACTGTTAATAATCTTTTTTTCATTTTTACTCCTGTTTTCATTTTATTTAATTCTTTTTTTTACGAATATTTGTTTCATAAAGTTTAGGCCCTGAAATTGATACATCTCTTCAATATTGAAAAGGTTGCAGGGAGTTGTTCTCCCAATTCACCATCATATTCAATGTTCACTGAATCCTCGCTGGTAACGGATACTTTTGATGTTCTTAGAATTTTCACTTTTGGAACTTTTGAGATTGTTCCTTTGTAAAGACTGATCGATTTTTTGATTATTTCAAATTTGCTCATCTCATCGATCAAAACGAGCTCAAATTTTCCGTCAGTTATTGATGCGTCAGGTGCTATTATCATTCCGCCTCCAAACATTCCACCGTTTGCGACTGCTCCTATTAAAAATTTCCCCCTGATAGTATCATATCCCTCTGCATCTATCTTTAAGTTTTTTGCATTGTAACTTCTTATTGTTTTCAGTAATCCGCTATAATACGAGAGGGGTCCTCTTTTTAATGCCGGTTTATCTGAGATATTTTTCACAACATCTGCACCCAGTCCAAAATCTGCCACATTGAGAAAATATTTCTCTTTGTTTTCTTCTCTACCTGATTGATATGATATTTTCCCAATGTCAATTTTTCTTTTTCCCGCACTTTTAATAAGTTCAACGGAACTTTTGAAATCTCTTGGAATTTTCAGAAATCGTATAAAATCCGAGCCTGTACCCGAAGGAATAATAGCAAGTGAGGCTTCTTCGTTTATAACCGATCTTGTTTTATCTGAAAAAAAACCGTTAGCGATCTCGTTTAGAGTACCATCACCTCCAATCCCGATAATCAGATCAAAGCCCTCTTTCAAAACTTCTCTGGCGATCTCAGTCGCCTGTTGAGGCTTCTCAGTGAAGATAAATTTAAATTCTTTAAAATAGTGTTTTATTAAGGATTTTATAGATTCCCAACGCTCAAATGTTTTTCCTCTTGCTGAAAACGGGTTTACTATGACCTGGATTTTTTCCATTCGGAGTTATCAGGGTTAGTCGAAAATCTCAACTCTTTTGATGGCATTTGGTGGAGGAGTATCAGAAAGGACTATCCGGCCTTCACGGGTGTAGTATTTGAAAATTTTTGTTTTTTTTGGGTTAAAAGTCAATTGTCCCGCCGGGGATCCCATATATTTTCTCACTTTTCTGATGTAATTTTTAGTTTCTCTGTAAGGCGGGATCCCTCCATATTTATTTACTGCCGTTTCACCGGCATTATAGGCGGCGAGTGTCAGATTTAGATTTCCTTTGTATTTTTTATACAGGTACTTTAGATGTTTGATACCTGCTTCAAGATTCTGGTGAGCATCATATCTGTTGCTTACTCCATATTGCAGTGCAGTCTTTTTCATTAGCTGCATCAGTCCCGCTGCGCCTTTTTTTGAAAGTGCATATGTATTAAAATCAGATTCGGCTTTTATTATTGCCAGGACCAGATTTTTTGAAAGTCCGTATTTCTCAGTGAGAGCTGAAATTTTTTTCATATAGACAAGCGGGATACTCATAGATGGGGAGGAAGGTTTTATAAAAGTTGCCATTTTGTTTTTTGAGGAGAAGATTATATCAGGTCTGTTTGAGACAATAATTCTTCCATCCCTGGCCTGCTTAATTATTAATTCACTAAATATATGAGTTCCGGAGGAGATTATTAAATTTAACAATATAAGTATAATTATTTTAGATCTCATTTTAAAAAATTTTCAACCATCTTTCCTGCTTTAGCGATGAAATCATCCGGATCGCCTATTTTTTCTCCTCCTGCCTGGGCAAAGTCATTCCTACCGCCTCCATTTCCTTTTACAAGAGATGATATTTCCTTAATAAGCGTACTCGCATTGACTTTTTTTGTCAAGCTGTTTCCTACTGAAATGACTATTTTAGAATTTCCGTTAAGGTTTGAACACAATACGGCAAGATCACCTCCCATCTTAATGATCTTATCCGAAATTACTCTCAGGTCATTAATGCCTGTATCTTCTAAAAAGTTTATGAAATAGGATTTGTTATCCTTTTTAATTCCGCTACTCATTATTTTTTTGAGAAGAGTTCCTGCTTTACTAATATTATCCTGTTTTTCTTTACCTCTTTTTTTTGCAGATTCTGAAAGTTTTATAAGATGTTCTTTAAGTTTTTCTCTTTTTACTTTGAACATATCTTCAAGAGATTTTAATATAGATTCAGATCCGTATATAATCTCTTCACAGGTTTCTCCTGCAACTGCCTCAATCCGCCTGATACCGGAAGAGATCGAAGATTCCGATATTATCTTGAACATTCCGGCTTCCCCTGTACTCTTCAAATGGGTTCCGCCACAAAGTTCTTTTGAGAATCCGTTAACAGATACAACTCTTACAATATCAGTGTATTTTTCTTCAAATATAGCTGTCGCACCTTCTTCGATTGCCGATTCATATGAGGTTGTTCCGGTTACTACTTTGATATTCTCTCTAATCTTTCGGTTCACAATTTTTTCTGTTTGCCTTCTCTGTTCCGGTGAAAGAGCTTTGAAGTGTGTAAAATCAAATCTTAATTTATCCGGTCCGACATACGAACCGGATTGTTTGACATGAAGCCCCAAGACTTCTCTTAATGCGGCTTGAAGCAGATGAGTAGAAGTGTGGTGAACAGCAGTCTTCTTTCTGGCTTTGCTATCTACTTTAAGCCATATCCTGTCACCCTTGTGTATCTCTCCATTCTCGACAATAATTTGATGAATATGAATCCCGCCCGGACTTTTTTTTGTATCACATATTCTGCAAAAAAAGTTATCACCGTTTCCCGTACCGGTATCTCCGATTTGACCGCCCGATTCTCCGTAAAATGGTGTTGATTCTGTCAGCATAAATGCTTTAGTCCCGGCTTCAATTTTCTCGAATTCCACCCCATCAGAAAACAGGGCCAGTATTGAAGACTCTTCCTCAAGCAAATCATATCCACTGAATTTTGATGAATATTTTTTTAAAATTTTGGATGTGACAGGTATTTTCTGTGAATCCCGTCGGGCAGCCCTTGACTCTTCTTTTCTTTTTGTGAGTTCTCTTTTGAATCCGGCTATGTCAACATTTATATTTTTTTCATTTGCCAGATCAATTGAAAAATCCAGCGGGAAGCCGTAAGTATCCGAAAGCCTGAACAATTCATTGCCGGGTATTGTGTCTTTTCCATTCCTGATCACAGAATCCAGATTTTCAAGAAAAATTTTCAGCCCCCTGGAAAGAGTATGGTTAAATCTTTCTTCCTCTGCCGTTACTACTTCACTTATAAATTCTTTATTGTAGTCAAGTTCAGGATATGAGCCTGACATAATTTCTACAACTTTATCAATGACTTCTGACAGAAAAGTTTTTTTTAATCCGAGTGACCGGCCATGCTTTGAGGCTCTTCTGACTAGTCTTCTAAGAATATACCCTCTTCCGTCGTTTGAAGGCAGGACTCCATCGGAAATAAGGAAAGCTAATGCTCTTGAATGATCGGCTATTACATTAAAGGCAATATTTGTTTCCGTATCTGTTGGAGAATTGCCGCATATTTCCGAGATCCGATCTTTTATTGGGCTAAAGAGGTCAGTTTCATAATTACTGTTGACACCCTGAATTAATGAAGTCAGCCTTTCCATTCCCATCCCGGTGTCTATCGAAGGAGAAGGAAGAGGATTTAATTTACCGTTTCTATCCCTGAAATATTGCATAAAAACGAGATTCCAGACTTCTATATATCTTTTATTGCCGTCAGAAAACTTTTCAGGCCCGAATGTTTTCCCTCTGTCCACATGAATTTCGGAACACGGGCCACAGGGGCCGGTATCTCCCATCTGCCAGAAATTGTCTTTTTCTCCAAGCCTGTGTATTCGATTTACCGGAACTCCGATGTTTTTCTCCCATATTCCGAATGCTTCATCATCATCTTTGAATACCGAAACATGAAGATTTTCAGGGTTGAATTTATAGTGTTCTGTTAGAAGTTCCCATGCAAATTCAATAGCTTCTTCTTTAAAATAGTCCCCGAAAGAGAAATTTCCAAGCATTTCAAAAAATGTATGGTGATATTCAGTCTTTCCTACTTCATCAAAATCATTATGTTTTCCGGATACACGCATACATTTTTGAATTGAAACAGCCCGGTTATAATTTCTCTTTTCATTTCCCACAAAGACATCTTTAAACTGGTTCATTCCCGCATTTGTAAAAAGAATTGTGGGGTCTTTAGCGGGCACCAGGGGAGATGAGAGTACCCGGTAATGGTTTTTTTTTTTAAAGTATGAATAAAAGATCTCCCTGATTTCGGAGCTTTTCATACTAGACATCCTCTAACTCAAGCAGGTTGTGATCGCTAACTTCTTCTGATCCATTCCCGGTTTTTCCATCGGAAATGTCGGAAATCCGTTTTTCCATCTCTTCAAGAGACATCTCCTTCGTTGATTGGATGCCGCTCTTTTTAAGTTTAAACTCATCAGGATTTGTGCACCATTTGAGAGCCTCTTCAAAAGTAATAAATCCTTTGTCATAGAGGAGGAACAGTGACTGGTCAAAAGTCTGCATCCCATACTGGGATATGCCCTGTTGAATAGCTTCATTTATCAATTTTGTCTTTTCGGGAACAATGATACAATCCTGAATAAAGGGAGTATTAATGAGTATTTCTACTGCAGGAACCCTTCCTTTCCCATCGGTTGTCGGGATCAGTCTCATGGATATAATAGCCCTGAGAACCGAAGCCAGCTGAATTCGGATCTGTTTCTGGTGATGGGGGGGGAAAATGGAAATAATCCTGTTAATTGTTTCGGTTGCATCCAGTGTATGAAGAGTTGACAGCAGCATATGTCCTGTCTCAGCAGCAAGTAGTGCCGTCTCTACAGTCTCCAGATCCCTCATCTCTCCTACGAGAATGACGTCCGGGTCTTCTCTGAGAGCACTTCGGAGTGCTTTGGCAAAAGCGTTTGTATCCTGACCGACTTCTCTCTGGTTTATGATACTTTTTTTATCCCTGTGAAGGTATTCGATTGGGTCTTCAATTGTTATAACATGTTCAACTCTGTGAATGTTTATATGATCGATCACTGCTGCCAAACTGGTTGATTTTCCGCTGCCTGTTGTCCCGGTAACAAGTATCATCCCTCTCCTCTCATCCGCAATGTTTTCCAAAACAAGTGGCAGATTCAGCTCGGAAATACTTTTGACCTGTGTAGGAATTATTCTCAAAACGAGACCCACAGCACCCCTCTGCTGAAATACATTGCACCTGAACCGCCCAAGACCGGGAACGGAATATGCCATGTCTAATTCATGCTCTTCTTTAAATCTGTCTTTCTGCTGAGAGTTCATAATTGAAAAAGCCATAGCGATTGTATCCTCCTGCATCAGCCTCTTTAATTCTACGAGAGGGTGGAGTATACCGTTGATCCTTAGTATCGGATGATTACCCACTTTCAGGTGAAGATCCGACGCCTTCCTGTCAACGGCTATTTTTAATAGATCATCTATATTCATGGGAATCTCCTGATTTCTTAAAAGGAATTATAGGAATTTCTTATCAAAAATTCAAGTTTGAGCAGTATCCCTTTAGAAAATCCGCTAATCTATTATAATATTAAATTCCCGTTTAATAAATGTTAAAAAAATTTTAATGTTTTAGCGAATATTAAAAATCGTAGCCAATCCAGAATTTAAAACCGTAAAATCTCTTCTGTTTCCAGTTTGTCCTGTAAACCCATTCAAAATGAAAAGGGTAACCGAACATGTTTAACTCCAGACCGAATCCATATGATGAAATAGCGTCTTTGAGGACAAAATTATCACTGAAAAAATCAAAACTTGTTTTCTGTGTAGAGACTTCTGCTGATTCGAAAATTGGTTTATCCAGCCAGACTCCGCCCACATCAAAGAAAAATACTCCTCTGACAGGTCCGAGAAGTCCGATAGGAGTTGCCATTATGTTTATTAACGGAAATCTGATTTCAGAACTGAAACTGAATCCGTTATTTCCTGTCAATGATCTGAACTCGGATGCACGTATTGTATTATTCCCTCCGGTCCAGAAGAGAAGAGGAAAATCCCCTCCTGAGCGAAAACCGTTTAATCGGAGTGCAAATACGGTATTTGGACCGAGTCTGAAATATTTTCTAAAGTCGAAGTTTACAGCATAAGAATCAAGAAAATCAGTTCCAAGATCAAAATATTTACTAAAAGATATCTTGAAAGTATGCCCCATGTTTGGACCGTAGCTTGCAAATCTTGTAGTTTCCCCGACAAGAGAAAAAGTTACCGGAAAGGCATAGCCGTCAAAGAACTGGCCAAAAGGAATTGCGCCTCCGTAAAACAGGTCATCAATCCTTTCATTCTGGTGTTGAAGTGAAATTGAGAATTCAGCACGATAATCTCTGCTGAATGGAAGATAGAAACCTGCGGTCGTTCCGAACCTCTTTCTTACTGTTGTATAGTTTCTCCTGTCAAGCCGTGCAGTACTTAAAGAATCGACATAGATACCAGGGGTGAAATATGCCTGGCTCATATAATAGAGCTGTGAGAAGAACTGGAGTCTTCTCTTCCGGTTAACATAAGTAATGCTATATGACCTGTATCCGTAAAATGAGGCTGCGTAAAGTGAAAAATTGTAATCTCCCATTAAATCGGTTAATTGGAGATATGAGAATCCGAATATTGAGCCGTCTGATCCGAAACCTGCAGTGACCGGTGGTAATTCAGGAATAAAGAGATTTTTAAAGGGCTTGTATTTTTTCCTGTTGGTCAGGTTGAAATTGATCTTCTCTTCCAGGTCTTTGTTAAAACTACTGTTTGCAAAAACCTTTCCATCAATAAAAGAGAATTTTTCCTGTGACTTATCGGTTTTTTTGTATTTTTCTTTTACTGATTGTGAAAGTTCAATTTTTTCTTTTGCTGCCGGCTCAAATCCTCTAAATGGGAATTCATCTTTTTTCTTAGAGATAAAAAGAGAGAGATCTTTTTTATACAGAGTAAAAGTTCCTTTGTAAAAAGATGAAATTAATATTTCTTCCTTTTTACCCGGAAGTTCAACCGGATAGAAGTTTCCGGTTTTTACATCTGTATATCGATATCTCAATTTATTTTTTAGATCCAGAGAATATACATTGTATGAACCGAACTCATCAGAACTGTAGTAAATTTTTTCTGAATTCGATGAAAAAGATGGAGTAATATTGTTAAATTGCCCTCTTGTTAAAGGCAATGCTTTCTCAGGATTGGCAAGGTCCCCGAGAAAGAGCTGATAGTATTTTCCGACCTGTGCCGAAAAAGCGATCTGATGTCCATCTTTTGAAATTGCTATCGATCTTATATATAATTTTCCGGAAGTAAGTTTTTCAGTTTTCCCGCTCTTCAAATTGTGAGAATATATAAAAGATTTTGAACCAGAGACACCTGTAAAATATACTATATTTCCGTCCGGATTAAATGCGGGAGATGAGGGCTCCTGGATTCCTTTTAACTTGATTCTTTTTCTGATTTTACTTTTCAGAACATCATAAAGTACAAGATAATGCGTATACTCTTTTCTGGCAAATACCGCTATATTATCTCCTTTTGTGTCCCATGCAAGAGTTGAGCCGCCCTCCGGATTATAAACGACTGATATTCCGTCATATTTCGAAGTAAAGCCGGGAGTAATGTTCTTCACTTTTCTTCCGGTTTTAGCTGAAATAAGGATTATATCCAGTTTTCTGCTCTTCATATTTGCAGTTGCAATAGCTATCAGTTCACCTGATGGGGACGGCTGATGTGAAAAGGAGTAGACAAACGGTGTGACCGGGCCTATCTTATAACTGTAATCTTCCGGACTCTCTTTTGTAACAAAATCCTTAAACTTGTTTTTCACATATTTCCGAAGCTCAAAATTGAACTCGTTTGCAGTCATTCCGAAATTTCTGAAAATATTCCGTTTTCGGCCTATCATGCTTCCCCTGAAAGTAAAAAGCAGATTCCTGACACCTCTTTTCCCAAATTTATGTTCAATGAAGTCAAACACCATATGCCCGAAATCATAAGGTGACCTGTTTGTTCCGTTCTTCATGATGAGTTGACCGCTTCGTCTCAATTCGGGAAAAATATCAGACAATGCCGCATCCCTGACAGTGAGGAGATTAAAAGACCGCCAGTCGTTTGTTACATACTCGGCAAATCCTTCCATAACCCATAAAGGCGGTCTGCTAAAATTTAAAACACTTTTTGAACTCTTTTTATAAATGATTTCATATTCAAAAATATGGCCCAGTTCATGGATGAGAGTTCTTGACATATCCTCAAAAGAGCTGTCTCCGTGAATGACCATCCTGTGATTCAAAGGTTCTGCAAATGCTTCTACTCCTAACGGGAGAAATCCGGGGAATATATTGGTTTGTTCAAAGTCAACATGTGTATTATAGAAGATAATCGGGATTCTTTTCGTGACATCTACATTGAGGAACTTGGAAATTCTGTCATAAGCATTTTCTGCGGTAACGGCTATTTTTTTTATAATATCCATCCTGTCGGTATAGTGGTATATTGTGAAGTTAGGAGTTTCCACAAATTTCCATTTGAAATTAGACTTAATTACTTTACTCCTGCCGTAATAATAACTGTACTGGGAATATGCAAGGGAAGTTATTCCCGCCAGTGATAAAAAAACTATTAATATTAATTTTCCAAATCTATTTTTTTTCATTTTTCTTCCTGTTATTTGAGTAAATATCTTGACTCTATCTTGCCTAGTCTCATCACTCTTCGGATGAACCTTTCAGTCACTCTTCTGAAAAGAAACCTGAAATTATAATCGGGCCTTTTAGGATCTGCAGAATTTAGAATACTCTTCATCTTTTTTGTGAACAGAATTTTGCCGGTACCTATATCCTGGAAAGTTAAACTCATTTCTAATTCCCAGTTTTCAACCTTTTTAAAGATCCTGATTTTCTTACCGTCTTTTTTCTTTGAGCCGATAATACTCCTTTTTTTTATATTGACAACAATATCTCCGCTGATAAGAAGGCTTTTATTTCTTTTTTCAGCTTTCGGATCGATACTTACCGGTCCTGATACTCTTTTTTTCACAACTTTTGAGAATTCATTCACAAAGAAGTTGTTTGTAATCTTTTTACTTTGAATGTTTTCGGGGATACCTTTTATCATGATCCCTGAATAAAAGATGTCCTGATAACCTGCAAAATCAACTGCTTTTACTGTAGGCACCGGGATATATACCAGAGAAAACCTGTCGCCCCTGCAAGCTGTATTAATAAATGTGAAAAATATCATCAGCAAAACCGGAATTCTTAATTTTCTCATTTTCTGTTCCCTCTCTTTTTCTTAT
>CAZNLS010000013.1:0-35249 GCA_964573895.1 uncultured Clostridia bacterium
GGAGCTGGAAGGCTCAACGGTAAGAACCAAATTATTCAAATATCCTCTCTATTCCATCCCCGATGATCTGGTCTATGTCGAATTGAAGGAATTTTCCGTATTAAAAAAATTTCCCATGCTTCCTTCAAGAATGACAGGACGGTTAAAACAGAATAAATATATCGTCCCATATTTTAACAGGAGGGAAATAGACACTTTAGGGATGCTTGACGGGAAAGATCTCGAACTTGCCTGGGTAAAAGATCGTGTATCCCTCTTCTTCCTTCATATTCAGGGTTCGGGAATTATAACTTTTCCGGATGGAACTTTACAGCGGGTCAACTATGCCGGAAGCAACGGCCATCCCTACAGGGCAATTGGACGCTATCTGGTAGAGAAAGGAGTATGTTCTTATAAAGATCTTTCTATGCAGTTGATTGAGAGATATTTAAGGGAAAATCCGGAATTAACAGATGAAATATTTAATTATAATCCTTCATTTGTATTTTTCAGAAAGGTCACAGAAGGCCCGGTGGGTTCACTTGGAGTTCCCGTTACTCCTTTTCGATCAATTGCAACCGATAATAAATTATTTCCTCCCGGTTCAATATGCTATATCAGTACGGAACTGCCTCTATTTAATGATGAAGGTAAAATGACCGGTTTTCGTCCTTTTAATTCATTTATTTTCAATCAGGATACGGGAGGAGCAATTAAAACTCCTTCACGAGCTGATATTTTTTGCGGTCACGGGAAAATTAATGAACTAATCGCAGGCCACCTCAAATCGAAGGGGAAGCTCTTTTTTTTGATTAAAAAAAAAATTAAACCAAATTGAGTCTGTTAGGAGATTTTTTTATCAAATTTTCGTTGTGGGTTGCAATTATTGCCGATAAACCTTCTTCCCTGATCAGCTCTAAAAACAGGTTAAACACGATTTCTCCCGTTTTCGAATCAAGATTTCCGGTCGGTTCATCTGCTAAAAGAAGTTTGGGTGAATTGACCAGACTTCTTGCAATTGCCGCCCTCTGTCTTTCACCGCCGGAAAGATCATAGGGCATATTCTTTAGTTTTGTCCCAAGGCCCACCTTCTTCAATAAAACTGATGCCTTCTTTTCGGCAGCAATTTTATTGAAGTTTTTGATCAACATAGGAAACTCAACATTTTCAAGGACTGTTAATTCAGGCATCAAATAGTGAAACTGATATACAAATCCGATATCACTGTTGCGGTACTTTGTAATTCTCTTCTTTTTGAATTCCGATAGATCTTCTCCATTGTAAAGTATTTTTCCACTATCAGGCTTATCAAAACTTCCGATTAAATGCAGAAGTGTGCTTTTTCCTGAGCCTGAAGCTCCGGTAATAAAATATATATCGCCCTTATTTATTGAAAGATTTATGCCTTTTATGACCTTTAGATAAGAATCATCAGGTTGTTTGAAACTCTTGTATAATGATTCGATTCTGACTATGGGAGAATTCATTTTCCTGCGGATTGTTCCAGGTAATAGGCCACGCCTTTGGAATTAAGGTCAACATCAAGAAAAAGCATTTCTTTCTCCAATTTATTTAATTTTCTGCCGCTGAATTTTACATATAAATTATCATAAAAAGACCACAGGTCATTATAAATTGCCTTCTCAAGCATCTCTCCTCTTGCACCGCTGTCATAATACCTGTTTCCTGTTTCAACAGAAAAACTGATTATATCTTCCAAAAATTTAGCAGTCCCTTTGACATCCTCAATAAAACCAAAATGTGTTAAATAAACTCTTTTTGGATTGAGATTAGAAATCATCCGGTATGTAGTCACAGCACTTTCGGGATCAAATTGTACGGGAGAAGTTGAAGGGAAAATGAGCATCCCTGCTTTGTTTCTGAGCAGAGGATATCCAATCCCAAAAGAATCTCCGGAAAAAACAATTCCTTCTTTTACATCATGGGCAATTATATGATGCTTCGCATGACCCGGGGCATTATAGAAGCGAATCATTTTTGAACCAATAGATATTTTTATTCCGTCTTCAGCTTCAAGAATTCTATCCTGAGCTACCGGAATAATCTTTCCATACATTGAATTGAACTTTTCCTCACCATAAACATGCTTTACACTTTCAACCAATTTCCCCGGTGAAACCATATGCCTTGCACCTCTCGGGTGAACTACCAGTTTGGCATCGGGGAGAATCTCCATCAATCTGCCTGCCCCACCTGCATGATCGAGGTGAATATGAGTTAAAATCACATACTTAACATCCGATTTCTTTATATTGTTTTTTTCTAAAGTTTCAATTATTCGGGAGACTGCTGAATTTGTATTCGTCTCAATTATTGCTGATTCCCCTTCCGATTCAAGGATATAACATGCTGCATATTTATCTCTTGACAGGTATTTTGTATCAACTGTATAAATGATAATTATTCCTCTTCTTCCCTGACTCTTCCCTCTTCCACTGCTTTTGCAATTATTTTTTTCTGCAATTGGACAGGGACCTCTTCATAATGTGAGAGTTCCATAAAATAACTTCCTCTCCCACCGGTTATTGATGTCAGGTTTGGTTCAAAATCAAGCATTTCAACCATCGGAACCTGAGCCTTTACAACATGATTTTTTCCCTTTGACTCCATTCCCTGAATCCTGCCTCTTCTACCGCTCAAATTTCCATTTATGTCTCCCATAAATTCTTCCGGTATCACCACTTCAACATCCATTATTGGTTCAAGAATTGTCGGTTTTGCCTGTTTAATTCCCTCTTTAAAGGCTTTGGAAGCTGCAATCTTAAATGCCATATCAGAAGAATCGACATCATGATAACTTCCATCGTAAAGATCGATTTTGAAATCAACTACGGGATATCCTGCAAGAACTCCTTTATCCTTAGACTCTCTGATTCCTTTTTCAACTGCAGGGATATAGTTTTTTGGAATTGATCCCCCGAATATTGAATCAACAAATTCAAAATCTTTTCCTCTGGGCAGCGGCTCTATTTTTATAACAACATGTCCGTATTGCCCCCTGCCACCACTCTGTTTCTTATATTTGTGATTGATATCGGCTTTTCCCTTTATTGTTTCCAAATAAGGAATTTTTGGTGGTTTCATCTCTACTTCAACACCATATTTTTTATGAAGTTTATTTACAACCAATTCAACATGAAGCTGTCCGTTTCCTGAAATAACAAGCTCTTTTGTCTGAATATCTCTGTGAGTTTTTACAGTCGGGTCTTCCTCTGTTATACGATGAAATGCAGTGGATATCTTCCCTTCATCCGCTCTCGATTTAGGCTCAATAGCAAATGATATTGAAGGTATAGGATATTTAATTTCATCAAACTTTACTTTCTGTCCTTTTATTGTAAGCGTATCTCCGGTTTGAGTCTCTTTTAATTTGGCTATTGCCACTATGTCTCCGGGATAAACAGATTCTGCACTTTCCTGGGTTTTCCCTTGAAGATAAAATAGAGAACCTACTCTTTCATCACTTCCTTTATTTGTATTATAGTAAGAAGAATCAGGATTAAACATTCCTGACATTGTTCTCACTATAGATATTTTTCCTGTAAAAGGGTCTGATATCGTTTTGAATACAAATCCGGAAAAAGGAGCTGATTCATCCGGTTTTACTGATCCATCGCTATACTTGACTTCACCGGAATCAACCGGAGACGGGGTATATTTAATAATAAAATCAAGAACTCTGTCTACACCGGTATTCGACTGTGCATCTGCAAGCAGAACCGGGAATAACTCTCTGTTCAATATTGCCGTTTTCAATCCCTTCCTGATCTCTTCAGGAGTCAAATCACCGGCTTCAAAATATTTTTCCATCAATTCTTCATCATTTTCGGCTATCTTCTCTATCAATTCTTCTCTCTTTTTCCCGATTTGTGATTTCAAATCTTCAGGAATTTCTCCCTCTTCAGGAACACCGGTTTCATCATTTTTATATATATAAGATTTCATCTCAATCAGGTCAATTATTCCATGAAAATTTTCACCTTTTCCAACAGGATACTGAACTGCAATAACATTTTTTCCAAATGTTTCCGTAAGAGAATTAAGTGAACTGTCAAAATCTGAAAGATCTTTCTTCATTTTATTTATGACAAAAATATCTGCACGATTTAAATCAGCGGAAGCCTCAAAAACCTTTTCCGTTTGAACTTCAACACCCTCTGTTCCATTTACAACAATCAATGCAGTTTCAGCGGCTCTCAAAGCAACTCTCGCTTCCCATATAAAATTAGCATATCCGGGCGTATCGATTATATTAACTTTGTTTTTTCCGGATATTGCATATGCTACGGAGGCCTGAATAGAAATCTTTTTTTCTATCTCTTCTTCCTCATAATCAGTTACGGTATTCCCCTGATCGACTTTTCCAAGCCTGTTAACCATTTTCGTGTTAAAAAGAAATGCGGAGACGAGGCTGGTTTTCCCGGATTGACCATGTCCTGCTACTGCAATATTTCGTAAATCTTCACTTTTTATACTCTTCATTATTCCTCCGAATTAAGATTATTTATATGAAAATTTTTCGGCTTTGTCAAGATTTAGGAATCTGCTATATTTATCAATCGGTATTTGGAAACGAGTTAATCGGAAATAAAAATTCTCTTGACATGATATGATATTCTGAATAAAATTAATTTTCGGCCTAAAAAATTTAATTCATTAAAATAGAAAATATTTCAGGAGTAAAGATGGATATATATTTTTTAACAATAATTTTTCTTGGTGGACTTGCTGTAGCCGATTTAATAGTAGGTGTCAGCAATGATGCGGTCAATTTTTTAAATTCATCCTTCGGGTCGCTTGCCGCTTCAAGAAAGAAAATTCTTATAATTGCAAGTCTCGGCCTGATTGCCGGAGTTGTTTTTTCAAGCGGGATGATGGAAGTAGCGCGTAAAGGTATTTTTCATCCTAAATATTTTACTATGCCCGAGCTGGTCACAGTTTTTCTGGCAGTCATGCTTACTGATATTCTGCTTTTAGATACATTTAATGCCTTCGCGCTGCCGACATCTACTACTGTCTCAATTGTATTTGAACTTTTAGGAGCTGCAGTTGCAATTTCCACATTAAAGATTGCCAAGGCCGGAGAGTCATATAATAATCTCGTTAAATATATAAATTCCAGCAAAGCACTGACTATTATACTCGGAATACTTCTTTCTGTTATTATAGCGTTTTTCACCGGAGCGATAATCCAATACTTTTCAAGACTGTTATTTACATTTGATTTCAAGTCCCGGATGAAACGTTACGGTGCATTATGGGGAGGACTGGCACTGACCTCGATTACCTACTTTATTTTGATCAAGGGAGCAAAAGGAGCTGCATTTATAACACCGGAAACACTTGGTTGGATAAAAACCCACACTTTTACAGTAAGCCTTATCTGTTTCATCTTTTTTTCTGTGTTACTTCAGGCACTGCTTATCGTTTCAAAAATAGATGTATTAAAAATCATTGTTCTTATCGGAACGTTTGCACTCGCAATGGCATTTGCCGCTAATGATCTGGTCAATTTTATCGGCGTACCGCTTGCAGGTTTAAGTTCCTATAATCTTGCTATACAGAGCTCATCTCCCACCACTGAATTCATGACCGGCCTTCAGAGTAAAACTCCGACACATACAATTCTTCTTCTTCTCGCAGGAATTATAATGGCATTCACTTTATGGTTTTCAAAAAAAGCACGCAATGTAACGAAGACGGAGATAAATCTTGCGAGGCAGGATGAAGGATTTGAAAGATTCGGATCTTCACCTCTTTCGAGATCATTAGTCAGGATTTTTACAAATTTTTCAGATGGAATTTCTAAATTCATTCCTGGAAGTGTACGTAATATACTAAACAAAAGATTCAGGAATGTTGAAATGTCAATCGAAAATCAGGGAAATGAAAAACCTTCATTTGATCTGATTAGAGCATCGGTAAATCTAATGGTTGCAAGCGTTTTGATCTCAATTGCAACATCTCTGAAACTCCCCCTGTCAACAACGTATGTCACTTTCATGGTTGCAATGGGTACATCATTTTCAGACAGGGCCTGGGGCCTGGACAGTGCAGTATACAGGGTTGCAGGAGTATTTACCGTAATTGGAGGATGGTTTGTAACCGCTCTTGTTGCTTTTTCGGTTTCAGCATTTTATGCATTCATACTTTTCAAACTCGAAGTATATGGTTTTATATTCCTCCTTGTATTCAGCATTGGAATGATCTACCGGAATCACTCGATACACAAGAGAAGAGAATCAGAATCGAAAGAGATTGAGATATATAATTTAAAAAAGGTAAAAGATGCTGAGTATGCTTCGGATGAAACTCTTGAACATGCAGGTGTCTTTCTTGACAAAGTCTTAAATGTACTGACTACGGGGTTCCGGGGCTTGATCAAAAGAGACAGGGGACTTTTGCGGAAGGCAAAAAAGGATGCAAAAAAGAATAATTTTGCCGCAAATATAATTGCTGCAAATATATTCAAAACCCTGAGAATACTTCAGAAAGAGAGTAAAGAATATTCGGAAAACTTCACTCTTGCCATAAATTCTCTTCAGGGAATAGCAGAATGCCAAAATGACCTGATAATCCGGGGATATCTGCATATAGAAAATAATCACAAGGGATTATTAAAGGTACAAATTGAAGAACTGAATGATATCAAAAAATCACTTTTTAAACTTCTTGACGATTCCAGAACCGCAATTCAAAAAAAAGATTTGAAACTTCTAAAAAAAGTTGCTTCCGATAAATATCATATAGAAAAAATAATTGAAAAATATAATCGAAATCAGGTAAAGAGAATTGGAGATGAATCATCCAAAACCAGATTAAGTATACTATTTTACGGTTTCACCAGAGATCTTCTCAGGATTAAAAAGCACACTATTAAACTCATTGAAGTTTTTCTAAAAATTCTTGAAGACAGAAAACTATAGTTTTAACAAGTATTATTTAAAGGAGAAAAAATGGGTAAAATTATCGCCGAGATAACAGTTGTGCCATTGGGCACATCATCAACATCTTTGAGTGAATACGTGGCCGAAACAGAAAAAGTGCTTTTAAAATATCCGGAAATAAAAAGCCTGCTCTCACCAATGTCAACGATACTTGAAGGAGATCTTCAGCTCATATTGAAAGCCGTAACCGAAATGCATGAAGCTCCCTTTTTATCAGGAGCAAAAAGAGTATCTACAAGGATTTCAATTGACGACAGGCGTGATAAAGATGCTTCAATGGAAAAAAAAGTAGAATCAGTCAGATCAAAGATCTGAAATATTTTTCACTCTTTCTACATGCCGGAAGTTCTTCAGGATATTGTTATAAAAATCTTGCTTCAACATTAAAAACCACACTTCAATCTGATCTCATTGCAATTATTATCGAGAATCGTAAAAGAAGTATTTGTATCAAAAAATAAATTTTTTAAGCTTCTTTAAGATCTCTCAGCAATTCACCGATTAGTTCTTTAACTGTAATAATTTTATCAACACGCCAGGCATTCTGCCCACAAAAGATAAGACCGTTTTTCACATCACCGAAATAAGAGTTAAGAAGAGCCTTTGCAATGCAATACTTGGCAGTTTTAATCTTGCATGTTGTGAGGCATCTATAACTGCAATTTATTTTAAGTTTTCCCTTGAATTCAAGGTTTTTTAAGAAACGATTATTTATCGCACGGCCGGGCATCCCAACAGGACTTTTAATAATAACAATGTCCTCCTTTTTGGCATCAAGATAGGCTTGTTTGAATTGAGGAGAAACATCGCATTCTTCAGTGCAGACAAATCGTGTTCCCATCTGGACACCTGAAGCACCCATGGAAAGCAATCTTGAAATATCTTTTCCATCATAGATTCCCCCACCGGCGATAATTGGAATTTTCTTACTATATTTATCTTCATAGGGTTTGATAACTTCCAGGATTTCAGGCAGAATCTTTTCAATGGAATAGTCCCCGGGATGTTCAAGCTGTTCTTCCGAAAATCCCAGATGACCTCCAGCCAGTGGTCCTTCAAGAATCAGCCCGTCGGCAGTTCTGTTGCTTCGGCTGTCCCAGATTCTCAGGATAAAATTGGCAACCCTTGCAGAACTGACAATGGGGACCAGGTTTACATCAGGATCTTCAACTAAAGCCGGAAGATTTGTAGGCAGTCCGGCCCCAAAAACGATCATTTTAATTCCTTCCCGTACCGAAGTTTTGATAAGATCGCTTGAGTTGCTTAAAGCACCCATAATGTTTACTGCTAAATTCCCATCTGTCATGCTTCTGGCTTTACGTATCTCCTTTTCTAATGCTTCCCTGGATGTTCTTTCATATTCATCCGATAAACTGTTGATATCGCCTAACCCAACACTTGAGATTGTACCGATTCCGCCCTGGTTTGCCACTGCCGAAGCCAGCGAAGCAAGAGAAACTCTTACTCCCATCCCACCTTGAACAATAGGTATTTTTGAAGTTAAAGTTCCGATCTGAAGTTTAGGAATTTTCATTTATTTCTCCATATTTTTTAATTACAATGCATGCATTGCCTCCCCCGAATCCAAAAGAATTACTCATTGCCGCATTTAAATCAATCGATTCTGCGCCATTGGTTACATAGTCAAGAGTGCAATCATCATCAGGTTCTTTATAGTTTATTGTAGGAGGGATCATTCCTGTAAATACACTCATTACAGTTGATACCAGCTCAACGGATCCTGCGGCTGCAAGAAGATGGCCTATCATTGATTTAATTGAACTGACTTTCAATGCATTAGAATACTCTCCAAATACTTTTTTTATCGCAGCACTTTCACATTTATCATTTAAAACAGTGGATGTTCCATGTGCATTTATATATCCGACTCTTTCTTTCTCCATATCAGCATCTTTAAGAGCTGCCTGCATAACACGTATCATGCCATTACTCCCGGGTTCAGGTGCTGTAAAATGATAGGCATCTGATGTGTTACCATATCCGGCGATTTCAGCATAAATTCTTACTCCCCGTTTTAAAGCATGATTCAGATTTTCCAGAACAATTATCCCCGCTCCTTCCCCCATAACAAAACCATCTCGATTTTTATCAAAGGGTCTACAGGCATTTTTTATACAATCATTTGGAGTCATGGCACGAGAAGCACAAAATCCCCCATAAGGTAATGGGGTTATACACGCTTCGGAACTCCCCGCCAGCATTATGTCGGCATCTCCTCTCTGAAGAATTCGAAAAGCATCACCAATAGCATTGGAACCAGTAGAACAGGCTACAGAGAGAGCGGAAAGAGGCCCTTTTAATCCAAATTTAATTGAGACCATACACGCTGCCATATTGATCAGAAGTTTGGATACAAAAAAAGGATTTAAACTTTTAGGTCCATTCTCTTTTAACATGGCATACCCATCTTCTATTGTATGCGAACCACCGATACCTGAACCAATAATTACACCTGCCCTGTTTTTATCAAAAGATAAAGATTCAAGTCCGGCATCTTTAATTGCCATTGACGACGCAGCCATACTAAATTGAGTAAATCGATCCATACGCCTGGCTTTTTTTTTGTCGATCCATTCTTCAGCTTGAAAATTTTTAACTTCAGCTGCAAGTTTAGAACGAAAATCTGTCACGTCAAAATGAGTTACTCTATTAATTCCGTTTTGCCCGGCAGATAATCCTTCATAAAACTCTTTTACACCAATACCTATAGGTGTAACAGCACCCATTCCTGTGATAACCACACGTTGTTCATTCATGATATGAAATTTCTTTTTATCCTGATTATTCTAAATCCTGTACAATAGTTTTGTATACATTTTAGGAAATTAAAGTCACCCTATTTATATGATATAATAAATATGTAAAAATTATAACTTAATAAGAAAACATTATCATTTATTATTCCGCTTTCAAAAAAAAATACAAATATTTCAAGTGAATTAAATAATATTATCACATCTTAAATCTTATAAAATTAGATTGGATTTTTATTATTCTTTTTCTTCGTAGAGGAATGATTTTTGGTTGAAGTATTTTTCTCTGGTGTTTTCAAATATATTGAATTTTTTCTTGTCAAATTCAACTACATTGCCTTTACTATCCAGCCAGGGATTAGGAAAAAAGAAGGAGATAATCGAGTAATCCTCTTTATCTCTTAGTGAAAGATACAATATATAAGGAATAGTGCCGCTTGGTTCCTTCTGTTTGATAAACTTTCCTTCATTTACTCCGGATAAATCAAGGTGAATAGTCCATTTCATTGAAGTAATATGCACTACTCCATTTTCAACTTTGAATTTTTCATCGCCACTGACTTTCATTTCCCCCACCGAATGATCATTTCCAATTGCAAAAGTTCCGTTTTTGATCTTTAGTAAATCTTTTATTACATCTCCCAAAGCTCTTATCATAGTTATCATACATATACACAATAAAAATATTTTTTTCAATAATAAAAATAATACCTTTATATTTTTATTTTCCCCGGGAGTTCAAATTTTTTTTTACATTAGTTATACTTTTCCGGGAGAAAATATGAAAAATACTAAAAGTGAACTAAACAGAAGAAATTTTATTAAAAATGCTGCTTTGGGAACTGCGTTATTATCAATTAATAGTGAAGCAAAGTCTTCAAATAGTGAAGATGAAAATAGTAATGATTCAATATTGATTAAAAACAAAAGAATGTTGGGGCGCACCGGATTTATGGCTTCAGAAATAGGAATAGGTTCTTCACGGGCTCACGAGGTACCGGTTTTATCTGCACTTCTTGATGCAGGAGTGAATTATATCGATACAGCCGAGTCGTACGGTAGAGGAAGGTCTGAAAGAAATATAGGAAAAGCAATAAAGGGAAGGAAAAGAAATTCCCTCTTTATTACGACAAAACTTCATCTTAATGAAAATTCCGGTAAAGAGGAAATACTGAAAAGGTTTTACGGATCTCTTAAGCGTCTTGATACAGATTATGTTGACTGCCTTCTTCTCCATGGAGCACCTAATGTTAAGACTTTGAAAAATGTAAATTTTCACAAAGCAACAATAAAATTAAAAAGTGAGGGGAAGTTAAGGTTTATAGGTGCTTCCAATCATGGTGCAAGATTCGGAAGTACCGAAGATATGATGCAGAAAATATTACTTTCTGCGGTTGATGACGGTAGATTTGATCTGATTCTTCTCGTCTACAATTTCTTGAAAACAGATCCCGGAGAAAAGATAATCACCGAGTGTAAAAAGAAGAATATTGCCGTAACTGTAATGAAATCAAATCCTGTCGGAAGATTTTATGAGACAAAAGAGAGAATCGATAAAATGAAAAAAGAGGGTCGAAAAATTAGTCCGAGAATGTCCGCATATTATAGTGAACTCG
This sequence comes from uncultured Clostridia bacterium, assembly GCA_964573895.1. Classification (GTDB taxonomy): domain Bacteria; phylum Acidobacteriota; class Aminicenantia; order UBA2199; family UBA2199; genus CAZNLS01. The sequence goes on from CAZNLS010000013.1 coordinate 11,338, forward strand.
AGAAAACAGCCAGAGACGCTGAAAGTTTTATCAAAAAAAACAATTTAAAGAGCAGTAATGAAATAAGAGATGCGGGACTTAAATTTATTCTCAGCAACAAAGGTGTCGATGTATTGAATTTTGCATTCAGAAGTTTTAATGATGTTGAAAATATTTTGAAGCTGTCCGGAAATTTATTGAGTAAAAATAATATTGAAGTTCTTAATAATTATGCAAGAGGACCCGCTGCTTTCTACTGCAGGCATGCTTGCGGCATATGTGAATCTTCATGTCCCAAAGATGTACCGGTTAATACTGTAATGAGGTATAACCACTATTTTGAGACAGGTGGTTCTGAAAAATATGCAATGGAAAAATATTCGGGACTTAAAACAAATAAACCCGATATATGTGATAATTGTTCTGCACCATGTGAATCTTCATGCCCCTATGGTTTGCCTGTAAAAAGTATGCTTCAGGAAGCAGATTTAACTCTCCGGTTGACCTGAGGGGAAATATAATACCTAAATTCAGATGACCCGTTACATATTTCTGATAATTGTGATATTTAACTTGGCTATAAATAATTCCGGCTTCTCAGGTAGTGATGAACTTTCAATTCCCTCCGATTTTCCTGTGAATACCCTTGATTTCACAGGCACACCAACAAATTATAGTGACAGGGATCCGATTTCTTTTTCAGACAAGGGTGCGTGGTTCTCCTACTCATTTCCCGGAAATTCAAAATTTTATGGCGGATTCACCGGTCCGTTTCTGATGATCAGGGATAATGGTGTATGGATAAGTAAATCCCTCAGTAGAATTGTATTTACCAATGTTGAGAATGGTGAATATATAGATCTTTCACATTTCTCTGCTGAATTTCGATCCTACCTCAGTCATCTGGAAGTGATTTACATTGGAAAAACACTCAGGGTGATCCAGCGACTCTTCTTCATCTCCCCCTCCTCAGCTGTTATTACAACTTCTATTTTTAATTCAGGAAATAAAGAAATCAATCTTAGAGCAGAATGGACAGGAAAAATCTTTCTTCCCGGAATTACAATGAAAAAAGAAAAAACGGGGATCAGTATTGATTCAAAAAAAACCCCCGCACATGGATATATATTTTCTGTCGTGGATAAGAATATTGCTATAAAACTTGACAAAAAAAGCTACAAAATCAGTATTGCCCCTTTTAGACTATCTCCTGGAAAAATCAAGAAAATTGCTATTTCTCACACCTTTATCTTTCCGAGATATCAAATCTCAAAAGAAAAGGCCCTTTTAAGAAATATCCTCCGGGATCCATCGCCAGTGCTTTTAAGACGGATACAGGAAAAATACTCTGCATTAGTGGGACTTTTTGCAAAGTTGTTGCCATCCTGGAATAATAAGGAGGGGAAACTGTTGATTGCAAAATCAATGATGACCCTTCAAAACAATCAAAGAGCTCCTGCCGGAGGACTGAAACATAGGGGCTTGTTTCCCAGTTACCATTATAAATGGTTCCACGGTTTTTGGGCATGGGACAGTTGGAAACATGCTTCCGCACTTGCTTTGTACGACCCTGAGCTCGCAAAAGATCAGATCAGAGCTATGTATGATTTCCAGACCTCAAGCGGGATGATAGCAGACTGTGTGTACAGAGACCAAACTATCGAAACCAATAACTATAGAAATACTAAACCACCGCTCTCCGCTTGGGTAACATGGAAAATCTTTAAAAAAACCGGCGACATTGGCTTTTTAAAGGAATTATATCCGAAAATAATTCTTCAGCACCGCTGGTGGTACAAGTTCCGTGATCATGACAGGGATGGTATATGTGAATACGGCTCAAGTGACGGAACCCTAACCGCGGCAAAATGGGAAAGCGGCATGGATAATGGTGTTCGTTTTGATAACAGCAGATTATTGAAGAATTCAGAGAATGCCTGGTCCCTGGATCAGGAGAGTATTGATCTGAATTCATATTTATTTGCCGAAAAAGTATACTTATCACATATAGCCGGAGTATTGGGAAAAAAATTCGATGAAAGACTTTTTAAAAAAGAATCTGAACGTTTGGGAACATCAATCAGAGATCAGTTTTATGACCCCGATAAGGGCTGGTTTTTCGATACTTCAATTGACGGGAACTATTTTATACGGGTATTTGGATGTGAGGGATGGATTCCTCTATGGACTGGTGTTGCAACTCCTAAACAGGCAAAATCAATATTGAATCGTATTACAGATACTCATCAGTTCAATCTTTTCGTTCCCCTGCCGACACTTGCTAAAGATCATCCTGGATTTTTACCAAAAAAAGGGTATTGGAGAGGTCCGGTATGGCTGGATCAGGCAGGATTCTGCATTGCCGGATTAAAGAGATACGGATTCAAAAATGAGGCAAATATGCTTTTAAAAAAACTAATCCGAAACCCGAAAGGAATTCTGACCCCCGGGAAAACACTTAGGGAGAACTACAATCCCCTTACAGGAGAAGGATTGAATGCTAAAAATTTTAGTTGGACAGCGGCTCATTATATGTTATTAATTACTGATGGAAAATAAGCCCTCACAATATTCATCCATAAACATTTCCCTTGTTGAAGCTGCTGCAATTGCAGAAAAACTTTATGGTATTACAGGAGAGATTATTCGTCTACCGGGAGAGTTAGATTTTAATTTCCGAATTAATAACCATAAAAAAAGCTATGTTTTGAAGATAGCACGACCCGGTACAGATCTCAATGCACTTGAATTTCAAAAGGCCATTTTGGACCACCTAAAAAGAAAAGTATCAGATTCCGTATATCCGATATCATTACCGGATATTTCCGGGAAATTTATAAGTTTGACCATTGACAGAAACGGTATAGAGAGATTTGTTCGTCTATTTTCATGGATCGAAGGGAGAATCTGGTCTGAAGTACTACCGAAATCTTCGGCACTTCTTTACAGCCTGGGAAAACTAGCCGGGAAGCTCACTTCCTCTCTGAAAGGATTTACCCATCCCCATGCCAGTCGTCAAATCCCCTGGGACATTGCCCGGTGTGAATGGGTTGAAGATCACATTGAACTTTTAGATGAGAATATAAGAGAAATAACTTCCCGTTTCCTTAAAACATTCCGATCTGCTTCAGATAAATATAACGGTCTTAGAAAGGGAGTGATACACAATGATGCTAATGACAACAATATTATAGTTTCAGACAATTTTATTAATCCTGAAGTGACAGCCATAATCGATTACGGAGATTCGGTTCATACCCAGGTTATTAATGATTTGGCTGTTGCTATCACCTACTCTGTGATGGGAAAATCCGATCCCCTTGGGGCAGCTTTAGAAGTAGTTCGAGGATATAACCGCAGTTTTCCATTACTTGAAGACGAGATTAAATTTCTGCATACACTTGTAGCAATGAGGCTTATCATAAGTCTCACAAAATCCGCAATCAACCGTCTGGAAGAGCCTGAAAATGAGTACCTTCTTGTCAGTGAAAAACCCGCTTTGGATTTACTGAAAAAATGGGGAGACATTTCTTCGTCATTTGCTCATTACCGTTTTAGAGAAGCCTGTGGTTTCACTCCACATCCCTCAGAAGACAGATTCAGAAGCTGGGCTTCCACAAAGAGAGTATCATTATCAGATCTTTTCCCGTCCGAAACAAAAACTGCTGTCCGTTCCATTGATATGAGTATCGGCAGTTCCTGGCTGGGGCATGAGAAAGAATGCCTGGACAATCATCTTACAGCTTTTCGCCTGACAAAGATCCGTGAAAAAAATCCGGGAGAGTGGATTGCAGGCGGATACATGGAAATCCGCCCTTTTTACTCCACGCCTGCATATAAGCGGGAAGGGAATAACGGTCGAGAATACCGTAACACTCACCTGGGAGTAGATATATGGACTGAACAGGGCATTCCCGTACATGCCGCTATAGGAGGAAAAATTGCATCTGTTCATAACAATAATGGAGAAAAGGATTACGGACCGACCCTGATCATTGAACATATAATTCCCGAAGCTAATCTGAAATTCTTTACTCTTTACGGTCACTTGTCAAAATCCACACTGGATCTTCACAAGGAGGGGGATGAAATCCAAAAAGGTGATCTCCTGGGACATATTGGAAATATTAACGAGAACGGCTCATGGCCACCTCACCTGCATTTTCAGATCATTCTCGATTTGCTGAATTTTGAACATGATTTCCCTGGTGCGACATTTCAATGTGAATTGGATTCCTGGAAAAGTATCTCACCTGATCCGGCACTTCTTTTCAGGGAACTCTATCCCGGTATTTCAGAATCTGCAAATTGGACTGGGATCATCCGGTTCCGTAAGGAACACCTGGGAAGGAGCCTGAGTCTCTCATACAATAAACCTCTGAAAATTCTCCGGGGATCCGGGATTTACCTAATAGACGATAAGGGGAGAAAATACCTTGATACCGTTAACAATGTAGCTCATGTGGGTCATGAAAATTTCCGTGTTATTGAGGCTGGAAGAAAACAGATGGCCCTGCTGAATACTAATACCCGTTATCTTCACGAAACGATTAATGAATTTTCAAAGGAACTTCTTTCCACCTTTCCAAAGGAACTATCTGTTGTCCACTTAGTAAATTCCGGTAGTGAAGCAAACGAACTTGCCCTCCGAATGGCATATACTGCCACAGGGAGTATGGATATAATCGCTGTAGAAGCAGGATACCATGGAAATACTAATAGTTGTATAGGTATCAGTTCATATAAATTTGAAGGCAAAGGGGGCTCGGGGGCTCCTGAACATACCCGGATTGTTCCACTCCCAGACCGATTTCGTGGACTGCACCGGGGAGAAAGTACCGGGAGCAAATACTCTGAATATATCGAAGAAAAAATAAAAAATCTCCGGTCTATTGGACGAAAACCGGCTGCTTTTATATGCGAAAGTATTATTTCCTGCGGTGGACAGATAGAGTTGCCGGATAATTACCTGAAAAATGTATACAAGTCTGTTCGAAATTCCGGTGGACTTTGTATTGCAGACGAGGTACAGGTAGGATGCGGCCGTGTAGGAGAAACATTCTGGGGTTTTCAACTCCATAACGTAGTGCCGGATATAGTTACTATAGGGAAACCGATAGGCAACGGTCATCCACTTGCCGCAGTAGTATGCACCAGGGAAGTGGCAGATGCATTTGACAATGGAATGGAATTCTTCAATACCTTTGGAGGTAATCCTGTCTCCTGTTCAATTGGTCTGGAAGTGTTGAAAGTTGTCAGAGAAGAAAAATTACAGGTTAACGCCATGGTAACCGGGAGATATTTAAAGGAAGGACTTAAGGAATTGCAGACAAACTATCCGCTGATTGGTGATGTAAGAGGCAGGGGACTTTTCCTTGGCTTCGAGTTGACTGATTCAAACTTGAATCCACTTCCGAAAAAAACTTCCTATCTTTCCAATCGGATGAAAGAGCTGGGGATATTAACAAGCATCGACGGTAAAGAGAATAATGTTATCAAAATCAAACCTCCTGTTATCTTTTCAACAGAGCACGCTGATGAATTTTTAAACAGACTGGATCAGGTTTTCAATGAAGACTATATGAAGGTGTAACATGAGAAAAGCAGTATCATTATTAATTTTGCTTTTATTACCATTTTCGCAAGGAAGTAAAGAAATAAAAACGGAGCCATATGAAAACCATATGGTGTTCGGTATTAACAAACTTCAGCCTCATACATCATATTTTGCCTTTGAATCCGAATCGCTTGCAAAAAAGGGGGATCCTGAACTATCTTCAAGATATCTCTCTTTGAACGGCAGATGGAAATTCAAGTGGATCCGTTCACCAAAGAACGCATTTTCAGGCTACTACAAAAAAGAGTTTAATGACAAATCATGGAAGACTATTCCGGTTCCCGGGAATTGGGAAGTGAATGGATATGGTTATCCTATCTATCTGGACGAAAGGTACCCTTTCAATGCAAAATGGCCTGCAGTTCCACACGACTACAACCCGATTGGAACCTATCGTCACCGTTTCAGTTTTCCACATATACTTCCCGGTCATGAGTACATTCTTCATTTTGCCGGTGTAAAATCAGCAATGACTCTTTACATGAATGGAGAATTTCTCGGCTATTCACAAGGTTCCAAAACCCCGGCGGAGTTTAACATATCCAAACTGATAAGACAGGGGGAAAACATTCTTGAAGTTCGGATGATCAGGTGGAGTGATGCCAGTTACATCGAGAGTCAGGACATGCTGCGTCTCAGTGGTATCGAACGTGAGGTCTACATATATTCCCGCCCTAAGACCGGAATCAGGGATATCCAAATCGATGCAGAACTGGATTCAACATATAAAACCGGAATTCTCAAACTAAATATCAAATTGAAGAATTGTTTAACCCAAAAGGAAAAAATTACACTGGAAGTAAAACTAATTGATAAAAACAGGTTATTTTTTAAACAAAGTAAAAATATATCCTCTCTTTCAGGAGAAAGACCTGTCTATATTTTCAATAAAATCCTTCCGGATATTCAAACATGGTCTGCGGAAATTCCACGTCTTTATACTCTCGTTGTATCTTTGATATCTAAAAAAGACTCTTCAAAAAATGAATTTATCAGGCAATTAATCGGTTTTAGAAGAGTAGAGATTAAAAAAGGGCAACTGCTGGTAAACGGGAAACCAATTGTGATCCGGGGAGTAAACCGTCATGAAACAGACCCTCACACAGGTCATGTTATTTCTAAGAAACTTATGGAAAAGGATATCAGGATGATGAAGTCTTATAATATCAATGCAGTTCGCACCAGCCACTACCCTAACCATCCGTTCTGGTATGATCTGTGTGATAAATATGGACTTTATGTAGTTGATGAGGCGAATATCGAAAGCCACCCCTTGGCAAACAGTAAAAAAACTCAGATCGGTAATGAAATTTCATGGCAGCCTGCGCATCTTGATCGTATAAAAAGGATGGTCTCCAGAGACAGGAACCATCCATCGGTAATTATCTGGTCCATGGGAAATGAATCAGGTGACGGTAAGATATTTGAAAACTGTTACAATTGGATCAGAAAGAGTGATCCTTCCCGGCCTGTGCAATATGAGCCTGCTGAAATGAGAGATCACACTGATATCTACTGTCCCATGTATCCTCGTCCTGAAAATCTGGAAAAATATGGCCAATCGGAACCAAAAAAACCCTGTATCATGACCGAATATTGCCATGCTATGGGAAACTCTGTGGGAAACCTCCAGGATTATTGGGACATTATTGACAGGTATCCTTCACTTCAGGGGGGGTTCATCTGGGACTGGGTGGACCAGGCACTAGAATATAAGAATACCGATGGAAGTCTTTACCTTGCTTATGGGCATGATTATCATCCCGACTTACCGACTGACGGTAATTTTCTGAATAACGGACTGGTGGACCCATACAGAAATCCTCATCCCCATCTTTATGAAGTGAAGCATGTTTATCAACCGGTGGAGTTTTCATGGAATGGAGAAAAGAATATTCTCAGACTGTTCAATAAAAACTTCTTTCTGGCGATGACAGGAGTTGAACTCCAATGGAGAATCCTGAAGAACGGAAAAGTGCTTAAAATGAATAGTATTGAAATTGAGAATATCTCGCCTCGTAAACATTGGGTTTTCCCTATCCGCATACCTGTGATGAATATCAGTAATGAGTATATACTGGATTTAAGGGTCATCAGGAAAAGTAAAACAGATTTATCACCATCCGGCCATGAGATTGCCTTTGAGCAGTTTTACCTGACTATTTTTAGATCCCGGTCTATACAAACTGAAAAACCGGGAACTTTTTCAATAAAAAAAATTAACGGAAACTATTCGCTTGAATCGGAAAGAAGCAGGATTCTTGTTTCTAAAGATACCGGAGATATCCTAAAATGGACCTATGAAAACATCCCGATACTTGTCAGGGGACCTCATCCAAATTTCTGGCGTGCACCGACTGACAATGATCTTGGTAACAAGATGAACCAATGGGCCAGGATATGGAAACAGGCTTCAGAAAAAACTAATTCCCAGCTTATAATTCCGCCCAAAGTAACGAAAAATGGAATTCACTTCACAGTTTCCTTTAAATTAGCAGCTTCAGCAGGGAACGTGAAATTGGATTACATTCTAACTTCCGAAGGTGGTCTTAAAGTGACATACCGCTTCTCACCCGGGAAAAGAGATCTCCCGTTAATACCCCGAATCGGGACCTCATTAGAATTAAGCAATAAATTTACAATGGTATCCTGGTATGGGCGCGGGCCGTACGAAACCTATTCCGACAGGAAGCTCTCAGGTCGGTCTGCTATATGGCATGGAAAAATTACCAAACAGTTTCACAGATATCCAAGACCCCAGGAAACAGGAAACAAATGTGATGTCCGCTGGATGACACTACATTCAAATAATCTCACGATTACCGTCCGCCCTCTGAATAATCAACTGCTAAACTGCAGCGTGTGGCCATTTCAACAAAATGAACTCGACCTTGCTCCCGGAGTAGAGAGAAAATCCGCTTCAGGGTTGATTCCACTCACAAAACGACATGGAGCAGAAATAAAGACAGGCGATACTATCACCTGGAATATAGATCACCTTCAGATGGGAGTTGGAGGAGATACTTCATGGGGAAGAATGGTACATAAAGAGTATTTGATTCCTGTTAAAGAATACAGATACTCCTACTATATAAAGCCCGGGAGAAAATAAACATGCAATTTGCAACTTTTATTTTTTTTACAGCCCTTGTCGCATTTATTTCTTATATCAGAACAAGAAAAATCAGGGAAGATACGGCAGACGGATACTTTTTGGGAGGACGAAGCCTAACAGGTGTAGTGATCGCCGGTTCCCTTCTCCTTACTAATCTCTCTACAGAACAGATTGTAGGACTAAACGGAGCTGCTTTCAGGGAAGGCATACTTGTAACAGCGTGGGAGACCCTTGCAGCGCTGGCAATGGTAGTAACTGCACTTGTATTACTCCCCCGCTACCTTAAAGGAGGACTCTCCACTATTCCCCAGTTCCTGGAGAATCGTTATGATAAAGGGACACGCACCATTGCATCCGGACTTTTTCTCAGCGGTTATATGATTGTTTTACTGCCAATTGTGCTCTATTCAGGTGCTCTGGCTTTTGTCACTATGTTTAAGGTTCCTGAACTGTTAAATGTATCCCACACAACTGCTCTATGGATCATGGTATGGGGAATTGGGATAATCGGGGCAATATATGCCATCTTCGGAGGCCTGAAGGCAGTAGCTGTTTCTGATACACTTAATGCTACGGGGCTGCTCATCGGCGGGCTTTTAATCCCATTTTTCGGTCTTCTTCTTATCGGAGACGGGAATCTGATTTCGGGTATCAATACTCTTTTTAACTCCAATCCCGAAAAATTCAAAATCCTTGGTAACAGTAAGGCTTCAGTCCCGTTTTCCACGATCTTCACTGGAATGATGCTTGTCCAGTTATTCTACTGGGGAACTAACCAGACAATCATTCAGCGTGCACTTGGAGCAAAGAATTTAAAAGAGGGACAGAAGGGGCTTCTATTGGCCGGATTCATAAAGATACTGGGACCCTTAATCGTAGTACTTCCCGGTATAATTTCATTTCATATATTTAAAGGAAGCCTTTCTAATGCAGACCAGGCATATCCAATGCTGGTGAGCAAAGTACTCCCCGTATCCCTTCTGGGATTTTTCGCAGCCGTTCTGTTCGGCGCTATATTAAGCTCCTTCAACTCTGCTCTTAATAGTTCTGTCACTCTTTTCGGACTCGATATTTACCGGGGATATATAAAAAGAGATGCAACGGAAAAAGAACAGGTGAAGGCGGGAAAAATATTTGGTATTTTTCTTGCACTTGCATCAATGTTTGTAGCACCAATGATCGCGAAAGCATCCCACGGACTTTTTGCATATCTTCAGGAAGTAAACGGGTGTTATAGTATCCCCATACTTACAATTATAGTAGTGGGCTACTTCACTAAACATGTACCTGCGATTGCTGCAAAAGTAGGGATAATATCAGGAGTAATACTTTACAGCATCAGTCAGTTTATACTGAAACCTTACATCTTAGGGGAAGCGAATTATCCTCATTATCTTCATATTATGGCAATTCTATTTGTTTTAAACATTATAATAATGCTTATCATAGGTAAGATATTTCCGAAGAAAGAAGCGTTTGAACAAAAGTATACCCATGATGTAGATATTACTCCCTGGAAATATGCCGGTATTGCGGGTCTTCTTATCTCGATTGTAGTGATTTCAGTTTACATATATTTCGCATAAAAAAAGATGAAGTGATATTTATATCAACTCTCCAGACTGAAGAATGCTGCTATACAAAATAGTTTTAACTTCAAGCTTTCGTACGATATATCATAGTTTTAGTAATCGTTTCTTCACAGCCTGAAAATTCCGGAAGGTGGGAAATTGTCTGATCAATCATAATTATTATTCTCCTATTCTCTGGAGCATCACCAGGGTCATATCATCATACTGCTCACGGTCACCGGAATGGTTGTTTACGTGGCCAAATATTTTCCCCGCTAACTCTTCCAGACTATTTCCGGAAATTCAGATAAGCGAAAAAGATTCAAAATAGAAGCTAAAGCTGCAGCTTCACTGAACCATCCCAATATCACAACAATTTATGCCATTGAAGAAACAGCAGTTCTGTATAATGCTGCTTGCATCTATTCAGAGTTAGGAAAGGTTGATAACGCACTTAACTATTTTGAGAGAACAATTGAATCTGGTTTTGCGTCCCGTGGTTGGATAGATAATGATTCCGACCCGGATCCTATCCGGGGTCATCCCCGATTTCAAAATGCTTTAAAAAAATTGAAAGATAGTTGAGCTGTTTCGATGAATAAAAAAATGATGGGGAAATGGCTCCTCGGGCAGGATTTGAACCTGCAACCTAGTGATTAACAGTCACCCGCTCTACCGTTGAGCCACCGAGGAACAATTTATAAGATTATTAATATCAAAATTCAGACATTTTGTCAATCTTTTTCAACCAAATTCACTATTGACAAAAATTCAAATTTCAATTATTCTTCTATATCCAGAGCGGGAATGGCTCAGTGGTAGAGCACGACCTTGCCAAGGTCGATGTCGCGGGTTCGAATCCCGTTTCCCGCTCCATTTTCCGGCGGCGTAGCCAAGTGGTAAGGCAGCGGTCTGCAAAATCGCTATCATCGGTTCAAATCCGGTCGCCGCCTTTTTTTCATCTATATTTTATTTCAAGATCAAGTTCATCAAAATCAAGTTTTTTCAATCCCCTGAAGGATTTGTAATGGTAGAAAAAAAATAATGCGGGAACATAGAAGAAAATATTGGGACCGGGAAGAAGTGCTAGAACAGGTGTAAATGGGAGAATAATTCCTTCGATAATAAGAAAAAAAAGTCTTTTACCAAGTTCTTTCTCAACCCACACTATGAAAACTTTTTTAAGAGTGGATACGTTTTTATTCTTCTCTGACTCGATCACAATCTTGTAATTGTTTATATTGCTGATTGCTGCCTGCTTTGAGAGATATACAATAAATGAAGGGAATCTTTTTTCAAGTATCTCTATCCCCTTTTGAATCCACTTTTTTTTAGAATAAATTTTATTAAATCCTGTCAATTCAAGCCTGAACTTCAAAATTGACACCAGCCTGAAAACTATTTCCTCTTTCTCTTTATCCATGTTTATTTACCGCAAAGAGCTTGCCTTCTCCTAAAGCTACTATTTTTCCGGAAGTTTCGATCAATTTTGCTTCGGTTATTATTACTCTCTTTTTAACATCTACAACACTTCCGCTCAATATATAATCTTTCCCTAAAAAGCATGGAGATTTGAACTTTACTTTAATTTCCGCTGTCACACAGGAAATTTTTTTTGCAGATGCTGATTTTACCATTGCCTCATCAAGCAAAGTAGATATTATCCCGCCATGTGCCATGCTCTTCCATCCCTGAAAATTTTTATCTAATTTAACACAACTTCTGACTCCGCTTTCACTCTCTTCAAACTCTAATTTCAGACCAATTGAATTATTTTTACCACATGCGAAACAGTTATTATCATCTGTGACTTTTTCCATGTGATTTTATACTATAAACTGAATACCAAGTAAAATTCATATATGATTATTACCTAATTGACATGAATATTCTAAAATTCTATGATATAAAAATGGATAGATCTGACAAACTCAGACTAGAACTCATTGATCTATATTCCGATCTTGATCTCTCTTCTCTTCTTGAGAATATTGCTCAAAAAATTAAAAAGCACCTTAATTGTGAAGAAGCATCCATAATTCTCTATAATGAAGAACGCCAGGAACTCTATTTTAAGATTGCAACAGGTGAAAAAGAGGAAGAACTAAAAAAAATTACAATAAAAAAGGGTGAAGGAGTTGCAGGATGGATCGCAGAGCATGAAGAAAGTATCATTATAAACAATTGCCCGGAAGATGACCGATTTTCTCAGAAAATTGATATAGAGACGGAGTTTATAACGAAATCAATTGCCGGAGCGCCTGTACTTTCTGAAAGCAGATTAATTGGTGTTGTAGAAGCGATCAATAAGATCGATGGAGAATTTAATGAAGAAGACCTTGAAATCCTCAAGGTTTTTTCAGGATTCATTAATATCCCCCTTGAAAATGCAATTCTGTACAGAAAAATTTCCAGAGATTCCGAAGAAAAAACAAATTTGATTGAATTGGGAAAATCTGTTTCATCATCATTCGACTACACAGAAGTTTTTGAAAATTTAAAGAAGATAATAACAGATCATATCAAGGTGAAAGAGATTAACATTATGGTAAACTCGACCGGAAAGCTGTACAGATTATGCGAAGATTCGGGAGACAGAAAAAAAGATGAAGTAAGTTTGACACGCATAGGAAAAAATTCTGCTCTGTTCCCTCTCAGAACAGAAGATAAGGTGATCGGATTCATGGAAATCAAATCAGATTTCCCTATTCCTGAATCTTTTGTTTCACTTTTTAGAGGCTTATCAATATATACGGCTATATCTATAAACAAATATGAGATGTATTGTGAATTAATAGAGAAGGAAAGGCTTGAAAAAGAGCTCCAGATTGCAAGAGATATTCAACAGTCATTTCTATTAAAAGAGAAGATTGAAATAACAGGAATTGATTATGATTTTATAAATTTACCATCTTCAAGTGTCGGCGGAGATTATTATGATATTATTCCTTTAAAGTCCGGGAAAATTATCTTCACAATTAACGATATAGCCGGACATGGAATTCCTGCTTCACTTCTTATGTCCGTTTTCAGGACTAATTTTGTACATAGTATAAAAAACGATACTGATATTTCGAGAGTATTTTTATCTTTAAATGATCTTATTGCCGAAACAACCGAAGCAAATTTATACCTCACCTCTTTCACCGTCAGTCTGGATATTGAGAGGATGAGTCTGGACTACCTTAATTGCGGCCATTCCACACAATTTATTATCCGGGGGAATAAATCAATAGATCTTTCGGATGGAACAACAGTTTTGGGAATGTTTCCCGGGATTGAGACTACAACATCTACTGTAAAACTGCAAAAAGGAGATATTATTACAATGTACACTGACGGTGTAGCCGAAGAAGAAAATGAGCAGGGGATTCAATATTCTGTTGAGCGTTTAAAAAACTTAATCATTAAGAAGAAAAGGTTAGCCATATCTGATATAAAAGAGTCTATATTAATTGATTTGAAGCAATATTCCGGAGGAAAAAGTTTCAATGATGATATTACTTTTATCCTTATTAGAATTAACTAAGAAATATCCAATATGAGAAAGCCTTTTCTGATTTTATTTATTCTGAATGTGATTCTATATTTTTGTCAAATCAGGAATTGGCCTTTTCCAAAACCTCTTCGAAATCTTTAGAATCCCTTATTTTTGCAAAAATATCAGGCCACTTTCCCTGTGCATCAAGAATAAAATCAATAACTTCTCTTACAGCTCCCCTTCCCCCGTATCTTTTTGCAATATAATGTGAGATCCTTTTTATAAGTGGATGTGCATCTCCGACCGCAGCTGAAAACCCTACCATACCCATTACTTCTGCATCTCCAATATCGTCTCCAATGTATGCAACTTCATCTTTAGTCAGGTCATATTTTTCAAGCAGTTCAAAAAGCGGGACTGTTTTATTAAAAATTCCTTCATAATAATCATCAATTCTAAGTTCTTCTGCTCTTTTCTTTACAGCATTAGAAGTTTTTCCTGTAATTATTGCAGTTTTAATATCTGCAAGAAGTGCAAAAAAGATACCTGTCCCGTCTTTTACGTCAAATGATTTTACAGGTTCACCGTCAGGTAAAACAAAAAATCTTCCATCGGAAAGAGTCCCGTCAACATCCATTATTATTAGTTTAATCTGTTTTGCAAGTTCTTTTTGATCCATCAGATCATCTCCGTTCTCCATAGGTCATGAAGGTGTAAAATTCCTGCTAATTTATTGCCACTCGTTACTATCAATGATGTTATTTTTTTCGATTCCATAACATTAAGCGCTTCAACAGCCAGATTACTCATATTAATAACTGCCGGATTTATCGTCATGAAATCAGAAGCTTTCCCGTTTAAAAAATTCTCTCCTTTAAGAAATGCTCTTCTTAGGTCACCGTCGGTAATTATTCCCATAATATTTTTTTGTTTATCAGTAATCACTACAACTCCAAGTTTTTTACTGTCAATGATTCTGATCACATCTTCCATAAGATCATCTCTAAATGCTACAGGGAGGTCATCACCCTTCTTCATACAATCCCCTACTTTCAAAAATTTTTTTCCTATTTCTCCCCCCGGATGAAAATTTCTGAATTCATTTTCGCTGAAATTATTTTTTCTCATGAGTGCAACAGAAAGCGCATCACCCATTGCAAGCATTAATGTTGTAGATACTGTCGGTACCATTTTAACAGGTCCTGCCTCTTTCTCAATCTCACAATCTAAAAACACATCGCTATTTGAAGCAAGAGTAGATTTCGGATTCCCAACGAGAGATACAATTTTTATTCCGATTCTCTTTAAATAGATAAGCAGTTTAACTACCTCGGAAGTTTCTCCACTTGTAGAAAGTGCAAGGATTGTATCCTCATCATTTATAATTCCCATATCTCCATGAAGGGCATCAGAAGGGTGAAGAAAAATCGATGGAGTACCGGTCGATGTCATTGTCGCTGATATTTTCTTTCCGATTATCCCGGATTTACCCATACCGGTAACAATAACCCTGCCTTTTGTATGGAATAAAATTTCAACTGCGTTTTCAAACTTGGAATCAAGCTTTTCGATTGACCTGAGAATAGCCCTTGCTTCAATTTCAAGAACCTCTTTCCCGGTCTCTATCATTTGCATTATCTGATATTATATAATAATTTCAGTCTCTTTAACAGCGGTTTCAATTTTTTTAGGTCAAGTGAATTTGTCCCGTCAGATAATGCCTCTTTGGGATTCGGATGAACTTCAAGGAATACACCATCTGCCCCTGATACCACTCCGGCTGAAGCGATCAAAGGTATAAATTCCGGCTCTCCTCCCGTTACATGTCCTTCTGAGGAAGGTTTTTGAACCGAATGAGTAGCGTCTATTACTACAGGGAATCCAAATTTTTTCATGATTGGAATATTTTTAAAATCCACCACAAGTCTTCCATATCCAAAAAATGTTCCTCGCTCTGTCAACATTATATTATTATTCCCGGCTGATCTGATCTTCTCTGCAACATTCATCATGTCCGAAGCAGCCATCATCTGGCTTTTTTTTACATTCACGGGAAGGCCGGTTTTTGATGCAGCTAAAAGAAGATCAGTCTGCCTGCTAAGAAATGCAGGAATCTGAATTACCGAGAGTACATTTTTTACCTTCTCAGCATGCCACGGCTCATGTATATCTGATATTACCGGGATACCGGTTACTTCTCTTACTTTTTTAAGAACACTTATTCCTTCATCAATTCCAGGGCCTCTGAATGTAGAAATGGAAGTGCGGTTGGCCTTGTCAAAGGAGGCTTTAAAAATTAAAGGAATATCTTCTTCATAGCAAATCTTTTTCAATTCAAGAGCTAAATCTACTGTAAACTGTTCACTCTCAATAACACAGGGACCGAGAATTACAAACAGCCTGTTTTCCAAATTAATATCTTCTATAATCAAAATTTACTCCTCTTCTGACATTAAATCTTCCAGGTCTGAAAGTCCCATCAGGATTTTTCTTTGATTTTTAACATTTGAATCTGAAACTACTCCTTTTTTTTCAAGCTGGTCCATAAGTCTGCCGGCTCTTGCATAACCAATACTCATTTTTCTTTGAAGAAAAGATGCCGAGGCCTGTCCTGAATTTATAATAATATTTGCAGCTTCAAAAAATTTTTCATCAAGATTTCCAACATCCCTCTCATCTTCTTTCTTTTTTACCGGTCTTATCACTTCAGTATTAAATTTCGGTTTTGCCTTTTTCGATAGATATGAGACTACTCTGAGGGCTTCATCTTCAGAAACAAATGAACAATGAGCTCTTATCAGAGTTGCCGATTTGGGAGGTAAAACAAGCATATCACCGTGTCCAAGAAGTTTTTCAGCCCCCATTACATCTATAATTGTTTTAGAATCATTCCTTGAAGGAACTGCCAAAGCTATTCTCGAAGGAAAATTGTTTTTAATTGTTCCGGTAATGACATCAACACTCGGCCTTTGTGTCGCGAGTATCAGATGAATTCCAACTGCTCTTGCTTTCTGAGCAATTCTGGCAACGTTGTATTCGATCTCCTTAGATGATTCCATCATGAGATCGGCAAACTCATCAATTATTATTACTATATAAGGAATTTTTTCATAAGAATCAAGTTCATCCGGAAGTTCTTCTCCGGATTGGGACATTAACTGGATTTTTTTATTATATTGTTCAAGATTTCTAACCCGGATCACGGCAAGTTTCCTGTACCTTTTTTCCATTTCAAATATTGCCCAGTCCAGAGCATTCTTTGCAAGTTTGGGGTTAACAACGACAGGAGTCATCAAATGAGGTAAAGAATTGTATATTGCCAGTTCCACTCTTTTTGGATCTATAAGGATCAATTTTACATCATCAGGAGAGGCACGGTATATTATACTTAGAATTACAGTGTGTATCGCAACACTTTTACCACTTCCGGTAGCTCCTGCTATTATTACATGGGGCATATCTCTCAGATCCATGATAAATATTTCTCCATTCTTGGATTTTCCAAGAGCTACTGTCAATGGTGAACTGGCATTTTTAAATTCATCCGATTCAATGATATCCCTGAGATGGATAGTTTCTCTCTTTTTATTTGGAATTTCAATTCCAATTGCTTTTTTCCCCAGGATTCTTTCAATTCTCACATATTGTGCCCTTGCAACAAGTGCAAGATCTTCAGAAAGATTTACCACATCTTTAACCTTTACTCCCGTATCAGGGACAAATTCATATGTAGTAATTACCGGTCCGGGAGTATATTCGAGGATTTTTCCTCTAATTTTGAATTCATTCAACCTTTGCTGTAATTCATTCTTTTTTTCCTCAAGCTCCCGAAGATCTATTTTACTCAATTGTGTCGGAGCATCGAGGTATGATAACGGAGGAGGAACATATGGGGCTGATCCGTCAGCTTCTCTATGAGTATTTCCAAACAATGATATCTCTTCAGGTAGTTTACTGGGTTCTCTAATCTTTTTCTTTTTTTCATCAAAGATTTTTTTCTCAATTTTTCTGGGTTTAGTTCCGGTTTCAGATCCTGTTTTAGTTTCATTCAAATATTTTTTTTCTATTCTTTTGATTCGTCTTCGATTCTTGAAATATTCAAGTTGTTTTTGGATAATTATCTTAATAAAATCGATTGAAGATAAAATTATTCCTGAAAAAAATTTTACCGTTGTTTTTAAAGACACTTTAGCAATCAATAAAACAGATATCAACATTAACATGAAAAATAGTAAAAATGTCAAAAATCCCTTTATTTCACCGATAACTGTATCATTAATGAAATACCCTATAATCCCTCCGGTTTTGACTTCAGCCTTTTTTATTATTGATATTTCATTTATATTTGCCAAAAAAGCAGATGAAGAGATCAGCAGCAGGAATAATCCGAAACTTTTTGTCACTATATTTTTTATACTTCTGTTTAGAAAAAAATATACAGTAAGCATAAGATTAAAAATTACAAAAACAATTGATGCATATCCGAAAAGAACAAATAGAAATGCAGATATTTCCGACCCCAGCCTGCCCCCCCAGTTTTCTACACTTTTTTGAAGAGTAGAGTGGAAAAAACTTGGATCATAAGGAGAATAATTAAAAAGACTGAATATTAAGAAAATTGAAATGAAAAGAAAAAAGATACCTAATATCTCATTTTTGAAGGAAAGTTCAAGGGATTTTAACTCTTTTTTTTTCCCGTTTTTCATCTGTATCAGTATAATATCCGCCGTCTAAATTGTCAAGAATAGAGCTGAGAACGGCTATATAAAATAAATAATGATCTCTTATAATCAGGTCCAGTCAAGAATGACTTTTCCGCACATCCCGCTTTCCATAACTTCAAATCCCTTTAAATAATCATCAACTTTGAATCGATGAGTTATAACAGGAGTTATATCGAGTCCTGTCATCACCATCTGTTCCATTTTATACCAGGTTTCAAACATTTCCCTTCCGTATATTCCTTTAAGTGTCAAAGCTTTGAATATAATTTTAGACCAGTCAACTGTAGTACCTGTCGGAAGTATCCCGAGAAGGGATATTTTTGAACCGTTATACATATTATCTATCAAATCACTGAATGCGGAAGGTGCTCCGGACATTTCGAGCCCGATATCAAATCCAACCATACCCAATTCCCCCATAACATCTGAAATACTCTCTTTCTTCGGATTTATCACACGGGTTGCGCCCATTTTTTTTGCTATTTCAAGACGATACTCACTAATATCTGAAACAACTATATATCTTGCTCCTGAAAACCTTGTTACTCCTACCGCAAGACTTCCAATGAGCCCTGCTCCGGTGATAAGAACATCCTCTCCCACAACTGGAAATGAAAGTGCAGCATGGACAGCATTACCGAAAGGGTCAAAAATCGAAGCAACTTCATCATCAATGCTATCATTAAGTTTAATAACATTTGAAGCAGGAATGGCAAGATATTCGGCAAATGAACCGTCCCTGTTAACTCCCACTCCTGTGATATTTTCACAGACATGCTTTTTGCCTCTTCTGCAGTTCCTGCATTTACCGCATGCAATATGTCCTTCACCTGTTACCCTGTCTCCTTCGGAAAACCCGGTTACACCGGATCCCATTGCTTCAATAACTCCGGAATATTCATGACCAATGATCATAGGTGTTTTTATAGTTTTTTGAGACCATTCATCCCACTTGAATATGTGCAGATCAGTCCCGCAGATAGCTGTTTTTCTGATCTTGATCAGAACATCATTTACTCCATACGCAGGTTTCGGCATATCCTCAAGCCACAACCCCCGTGCTGCATTTTTTTTGACCAGTGCTTTCATTTTTACCTTCCGTTATAATTCTATTTGATGAACTCTTTCATTTCAAGATGTTTAAAAATTTTATACCTTGATTTTTTATTTTTTTGCCTGTAAATTATATTTTTTTCGGAGAATCTAATGAAAAAATTCGTTTTTCTTATTCTTTTTATACTTGCAGTCTCATTTTTATCCGCGGAAGAATCTTTTAAGGTACCTGAAATTCCACCTGTAGTTTTCAAAGGCAAAATCATCGACCTTTCAAAAATGGAAGAAGGGATACAGGTTTTTATCGACGGCAGCATATCTGAAAGTAAAAAACTTCAGATTAAAAAGACAGGAACAATTACAATTCTTTTTAAAAAGAATGAAGTGAAAAAAAAGATAATAAGTCATTGCATTCAGGGAATACTCACAATTTTTCCACCGCTTCTGGCAATTGTCCTTGCAATGATTATTAAGGAAGTGATAGTTTCACTTTTTTTAGGGATATTTGCAGGTTCTCTTTTATTAAATAATTTTAATATATTCAAATCACTCTTCAGCGTAATTGATAAGTACATTGTAAATGCAATTGCCGACAATGACAGGGCATCAATTGTCATATTCACACTTATGCTGGGAGGTATGGTGGGAATTATCACTAAAATGGGAGGTGTAAAAGGTATTGTAGATGCTCTTTCAAAAAGAGTCAACTCTGCAAAAAGTTCTCAGATGTATACCTGGTTAATGGGAATTTTTATATTCTTTGATGATTATGTAAACACCCTTATTGTTGGGAATACAATGAGGCCGCTTACGGACAAATGGAAAGTCTCAAGAGAAAAACTCTCATATCTGGTAGATTCGACTGCTGCCCCAATGGCTTCAATAGCCGTTATTTCTACCTGGATAGGCTTCGAAATATCACTTATCGACCAATCTTTGAAAGCCTACGGATCACAATATGATGCATATGCACTGCTCCTATCATCAATCCCCTACAGATTTTATTCAATTCTCGCTCTTTTCTTTATCTTCATTATCTTTAAGACCGGAAAAGACCTGGGCCCGATGCTTAAAGCAGAAAAGAGGGCACGTTCCGGAAAGCTTTTAAGTGAAAAAGCGATCCCACTTTCTGATTTTGAAGCATCAGGACTTAATCCCTCAAAATATGTTAAACCGAAATGGTTCAACGGTATGGTACCTATCATGATGGTTATCTTTGTAACATTTATCGGATTATATATCTCCGGAAAATCAATCATATCCGCTGCAGGGAACAAAATTGCAGACAGGTCTTTCTTCACAATACTATTTTCTTCAACCGGTTTAAAAGACCTCGGTACAATAATATCAAGTGCCGATTCTTTCCGGGTACTTTTATGGTCATCAATGGTCGGGGTAATCACTGCAATGTTTATGGGATTTACACAACGGATTCTCAAACTAAAAGAGGCTGTCACTGCAATGGTTCAGGGAATGAAATCAATGTTTATGGCAATACTTATCCTGGTTCTTGCCTGGTCGCTTGGTGTTGTTATCGTAAAGCTTCACACTGCTGACTACCTTGTAACTCTACTCTCTTCGGGTTTTAACTATAAATTTTTTCCGGCAATAGTTTTCCTTCTTTCAGCAGTGATTTCATTTTCAACAGGAACTTCATGGGGAACAATAAGTATCATGTTCCCACTGGTCATACCTATTGTAATAGGGATTTTATCCAATTCACCCGATCTCCGTCATTTTCTCATTCTTACTATTTCATCGGTTCTGGCAGGATCGGTTTTCGGTGACCACTGTTCTCCAATTTCAGATACAACAATAATGAGTTCAATGGCCTCATCCTGTGATCATATCGATCATGTTAAGACTCAAATGCCTTATGCTTTTATTGTTGCAGCGACTGCTTTGCTTGCGGGAATACTGCCGGTATCTTTCGGAGTTCCATATTTTATCTCAATTATTTCATCAATTCTTATTACTGCAGGTGTAATAGTTTTTCTTGGGAAAAAAGTTGAAAATCAGACGGTAAATCTGAAATAGAGAAAAATAACACTGAATCCCGTCAGAAAAATTATCCCTGCCCAGCTCAATACTTTCATCCAGCGCGGGGGGATAGCTGATTCCGGCATCCCTTTACCTGTAACAACTTTATAATTAAGCACTGCCAGTATCGGAGCAGTAAGAAATGATAATGTCGTAGCAAGTGTCACCATGAAGCCCATGCTGCTCTGTAGATATGCCAGAAGAAATACTGTTCCTGAAAGGACAATTACCATCGATAAAACATATAGTTTTTGAGATGAAGGAAGCTTAAACCTTTTAAACAGGATTTTCGAAGAACCTTCAAGAACCCGTGAAAAAGCGTCCAGACAAGTTATTGTTGTCGAAAACATAGTAGTAATTGCAGCTATTGCAATTAAATATTTACTCCACTCCCCGATACTTTTTGTATAGATTGAAATAAATTGTCCGGCAAAAACCGAACCGCTTTTAGACAGCACCTCTCCGGAACCGAATATTACAAGTGCCCCAAGCATTAAAAAGAAGAGGGATATGATCGATGTACCTATATATCCAACATTGAAATCGAATAGAGCCTGCTTAAAGGTTGGATTTGTTTTTAAAGATTTTCTTTTCTCCAGAGTCCATATTGAACTCCACACAGATATATCGATTGCTGAAGGCATCCATCCCATTAGAGCAATCATGAATGCAATCCCGGATGGAGCCCAAATGTCGGGGACGGATGCAGGAATTTTTAATTTAAGTCCGCTCTTCCCAATAGCAGCAATTAGTGCTGCTATTGTTGTAACAGTCAGCAATAAAATGATCAGTTTGATAAATCCGTCGAGAAGAGTGTAACGTCCCATCACTAAGATTATCATCGAAAACAGAAGAATTATTAATGCATACAGCGTTAGTGACAGTCCTCCTCCGAATGCCCATGAAATCAGCCCTGCAGTTACTACTGTAACAGCAGCCTGGATTGTAAACATCGTTAAAAAAGTCAGAATCAGGTAGAGTGCAAAATATCCGTTCCCCTTCTCTTTATAACCTGTCAGAAGTGTTTTACCCGTGGCTGCAGCATATCTTGTTCCGTACTCAAAGAATGGATACTTGAACAGATTTGCAAGGATTACGATAAATATCAGAGAGTAGCCATACATCGCTCCCGCTTTAGTTGACTGAACAAGATGTGATACACCGATTGCAGCTCCGGCCCACAAGAGCCCCGGTCCCATACTTTTTAAAATTCCGTTTTTCCAGGATTTTGTCATTTGAATTCCTTAAAAAAATATTATCCAAGAAAAAATAATAAATCAATACCTTGTTAGGAAAATTTTCCTGTTTAAAAATGTAAATATATTGATTTGGTAGTGATTTTCTGATATTTTAGACCTTTTCACGGAGATAAAATGACTGAATCTAAAGCAACAAATGTAGTATGGCATGAAAATCTTGTAAAAATGGAAGACAGAGAAAAACTGCTCGGACAAAAAGGTGTATTACTATGGTTTACCGGCCTTTCTGCCAGTGGAAAGTCAACCGTTGCAAATGAAGTATCTTTCAGGCTTTATAAAGATGGAAAACTCACCTACGTTCTTGATGGAGATAACGTAAGGCACGGATTGAATAAAAACCTGGGATTCTCTCCTGAAGACAGAGAAGAGAATATTAGAAGAATTTCAGAGGTTGGAAACCTGTTTGCAGACGCCGGAATAATTACTTCTACAGCCTTCATCTCTCCATACAGAAAGGACAGGGATTTTGCGCGTTCCCTGTTGGGCGAGAACAGATTTTTTGAAATCTTTGTAAAAGCATCTGTAGAGACCTGCGAAGCAAGAGACCCAAAAGGACTCTATAAGAAAGCAAGAAGCGGTGAGATACCACAGTTCACGGGAATTTCAGCACCTTACGAGGAACCTTTAAAGCCAGAGCTGATACTGGATGCCGATAACCTCTCAATAGATGATGAGGTTGATCAGGTAATAGATTTCTTAAAGAGCAAAAAAATAATTTAACTTTTTTTCATTTTTTAGTTGAATTTTTCTATTTTTAGATTAAATTATAAGTGTTGATTGTGTATCAACTGAAAAGGCTCAAGAAAGATTAAAGCACAGGATAATTTCCTGTGCTTTAATTTTATTACTATCAAAAGATCATCTGAAGATTTGAATTATAAAAGCAATTATAAGAGCTGTTAAATATAGATAAAAAATTAAATTCAGAGCTTTCAAAAATGAGCTGACCCGCCTGCTCTTTCTCCATTGTTTACGGGTAAAATAGATTATTACTGCTGCGGCCAGAAGGATTAAATATTTTATTTTCATCTAATATGTTCACCTGTTTTTTTCATATTTCACTTATAATGCCT
>CAZNLS010000014.1:0-34454 GCA_964573895.1 uncultured Clostridia bacterium
GCAGGAAAAACGGGGTCAGGATAAGTTTTAAAGGAATTCACAAAGGGCGATATCGCATTACTGCGAGAATACTGGACAAAATTATGATAAAAAAGTAATTTTTTTTTATAACACTACTCCCGGGAATTCGTATATAATATTTTAAACGGGAACACGTTTAGTTAAAAATATTATGGAGGAGCAATGAAAACAAAAATTTTAACTGCAGTTTTTATATTATTATTCATATCTTTTAATATATTCGGTAAAGAAAGTGTTAAAACTCAAAAAATTGAGATTAAAAAGTTATTGAAAATCGGTCCGATGCAAATGACAAATCTGGAAAAGCGGCTTTTTAAAAGTGACAGGGAGAGTGCAAATTTCAGATATTTAGATGAACGTTTCCAGAAACCGGAGGAAGGAGACACTATTGAATGGAAATCCGGTGACACTCACAAGTGGAATAAAGTATCCACAATGAAAGTATTGGGGAAGAGTAATTCCATATCTTATTTTGCTGTCTATCTGGATATTTATAAAAGGCTTGATGCAGAATTATTGTTGGAAAATATCGGTGATCTTTTAATCGATCTCTACCTTGACGGGATTCCGCTGAAGAAGATTTTTAATTCTAATGAGAGATCGGTAAAATCCAGTCTCAAACTTCTTAATGAGAAGCATATTCTTCTGTTAAAAGTATATTCTCCTTCAGTAAAAAAGAATATTCCAAAATTGTATATAACAATTCCGGGAAATGAAAAATCCGGGATCCTGAAATTATCGTTAAAATTGGATCGCAGGGTGAATTTCAGGAACATTCTTAACATGATCTCTGTTCGAAGGGTCAATGTTTCTCCCGGAGGGAAATATACGGCTTTAAATCTTGGGAAAACTGACAGGAGTGGAAAAAGTTTGAGATGGACAGAAGTTATTGATACTTTTAGCGGTAAAACAGTTTTAAATACTGAGTTCCTGGGAAATATCAGAAATTTTAAATGGACTGGAAGTCAAGGGATTTTTTCATTTTCTGTTACAAAGAAAAATAAAACTTCACTGCATACCTTCAACATGAATACAATGAAAACCGGATTGCTTGTAGAAGAAGTTTCAGGGATGTCAGAATATGAATGGTCTCCGGACAACTCATTTCTGATAATTTCAAAATATAAAAAAAGAGATCTTGGAAAGAGCTATAAATATATAAGAGACATTCCTGACAGGTCTGCTTATGACAAGTATGAATATTCACTTGAAATCTACTATCCTAAAGGCGGTTTAAAGCATAAAATAAGTGATACAAAGGATAATTTTTCAGGATTTATGATAAGTCCGGATTCTAAAAGGTTACTGCTTATAAAAGATATTCCGGATGTTAAAAACAGGCCCTATTTTAAATCCGAATTTTATATACTCAACATAAAAAGTTTCTCAATGAAGAAACTTTTTGCCTCAAATTTTGTTCGTCCGGTATCATGGTCGCCGGATTCCGGTAAGATACTTTTTTCGGGAGGACCTTCCTCTTTTGAAGAAATAGGAAAGTCCCCGGATATGCCAAAAGATATTGTTCCGAACGAATATGATTCACAGCTTTTTATATATGATATCCGTTCAGGAAAAACAGATGCAATTACCCGCACATTCGATCCTTCCGTCCAGAAGGCTTATTGGAACATCAGGGACGGTAATATATATTTTAAAGCAGAAGACCGTTCAACTGCAAAACTGTTTCGATATAATATCCGCAAAAAGAAATTTTACAAATACAGAACACCGGGAGATGTGATTGCCACTATGGATATAGCAAATAAAGGCTCTTTTGCTGTTTTTTGGGCATCCGGGACTACTTCACCGCACAAACTCTATAAACTGGATCTAAGGAGAGGAAATTTCAGATTGTTAAGAAATTTTAACTGGAAGGATTTTTCACGTGTGAAATTCGGCAAGGTTGAGGACTGGAATTTCAGGAAAGATACAAAAAAAGAAATAATCGGCAGAATCTATTACCCTGTGAATTTCTCGGCTGAAAAAAAATATCCCTGTATTGTATACTATTATGGAGGAACTTCCCCTGTTGAAAGGAGTTTCGGCGGGAGATATCCTTTCAACTGGTATGCTGCAAACGGGTATATAGTCTATGTCCTCCAGCCAAGTGGAGCAACCGGATTCGGGCAAAAGTTCTCATCGGTTCATGTCAATGATTGGGGGAAAACAACCTCAAGAGAGATTATTTCAGCAGTCAAACAATTGCTGAAGACGCACTCTTTTATTGACCCCAAAAGAGTAGGGGCAATGGGTGCATCCTACGGAGGGTTCCTGACTCAGTACATTGCAACACAGACAGATCTTTTTGCCGCATTCATTTCTCATGCAGGAATAAGTGCCTTGTCCAGTTACTGGGGCGTCGGGGACTGGGGTTACACCTACAGCGGTATAGCAACCGCGAACAGTTTCCCCTGGAACAGGAAGGATCTCTATGTGGGGCACAGTCCGCTCTTCATGGCTGACAGGATAAAAGATCCCATTCTTCTTCTGCACGGTGATGCGGATAATAATGTACCGCCGGGTGAGAGTTATCAGATGTTTCTTGCACTTAAGCTGCTTGGAAAAGAGGTTGCTCTGGTTACATTCGGAGGGCAGGCTCACTGGATACTGGAATACGGGAAACGTATAAGATGGATGAAAACAATAATTGCCTGGTTTGACAAGTGGCTGAAGAAAGAACCATTATACTGGAATTCTCTCTACGGAAAGTATGAGAAATGATGTAGAGTTAAAAACTAACAATTGAAATCTACCTTTTTTGGTGATATAATTCTACTAAAGTGCGCCTATGAATAACTGGATATACAAGTTAACCGAACTGGAAGAAAATGTTGGAAAACTCTACCTTCAGATAAGTAAGTTGTTGGAAAAAAGGGACCCGGAAATTTCGGATGTTTTTTTTGAATTGTTCAGAGATGAGACTCAACATGTAAAACAGGTGGAATTTGCACGAAATCTCTATTCGGAATCCGAAAGTATTTTCAGTGATAACAGTGAAAATATGCTTAGGATAGAGTCTGCATTGAAAATGATAACGGATGTTAATTTGGTAATAGAAAGAGACGGAAATGATATGAATCCTTCAGAATTTCTAAAAATTGCTATGGAACTGGAAGAGAATTTTGCCGAAGGCCATCTCCTTCTTTCGCTGAAAGTTGAAGATGAAAACATTAAAAAACTGCTTCAGAATATGATGAATGAAGATAGGATTCATATAAATAGAATTAAGCGAACAATCTCTGAACTGGCTGAAAAAAAAGTGACAATCTAGAACATTCCGAGGAGAAACCTTGCTTCTTCAGACATCATTTCTTTGCTAAACGGCGGATCCCAAACTATTTCAACTGATGCTGATCTGACTTCCTTAATCCCGGCTGTTTTTTGCTCAACTTCAGCAGGCATTGATTCAGCTACAGGGCAATTTGGTGATGTGAGGGTCATTTTAATAGAAACATTAAAATTTTCATCAATATCAATTCCATAAATCAGACCGAAATCGTAGATGTTCAAAGGGATTTCAGGATCATAAACAGTCTTTAATGTATTAATAATTTTTTCTTTTAAATCTTCTCTTTTATCCATCTTTTTTTTCAAGAGCATTTTTCATGGTATGCCAGATTAGAGTAGCACACTTGATCCGTGTGGGGAATTCTCTCACACCTTTCAGAGGTTCAACTGTACAAATCTCTTCAGGGACTTCCACACACTTATCTTCTTTTGTCATCATTTCGTGAAAATCTCCAAAAATCTTTTTTGCTTCTTCAACCGTTTTTCCCTTTAGGTTCTGGGTCATAAGAGATGCTGAAGATTTCGATATAGCACATCCGGCTCCCTCAAAAGATATATCAGTAATTATATTATCTTTAACTTCAATGTAGATAGAGTAGTGATCACCGCACATAGGATTATAACCTTCAGCTTTATGGGTTGGGTGATCGATCTTTCCATAATTTCTCGGGTGTTTATTATGCTCCAGAATTATCTCCTGGTATAGCTCATTTAATTCTGACATTATCTGAATACCTCTTTAATTTTTTTTAATGCGTCTGTAAAAATCTCAATTTCTTCTAAAGTATTATAACATGCAAATGATGCTCTGGCTGTAGCCGGAATATTAAAAAAGTTCATGACAGGTTGTGAGCAATGATGCCCTGTTCTTATTGCAATACCATCCTGGTCAAGTATTGTACCGATATCATGAGGGTGTACTCCTTCAATTATAAATGAGAGAACACCGGATTTTTCCTCTGCCATTCCTATTATCCGGATGCCATTAATTTTTAATATTTCGGAGGTCGCAAATTGGAGGAGTTTTTTTTCATATTTTTCAATATTTTCGATCCCTGTCCTGTTCATGAAATTTATTGCTTCACCGAGACCAATTGCACCTGCTATATTCGGTGTCCCGGCCTCAAACTTATAAGGGAGGTCATTATAAACAGTTTTTTCAAAAGTTACAGACCTGATCATATCACCGCCGCCCTGATAAGGATCCATTTCTTCCAATAATTTTTCTTTACCGTACAATATTCCTATTCCTGTGGGCCCGTAAACTTTGTGTCCTGAAAAAACGAAAAAGTCACACTCAAGTTCTCTGACATCAATTTTTTTATGAGGGATGGCTTGTGCACCGTCTATTAGGATGGGGATGTTGTTATCATGAGCAATTTTTATGACCATCTTTATGTTATTAACGGTTCCCAGGGCATTTGAAACCTGTGTTATGGATAAAAATTTTGTGTTTTCATTTATTAGAGCGGGAATTTTTTCGATTATCAAATTACCTTTCCTATCCATGGGAATGATTTTCAGTTTGCACTCTTTTTCTTTGCATAATATCTGCCATGGGACAATATTTGAATGATGTTCCATAGCACTGATAAGAATTTCATCTCCTTTTCCGATAATTTTTTTCACAAAACTCTGGGCTACAAGGTTAATTCCTTCAGTGGTACCCCGGGTGTAGATAATTTCAGAATTCTTTTTTGCATTAATGTATTTTTTTATTGACTCCCTGCTGTTCTCATAAAGTTCTGTTGCGGCATTACTTAGATAATGGACTCCCCTGTGGATATTGGAATTTTTGTGCCTGTAATAATTATCAATTGTATCTATTACTGAAACCGGTTTCTGGGTTGTAGCTGCATTATCAAAATATATCAGAGGTTTACCGTATATTTTTTTATTAATAATGGGAAATTCATTCCTTATACCGGCAAGATTATTAGAGATTCCGGTTGTCCCGGTATGATCAATTCTTTTATTCATTTTCTATCCCTGCAAGTTTATCAGATAAGATTTTCATTGTTTCGGACTTTATGGATTCAAGTTCGAAATTTTTAGTTATCTCGGAAGCGAATCCGTGTGTAAGTATTTTTACTGCCTGGTCTTTCGGAATACCTCTTGACCGGAGATAGTAGACAGAATCTTCATCCATTGTTCCCACAGTAGCACTATGTGAACATTTGACATCTTCAGCATAGATCTCAAGTGAAGGTTTTGAATCAACTGTTGCACTGTCTGACAGGAGCAATGATCTGTTGCTCTGGTTCGAACTGGTCCCGTCTGCTCCCGTTGAAACATATATAAGGCCGTCAAATACTGCTTTGGAATTTCCGCTAAGTATTCCGTGATAATTCTCTCTGCTTGAAGAATTGGGGGTCATATGAAAAATTTCCGTATGGTTATCTATATGCTGATCTTTGTTCAGTATATAAATCCCGAAGAGAGAGGATTCCGCTTCTTCACCGTCCAGGTAGGTGTATATCTCATTTCTGGATAGAGGCGATCCAAATAGGGAAAGATTGGATGAGAACCCGGCTCCTTTTTTTAGCGAAATGTACTGAGAACCGATATTAAATGAGTTGTCCCTCTCTGTTTCAAGCCTGTAATAATTCAATTTTGAATATTCTCCCACACTTATCTCGGTAATGCCATTAATGAGGCTGTTGTTCCCGGGGTCTCCGTAATACTCTTCGATTATATTGCTCTCAGTCCCGTTTTCCGAATTAATGAAAACCCTCGGACTTATTATCATATTTGAGGAGCCCGGAATAAAAGCATGGATAATTCGGACAGGGTTTTTCACCTTCATATTTTCTCTGATTTTAATATTGACAATTTTCTCAGCAAGGGACATATTCAATGCAGAAAAGGATGTATTTTTTCTGTTGGAAATTTTGCCTATACCGTTAATTTTATTCTTGGGATTTTCCCCGGTTCCGGTGATTGAAATTTCTATCTCTTCCTTTTCCGAACTCATACCGGGTGGAACTATTACGCATCCGTTTAAAATATATACCGCATATTCTTCTTCGGAACGCGGAAAGGATTTGAGCGGATCTATTTTATCAACAATAGAAGAATCGGGGAGTTCATACCCGCTTCTGAACAGTTCTTCCGTATTAGTATATTTCCATGCTTCTCCGCCTGTATCTCTAAATTTTGAGCTATTTAGATATTTTAAAGCTTCGGATCTAACCTTATTAATATCACCGGCTATTCCGGATTTGATCCGGCCGGCGGCAGATTCAATTGATTCCGGGGAATCAAGAAAAATTCTTTTGCTCAATTGCAGTCTCCGTCTGAACCTTCAATGTCTTTGATCCAGTCGTATCCACGTTTTTCAAGTTCCAGTGCCAGTTCTTTTCCACCTGATTTAACAATCTTGCCACCGGAAAGTACATGAACGAAATCGGGCTGAATATAATCAAGCAGTCTCTGATAATGGGTTATCATAATTATTGCATTTTCGCTATTGTGGAACCTTTTGACTCCTTCTGCGACTATTTTTAAAGCGTCAATATCCAATCCTGAGTCGGTCTCATCCAGGATTGCAAGCCTGGGATTCAATATTGCCAATTGTAGTATTTCGTTTCTCTTTTTCTCGCCTCCGGAGAAACCCTCGTTAACTGACCGCTTCAGCATTTCCTCACCCATTCCTATGAGTTTCATCTCCTTTTTTACCATTTTCAGGAATTGGAGGGCTTCTATTTCTTCCATCCCATGATAAGTTCTGATTGCATTTAACGCTGTTCTGAGGAAATATGCATTATTTACTCCGGGGATTTCCACAGGGTATTGAAAAGCTGCAAATATGCCCTCTCTTGCTCTGGTTTCCGGTTCCATCTCAGAAATATCTTTATTATTGTAAATCACATTTCCGGAGGTTACCACATATTCACTTCGTCCGGTAATCGCCTGGGTTAGTGTGCTTTTACCGGAGCCGTTAGGTCCCATAATTGCATGAATCTCTCCGCTGTTAACCTTCAGATTTACCCCGTTTAAGATTTGCTTGCCTTCGATTTGTACATCAAGACATTTAATGTCCAGCATTGTTTTTTTCTCCTTTGAGTTTGTCATCCCACACTCCCCTCAAGACTGATTCCGAGAAGCTTTTGAGCTTCAACGGCAAATTCCATCGGAAGTTCATTAAAAACCTCTTTGCAGAATCCGTTTACAATCATTGAAATAGCATCTTCCTGGCTTAACCCCCGTTGCTGAAGATAAAAAAGCTGGTTTTCCCCGATCTTTGATGTGGTAGCTTCATGTTCAACAATAGAGCTGTTATTCTTTATGACTTCAAGGTAGGGGAAAGTGTGGGCGCCGCACTCTTTCCCGATAAGTAATGAATCGCACTGGGAAAAATTTCTCGAATTTAATGCTTTTTGGGTCATTCTTACCAAACCCCTGTAGGAATTATTGCTTTTCCCAAGTGATATTCCTTTTGAAATAATAGTGCTTTTGGTGTTCTTACCAATATGGATCATTTTGGTGCCCGTATCAGCCTGCTGATAGTTGTTTGTCAAAGCGACAGAATAGAATTCTCCGACACTGTTATCACCTTTAAGAATGCAGCTGGGATACTTCCATGTAATTGCAGACCCGGTCTCAACCTGGGTCCATGATATCTTTGAGTTTTCCTCTTTGCAAATGCCCCTTTTTGTGACAAAATTAAATATTCCGCCTTTTCCTTCTTTGTCTCCCGGGTACCAATTCTGAACAGTGGAATATTTTATTTCAGAACCTTTATGAGCAATTAATTCGACAACTGCTGCATGCAGCTGGTTCTCATCCCTTATTGGTGCTGTACACCCCTCGAGATAACTGACACTGCTTCCCTCTTCTGCAATTATAAGTGTTCTTTCAAACTGGCCAATATTTGCAGTATTTATTCTAAAATAACTGGATAGCTCCATGGGGCATTTAACATTTTTCGGGATATAGCAGAAAGTACCGTCGGAGAAAACTGCGGAATTGAGTGTTGCAAAAAAATTATCTTTATACGGAACAACTGATCCAAGATATTTTTGAATCAGATCAGGATGATTCTTTACCGCTTCGGAAAAGGAACAAAATATTATCCCAAGATCCTTTAATTTATCCTGGAAGGTAGTTGCAACAGAGACGCTGTCAAAAACAGCATCGACTGCAACACCTGAAAGTTTTTTCTGTTCATCAAGAGGAATTCCGAGCCTGTTGAAAGTATCCAGAAGCTCTTCATCAACTTCATCTAAACTTTTTATTTCTTTCTTTTTTTTGGGAGCGGCATAATATACAATATCCTGAAAATTGATTGGTTTGATTTTTAAATGAGCCCAGCCCGGCATTTTCATATTTTCCCAATAGCGAAAAGCTTTTAACCTCCATTCAAGAAGGAAATCCGGTTCATTTTTTTTTTTAGATATGAGTTTTATAATATCTTCCGTGAGGCCTTTACCAACAGTTTCCATTTCAATATCGGTCTCAAAACCATATTTATATTCTTCTTTGTTGAGTTTATCCAATATCTCATTCTGGCTGGGCTTTGAATTTTTACTTCTATTTTTCATTGAGATTAATATCCTTCAATGAAAGACTTTTCATGAGTCCTTCGATTTTTTTGTTGAACACGCTCCAAATTCCCTTGATCTGGCATTTCTCCGATATCTCACAGTTGTTGAGATTATCATCCCTGCATCGGCTTAGCCATCCGTCGTTGTTCTCAACTGACATGTATACATCCCAAAGTGAAATATCATTTAACTTTTTTGAAAGAACAAATCCTCCACCCGGGCCCATTACACTACTCACAATTTTACTCTTTTTCAGATCCAGGCAGATCTTCTCTAAAAAATGTTCTGAAATCCTCTGCCTTTCAGATATTATTTTCCTGCTTATAGGTCTTCCATCCTTTGAGTTTATGATCTCCTGCAGTGCTCTTAGGGCATACTCGGTTTTTAGTGTTATATTCATCAATGATATTTTAGAATAGTTTACAATTATTGTCAACTATTTAGCAGGGGAAAATATTTTTTGTGAGTTTTTTCTACTTAACTCCGTCGACTGCCTTTTTCAATGCATCTTCCAGTATTGAGATATCCGGCTTTTTAATATAATTATTTTCCATTAGTGTATCGATCGATGCTCTTGCATGCATTATTCCCTTAAGGGTCTCTTTGTATACAGTTTCCCTGTCAGTTTCAAGTCTTGCAACTCCGTCTTTAATCGCCTGCATTGCGACGTCTGCTGCTTCATGAGCAAATACTTCCGTTTCATCCATTGTAGGCATTATGTAATCGGGGCTTATTCCCTTCTTCTGAGCAAAGTTTGCAACTGAGTAAGAGGCTGCAATTGCCATCTCGTCTGTAACTTTCTTTGCCCTGACAAAAAGTGATCCTTTTAAAATTCCCGGGAATCCCAGTGAGTTGTTCACCTGGTTGGGGAAGTCCCCCCTGCCTGTTGCTACGATATAGGCACCGGCTTCTTTTGCAGCATAAGGATATATTTCCGGAACGGGATTTGCACATGCAAAAACGATGGGTTTTGTTCCCATACTTTTAATCCATTCGGGTTTTATAACATCAGGGCCCGGTGTACTGAGGGTAATCAGCACATCTGCTCCCTTAATTGCTTCTTCCATGGTTTTTATTTTACCCGGGTTTGTTTTCTGGCAAAGTTCCCATTTGCGGTAGAATCTGGGATCTGATTTAATATCATCTCTTGCTGAGTGAAGTGATCCTTTTGAATCGAACATGATCATTCTTTCCGGATCTCCTCCGGCTTTAAGAATGAGTCTTGAGATAGTTGTGTTTGATGCTCCGGCCCCAAGATGAACAATATTTATCTTATCAATATCTTTTCCCACAATTCTAAGTGCATTTATCAAACCTGCAAGTGTAACTGAACCTGTTCCCTGAGCATCATCATGCCATACCGGAATATCGGCCTCTTCTCTTAATGTATCGAGGACCTTATAGCAGTTGGGTTGTGAAATGTCCTCAAGATTTACTGCTCCAAAACTGGGTTGAACCATCTTTACGAAATCTATTATCTTATCCGGGTCATGCTCCCCTTTCTCATTATAACTGTCGATGCATAAAGCGACACCGTCAACTCCTCCGAGGTATTTCATCAGGAAGGCTTTTCCTTCCATAACTCCCAGTCCACCAGAGGGTGTACAATCACCATCACCGAGCACTCTTGTCGAGTCGGATACAACGGCAACAAGATTTCCCCTGTTTGTAAGGTCGTAAGATGATATGTTGTTGTCCCTTATGGTTGTTGATATTTTGGAGACCCCCGGAGTATACCATACGTTAAACCAGTTGAAACCGTATACCCCCGCTTTCGGCATAGTCTGTATTTTCCCTCCGTAAAAAGTATGAGTGGAATTTGCAAGTTCTTTAAGGAAAAGCGTTTTTGCTTTAGCAAGCTGTTCCTGTGAAAAATCCCGGGGAAAAATCTCATCAAGATTATTTAGTGAAAGATCAATATTTGACATAAAATACCTCCGTTATTTTATAAATAATTAATATATAAAAATATACTTTTATAACTAATAAATCAAGAAAATGTTTTAAAAAAAATTATTTTACGTTTATATAAATGAGATCATTTTTTGACACCTTTTATGAAATTAGTTAATATTATAAATTATTTTTCCGCTGCGATGATAAAAAAAAAGAGATATTTTCTTATCCCTATACTGATAATTACCTTTGCATATCTTTTTTTTATGATCTATAACGAGATCGAATCCCGTTTTATTAAGACCCTCTATTCACAAATGACAGCCATTGGTAAGCAGACCGGCAGGGGGATAAGTCTTTTTTTTACAAGATACTATTCCGAGTTGAAATTGTTATCTTTTCTCGATGAAATTAAAGATTTGAATAGGACAGGGAAGAATTATATCAGAGATTTTTTCAGATTTTCCTATCCGGAGGTTTCCGGAATTACACGTATGGACAAAACAGGAAAAATTATCTATACCTTTCCAGTTAACAAAAGTGTGATTGGATCTGATATATCTTATCAAAATCATATTAAAAAACTTCTGAAAACAAAGAAACCTATCCTTAGTGATGTATTTAGAACTGTTCAGGGTTTCAGGGCAATCGCATATCATGTTCCTGTCTATAGGAATAATATTTTTCAGGGCTCTATTGCGATCCTCATTCCATTCAAAAGCATTGCAGAAAAATTTTTTAAGGAGTTAAAAATAGGAGAGCTGGGTGAGATTTGGATTGTAAGCAAAAAAGGAGTACTCCTCTATTCAAATAAAAGCGGTCTTGAGGGAGAAGAATATTCCGATTTTGCCCGGACTGATTCAAAGAAAAAAATAATCAAAGCTATGCAATCGGGAATTAGCGGAAGATCAGAATATTATAAAAAGGGACAAAAATATCTTGCATCATTCCTTCCCGTAAAGCTTGGGAACACCTATTGGTCAATTGCAATTTCCAATTCCCTGAAGGAAGCTTTGTCAGAAATGAAGAGTTTTAAGAACAGATGGATTGCTGCAATGTTCTTTTTTCTGATAATAGGAACAATTTATATTTTTTATATGCTTAGAGCTTCTTCGGTTATTAGAGGAGAAAAAGAAAAGGACAGTATTATGGAGGCTCTGAAGGAGAGTGAATCTAACTTCAGATTAGTTGTCGACCGTTCTCCCGTATCAATTGCAATGTTTGATACTTTCGATAACCTGACTTTTGTTAACAGGAGATTCACTGAATTATTTGGATATATCGCAGATGATTTAGAAGATATTCATATATTATGGGAAATACTCATTCCTGACTGGAAAACAAGAGGAAAAGTAAAGAAAATTCTTTTTGATAATATTCGATCCACCGAACCAAAAGATATCATTGAGATAGAGAATATCAGAATGATAACGAGTAAGAGAGGATCAAGAAGAATCAACATAATTGCAGGAAATCTCAGGGATAAGAAGATACTTCTGTTCAGTGATATTACAGAAAAAGTTCGTTCTGTCAGAAGAGAAAAAAAATTGCACGAAGAGTTGGCCAGATCAAAGAAAATGGAGGCGCTGGGTTTGCTGGCCGCAGGAGTTGCTCATGATCTGAATAATATATTCTCTGCATTTGTAACATATCCCGAGCTGATCAAAAGAGAGTTCCCTGATAGTAAAAAGCTTAATGGATATATCGGAAAGATAGAAAAAGCGGGTGAAAAGGCGGCAGCGGTTGTTTCTGATCTCCTGACAATAACCAGAGGAGTTTCAACAAAGAAGAGACTCGTCGATATGAATAGTCTGGTTAAAGATTTTCTTCAAATGGCCGAATTTATCGAATTAATGAAAGAGTATCCTATGGTAACTCTTGAGTTCCATGAGAATTCTGAAAAACTGGTGGTTAAAGGTTCACCATTCCATATTGAGAAAATGGTGATGAATCTTGTGCTGAATTCTTTTGAAGCACTAAAAGGTCCGGGGAAGATACGCATCAGGGTGAAGAAAGAATGGGTTAGAAAAATCATTCACGGATTTGAAAATATTTTTCCCGGAGAGTATGTTGTGTTGACGGTTGAAGATAACGGTCCCGGCTTCTCTTTAAAAGATGCCAGAAAAATGTTTGATCCGTTTTTTTCAAAAAAGGAAATAGGAAAAAGCGGAACAGGTCTTGGTCTTACCATTGTATGGAATTCCGCAAAAGATCATGATGCAAAAATCAATTTTTCACGGAGTAGAGCCTGGACTTCATTCAGGATCTATTTCCCGTATATTGGGAAAAAGGACTCTATGGAAACAAATGGAATTGAGTCCGGAATTAATATAAAGGGAAATGGAGAACTGGTTATGCTTATCGATGATGAGGAAGAACAGCGGGAATTAGGCAGAAAGGTTTTGGGAGAACTGGGATATACTTCTGTGATTTATTCTGATGGAGAAGAAGCACTTAATTTTCTGAAGAAAAAAAGAGTTGATCTTGTTCTCCTCGATATGATAATGGTTAGCGGAATGAACGGCAGGGAAATTTATGATGAAATTAGTAAATTGTACCCTGGACAAAAAACTCTGATTGTAAGCGGTTTTTCCCGCTCTAAAGATACTGAAAAAATACTGAATAATGAGATGACTGACTATATAAGGAAACCGTATTCCATAAAAAATATAGGTATTGCCATCAAAAATCTGCTTGAGAAATAAATGAAGCTTAGTAACTATTTCAGGATTTAACTTCTACAACATTTATATAATTATAGGGGATCTCAATTCCCTGCTTGTCAAATTCTCTTTTGATTCTGATATTTAATTCCCTCGAGATACCCCATTGCTGGCCTGTAACAGTTTTGGCAATAATTCGGTAATTGACTGCCGAATCACCGAATGAGAGAATTCCCTGTGGGATCGGTTTTTCAATAAATTTCTCTCTCCATGCTTCATCTTTGTACATTTTGTCACAAATTTTTCCCAGAACGGAAATCACTTTTTCATGATCGTCATTATAAGAGACACCTATATTTGCCACGGCTCTGGACCACTGGTAGGTGGAATTTGAAACACTTGATATATTTCCGTTGGGAATTGTGTGAAGAGTTCCATCCAGTGATCTGAACTTAACTGTTCTTAGAGATATTTTTTCAATAGTTCCGGTTTTTCCATTGATCTCGACAACATCACCCAATGCAAACTGCTCTTCCATAAGAAGAAAGAACCCGGTAACAAGATCTTTAACAAGTGACTGAGCACCGAATCCGATTGCAAGAGATATCCCGCCTGCTGCCATTAGAAACGGTCCGTAATCTATATTAAGAATTCCCATAACCCAGATCGCTGAAGATGTCCATAAAACAATCTTCACAAATGAGAGGATGACTGAAGACAAAGTCTCATATCTCTGCTTTTTATGTGCATCAATTCTTTTGCTTTTTTCTATCCTTTTTAATGCTTTTTTACTCAGATAAGTTGACAGCCTTATTATGGAAAAAACAAATACAAATGCAAGTAATAAAACCACAACACCTTTTATAATGCCGGATTTTATTTTTTTTACACGCTCTTTCTTTAACAATATGATCTCATTTGTAAGGAATCCGCTCTTTTCTTTCAATGCTGAGATTTTTGTTTTTTCAAGATAAATTCTTGTTTTAACAGTATTAAGAAGCGGAATTTCAAGCCCGTTAACCCTTAATCCAATAGAGTTTGATAATATTGAATTTATGATTTCTTCAATTCTGTTTTTCCCGTATCTTTTCTTTTTCATCTCCTTAATTTCACTGTTTTTTTCCTCAATCTTTGCCGATTTGCTGCTCTCCGCTTTTTTTAACTCTGATAACTTAAGGCCGGCAGTTCCAATTTCTTTTTCAATACTTTTTTTCTCTTCTTCGTAAAACCGTATCCTTAAATTGACAGGAAGAGAAGTATCCGTTCCCGATGATTTTTTTGCTTTCTCCTCTGTTATCTCTTTTTGACGTGAATTCATTCTGACCATATCCAGTTCATTTTCAAACCTCGAAATCCTTAGCAGCACAAAATTGAGTTGTTTTTGAATATCTAAAAGGTTAAATTCCCCTTTCCCTGAGAATTTATTTTTCAGATAATTTTTTAGTTTTTTTTTATTGCCTCCAGTTAAACCAGACTTTTTTATAAAGGGAAAGACTTCATCTGTGACCGTATTATATTCACTAAGCAGAAGTTTGAACTTTCTTTTGAAAAAATCGATCTGTTCAATCAATTGGTTTGTTTTCCCGAGTTCTGAAAAACCCGGAAATTTCGACGGTGCGAATTCTTCAAGAGTTTTGGACTTGGATCTCAGATCAATTAGTTTTGCCTCAAATTTGTTCAACTCTTTTTCGGGATAAATTTCGGCGAAAAGGAATATGGAAAAAAAGTAAAGTAGTATAAAAATAAAATTAAATTTCTTCATATCCGTGCTTTCTTATTTCTCAGTATAAGATATTCTCAGCTGCCATTTTACCAGCCTGCCGGTTTTTCGTGTGCCGGAGTTTGTGATTCCTAATTTCCAGGCACCATTGCCGCTTACTGTATTAAATGTACTAGTTGTGCCTTGGAATGTTTTTCCATTCTCGGCATGAGGACCTTTGTTCCAAATATTGAAAATAGTCCTGTTGTCCGGAGAGACAAGGTTGACTGAAAGTTCTTCGATTTTCGGATGTTCAACAACTACATTAAATTCAACCGATGTTATCGGGCCGTTTATACCAGTTACTTCGAGTGAGGAATAGGCAGGAATTATTGCAAGAATTGAAGTGCTTGTATTCTGAGTAAATGTTTTCGTGACTACTTTATCAGCACTTTTCTTTTTTGTCAGTAATAAGACGAGTACTGCAGCTGCTGCAATACCTCCTGCAATCAACAGGACAGGGGATTTCTTCTTTTTTTTCTTTTTTTCGGATTTTTTTTCAACCACCCTTTTTTCAGGCTGCTTTTTACCTTTTTTTAGTAATTTTATATCTAACGAGTTGCTATTATTTTCCTTTACGGATATTTTTCCGGAATATGGACTATATCCCTTCAGAAAAGCAGAAATCACATATTCCCCTTTCAGAAAATTCTCAAGCTTAACCGGGGTTTTTCCGAAAGGCCGGTTATTTATCTTTAGTTCTGCGCCGGGAGGAATTGAAGTTATATTAAGACTTCCAAGCTGTTCCTTTTGCACTTTTTCAAAAATTTCAATAAAAGCAGGAGGATATATCTCTCTGTCAAGTTCTTCATTCGGGTTTAACCTTATCAGTTTTTTCAGCTGACTTTTTGCCTTTTCTGTCTCCTTGATAGTGAAGAGGGTTAATGCAAGTGACACCATTGTTTTAAAAAGTTTCTGCTTGGTTTTTGCCAACTCCTTCTTCTTATTCAGATTGTCAATGATTTTTTCATACAGATCAATGGCTTGATTAAAACTGCCATTTTCATAAAATTCTTCTGCTTTTTTGTACAATTCCGATATCTCTTTATCTTCATCTTTTGACTGTGAATAGAGGTCTGTCAAAGAGCCCGAAAAGATAAGAAATATGAACAGAAAGATCGTAAAAAAAGTTGTGAATCTGTTATTCTTCATTTTTCCTCCTTCTTCATTGTAAAGTTTATAAAGCTTTTTTTAAGTGGTTTTATATTAATTTCCATTCTTTCCTTTTTATAACCTGGTTTAACTGCTTCAATTATATAACTGCCGGCAGGTAATTTCTTCTGATAGATCGGATTGGTTCCAAAACTTTTATTATTTATAAAAAATTCTGCAAAAGGTTTTGCCGTTAATGTAAGAAAACCGAATGGTCTGAATTTGTAATGAGCCGTAAGTTCCCTTTCACCTTTTACTATAATAACTCTCTCTTTGGATTCATATCCTTCAATTTTAAATGTGAATGTATAGGTGCCGGAAGGGAATTTTTTTTTAAAAACCTGTGTAGTATTCCCAAGTTTTATTCCATTCCAGTAAACATCTGATGCAGGGAATGAACTGAATAGTATACTAGTATTTTTTTGGGGGGAACTGATACCGGAATTTGCGTTTTTCGGGCTGTTCTCTTCTTTTTTAAGAGGAGGATTAGCGGGAACATTTTTTACTTTCTCTTTTTCATTTTTTTTTGACTGAGATTCAGACTCGGATTTTTTGGGTTCAGATGTCTCTTCTTTTTTAATGATTTTACTCTTTATTCCCTGTTCACTTTCCCCCTTTTTTACAATAAGATTTTGTTCTTTGGGGATTGTTTTTTTTACAACTTTTTTTTCATTTTCCGGGCCATTGATCTCGCGGGGAGGTGGTTTTAAAATTGTAAAATAGAATGTTAATGCTATCACGGCAGCTAAAAATAGAGTAAGAAAAAAAATTCTCCTGCCGCGGGTTGAGCGGTCTTCAACCGATTCCAGATATTTGGTGATCTTCTGCGATTTACGGCCCTCAATCAGTGAGGCTATTTTTTTTGCATCAGGAAATCTTTTTTCGGGATTCTTTTCCAGGCACTTTGTGATTATATACTTTTCTTCTTTAGAGAGAAAAGGAGCCGCTTTTGATATGGGAACCGGCTGGGTATTGACATGTTTATAAAGGATCTCAACGGATGATTCTGCTGTAAAGATTGGTTTCCCGGAAACAAATTCATACAGGGTTGCACCCAGCGCATAGATGTCTGTTCTGGAATCAATCTTCTTTCCCTTTATCTGCTCTGGAGAGATGTAGTAAGGTGTTCCCATAATTGACCCGGACTGGGTCAAAGTCTTACTGGAAACTGATCTTGCTATACCAAAATCCGCAAGATAGATTTTATCTGTTCCCTCCTCAATCAATATATTTGCAGGTTTAATATCCCGGTGAATTATGCCGTTTGTATGAATATAAGACAGGACGTTTCCCATACTACGGATCAGGTTCGGGAGGATTCTTCCAATTGTTTTTCTGTCAGATCCGATATAGGATTTTAGATTGGCACCCTTTACATATTTCATAATAATATAAGCATTTTCACCAATAATTCCGGTATCGTAAATATTTATAAGATTTTCGTGCTCCAGTTTTGCATAGAGTTTTGCTTCCCGGATAAATCTTTTTACCATTTCAGGTTCATTTGAATGTTCGGTGAGAAGGATCTTTATCGCAACTTTTCTCTCAAGTATCTTATCTACCGCCAGATATACTTCGGCGAATCCTCCTTTACCGAGAAGAGATAAAAATTCATATTTATCAGAGAAATGTTTTTTTATTTCTTTTATGTTCATTTCAGATTATATATTTTTAAGATATTATATTATTTCCAGGAAATAATATCAATTAAATTCGTGCTGAATTTCAATAACATCCGTATTCCTCTTGACATCTATTTTATGAATTTCTTATAATCATCCGGTCGAAGTTCCATATTATCGGGAGAGTGGAATGAATAATAGTATAAACAGAAAAATTGTAATTCTGATATCTGTGATTATTATTTCAGCCGGGTTTATATTTCCTGAGGAAAAAAGGTTCAAGGATATCAGTGATATATTTTCCTTAAAGTCACCATTTGTTTTATCTGCCGGGAAAACAGTTTTTATTCTCTCTTCTGATCTCCTCGTAGCTGATGGAGGATTAACAGAAGGCAGAATTTATAATTCGGAAATAATACTGGGACTTCCGTGGCGAAGTGAATTTCATGTGAGGGCTTCATATATTGGTAATCTTACTTCGGAAACAGCCACACTTAGTTCTCAGCGAGAATTCCCTTTCTCGGATGAATTTCCTTCAAGCGGAGCAGGATATTTTAGCCTCGGTATAAAAAAAAATCTTTTCCTGACGTCTAACAGCGGAATCGGAATTTATTCAATTTCAGGTTTTCCTCTTTCAGGGGAAAAGAGAGGAGTAACAACAGGGCGGTCCTATTTCCAAATTGGAATAACCGGATCTGCGGAGTTATTCAATGGAATTCATATGAGAGCGGGGATCGGGAAAAGGTTTAACAGAAATCAGAAAAATATTGCTATTCCGGATTATTTGCTTATTACAGCCGGATTTCAAACAGAGATCACAAGCAGAGTTTTTTCGGTTTTTCAAATTGAATGGAAAAAATATCATTTAAAAAATTTAATGAAGTTTTCTGATATTTTTACCGGAGTAGTGGGAATTGGCTTTAAATCCTCAAATAGAAGTGAATTTTTTATCGGCTACAGGACAGAGCCTTTCGGGATTGCAGGCAACAGCACTACCAAAGGCGGAATTACTGCAATTTTCAGGGTTACTCCCGGCCGTAAAATCCCGGTGTGCAGAAATCTTACGAAATTAAATATTATCAGACTGGATAATTCTAACGGTGGAAAGGTTGTCGACTATACCGTTTCCTATGAACCGAAAAATGCCACAGGACCCATCAACTATGAATGGAAATGTTCCTCCCGGGGAACTATAATCAGCGGGAAGTGGTCTCCGGTTGTAACTATTGAATGGCACTCTTTTGGTCCTGGTTCAACCGTGGTACTGGAATTAAGCAATCGCTGTTCGACAATAACCGGGATTTTAAGAAATCCGCAGAAATAGAATATTTGGAATTTGAATTCACTTTACATACATTTTTTAAAGTAGTATAGTCTGATCAGAGATGCAGGAGGGATAAATGAGAATTTTATTGTGTTTCCTGGCAATTTTTATGTTAATCACTACTTCGGGGACCGGGCAGGAACCAGTAACCACTCCACAGGATATAAATATCGGAAAGGTCTATTTTCCAAGGCCGTTTCTGCATGAGGGGAAGGATTTTAAAAAAGGAGTTTACATGGTATCCCTGACGGAAAAGGATGGTGAGCCCTATTTCAAAGTTTCCGATAAAAACAAGAAATTACTCTTCGAAGAACTGGCTGTTGTAAAATCTTACAAAAAGGGAAGAAAAAATTTCAAATACAGAGTAAGGAAGGGTATGCTTAAGGGATATGAATATTTCAGAATTAAAGTTATTAAACCGGGAAAATTAATAATGGCATATTTCCTTGTAAAAAAAAGACCTGAAGCACCCAAAAAAAAGTAACCGGAACAGGCAGCTCGAATCAATAGAGGCAGGGTGTCAAAACCCTGCCGCGTTAATTATTATTGTTATTATTTTCTGAATTACTATCTTTGTTCTTTGATTCTCCATAATAATCTGTTACCTTAAGGTGATCTTCCTCCGAACAGTATTCAATCGGTTCTGTGCCTTTAAGAAAGGCCTCGTTAAACGGGTAAATACAAATTGGGGAGTATAGTTTTCCGGTCCTTCTGTCAATCTTGACCATGATTACTCCCGACGGCTTTCTAAAAGTTTTGGTTTCCGGATATTTTTTTAAATATTTATCAAAAAAAGATACAAAAACCGGGGCAGCAGCTCTTGAACCTGTTTCACCTCTCCCCAGAGATCTTTTTTTACTGTGTCCGACCCAGACACCAACAGTGAGTGTGGGTGTGTAACCGATAAACCAGGCATCTGTATAATCATTTGTTGTCCCTGTTTTCCCCCCGATCGGTGCTTTGAGATATCTTGCTCTCCATCCCGAACCGTATTTGACAACTCCCTGGAGAAGATAGTTCATCACATAGGCTGTATCAGGCTCCACGACCTGTTTTCTGTCGGGAAAATTCTCCTGGACAATATTTCCGTATTGATCTACGATCTTTGAAATGTAGAAAGGATTGACCCTGATACCGTAGTTTGGAAAAACAGTATATGCAGCAACCATATCTTTTAAAGTAATTTCAAGGGAACCGAGACCAATTGACATTACAGGAATAAGAGTTGAACTGATCCCGAATTTCCTGGCGTATTCAACAACTTTAAGAGGAGTAATTGATTCGACTATTCTTGCAGTAACCAGATTCTTTGATTTTTCCAGTCCCATTCTCATCGTTATCAAACCTATATATTTCCCCGTATGATTTCTCGGTTCATACGGTTCCTGTGTCCACCTGTTATCAAATATTTTCGGTTCATCAAGTATTAATGATGAAGGGTTGAAGCCGTTTTCAAGAGCGGCTGTATAGACAATAGGTTTAATTGTTGATCCGGTCTGCCTTAACGCCTGTG
Source organism: uncultured Clostridia bacterium (assembly GCA_964573895.1). Lineage (GTDB taxonomy): Bacteria > Acidobacteriota > Aminicenantia > UBA2199 > UBA2199 > CAZNLS01. Next base: position 20,785 of record CAZNLS010000014.1, read on the forward strand.
TTGAATTGTTCCATTTGCTGCGACCGAAATCATACCCGCCTACCATAGCTTTGATAGCTCCAGTCTTGTTTTCGACCACAAGGATTGCTCCTTCTGCATCTGGTTCCTGTTCGAGTGAAAGAGTGAGAGTTTTTTTCTTTTTATTAACTTTCAAGATCCTGAACAATGCAAGATCCCCCTTTTTCAAAATTCTGTTCAGCCTCCACTTGGTCCATCTTGCATTTTTTTCAGGAAGGATTCCCTTGAAGTCTTTGATACGGACAACTGCTTTCCGCCTTGATATATCTGTAATGATCCCTTCCAAAACTTCATCCTCTTCAATCAGACTGCTTTTCCATGATTCCGGAGCATAGAGCTTTAAATCAAGCTTGTTTTTTATCAGGTTAAAATATCTGTTTTTTATTCTCCATCCTTTTCTTTTATCAAGATTGCGCAGTCCTTCCCTCAGAGCTTTTTCAGCCCATATCTGCATCTCCCTGTTAAGGGTGGAATGTACTTTCAATCCGCCCTCATAAAGAAGGGTATCGCCATAACTTGCTTCAAGATATTTCCTTATATCTTCAATAAAATAGCTTCCGATAGCATATTTTTCATCGTTATAAGGTTCCGACGGGAGCGCCTCTTTTAATGCAGCATCATAATCTTTCTTTGAAATAATTTTAAAAGCTAACAGCTTTTTAAGAATTAAATTTCTTTTTCTAATACAATTATCCGGATTCTTGAAAATATTATAGACTCCGTTGGGGCTGGGGATAATAGCTGTAAGAAGGGCGGCTTCACCGACGGTTAGTTCTTTTGCAGTCTTTCCGAAATAATATTTTGATGCCGCTTCAACTCCGTATGCAGGTCCTCCAAACGGAATTTTGTTGCAATAGAAAGTAAGGATTTGATCTTTGGAGTATTTTTTTTCCAATTGAATTGATAGCAGGATCTCTTTTAATTTTCTTGAAAATGTTCTCTTGGTCCTTTCATTATACAGGAAAAGATTTCTTGCCAGCTGCATTGTTATAGTGCTTCCGCCCCCAAGGTTTTTTCTGAAAATCACTCCGGTAACGGCTCTGAAGATACTGGAAAAATTTATCCCCCAATGAGACCTGAAATTAATATCTTCCGATACTATTATGGAGTTTTTTACTATCTGTGGAATGTCAGTACTCTTAAGAATGATCCTTTTTTCAACGGCAAACTCTTTAAGAAGCATGTTGTTATCGTCATATATTCTGGTCATTACCACAGGTTTGATATCTTCAAGACTGGTGATCTGGGGAAGTCCTTTCTGATAAACGAGAAGTATACCGATAATAGCTCCAATAAGGATTGTTACAACGATACTTATCAGGAACAGAAATAACTTTATATTCTTTAGAAAAAACTCTTTCATTCCGATTTCCAGTATATCACAATACGGTATTTTTATGGAAGCACTCCGATAAAGACACTTTATATCCGGAGAGAATATAAGTTAAAAACTAAATTTATTTTAAAAATACTTGCAATGAAACTGAATAAATAATAGAATATTTTTTAAAGGAGGTATGATGGCGGCAAAAGGTTATGTAGAAATAGAAGTTGAAGGATGCAAAGGTTGCGGACTCTGTGTAGCCAACTGTCCGACTAAATGCCTTGATCTGAAAATTGATGATACCAACAGCTTTGGGTACCACTACTCATACATGGCAGAACCTGACAAATGCATCGGCTGTCAGAATTGCGGAATAATGTGTCCCGATGCTGTTATAACCGTTTATAGAAAAAAAGCTTAAATACCGGAGGATAAATTGAGTGAAATCAGATTTATGAAAGGAAATGAAGCTTTGGCAGAAGCTGCAATCAGAGCAGGTTTGGAGGGTTATTTCGGTTACCCTATCACACCTCAGTCTGAGGTTGTAGAATACCTTGCTGTTAATGAGCCTGAAAATAATTATGTGCTTCTGCAGGCAGAGAGTGAAGTGGCTTCAATCAATATGTTGTACGGAGCGTCTGCGGCAGGATCGAGAGTAATGACAACGACTTCATCTCCCGGTTTTTCTCTCATGCAGGAAGGTGTATCCTACATTGCATGTGCCGAACTCCCCTGTGTGATAGCAAATGTTGTAAGAGGCGGCCCCGGACTTGGAACAATTCAGCCGGGACAGGGAGATTATTTCCAGGCAGTAAAAGGCGGCGGACACGGAGATTATAAATTGATTGTTTTTGCACCAAATTCCGTTCAGGAGATGGTAAATATGACAATTGAAGCATTTGAAATGGCAGACCGTTACAGAACCCCGGTTCTTCTTCTGTCTGACGGTGCTATCGGCCAAATGATGGAAAAGGTTGTTTTGCCCGAGCCGATTGAATATAAGCCTGATAAACCCTGGGCAACAACAGGAAAAACACCCGACCGCGAGAGGAATATTATTACATCTTTATATATAAAATCGGAAGATATGGAAGTAAAAAACCATGAACTTCAGAAAAAATATGAAACTATAAAAAAAAATGAGATATCATTTGAAGAATACTGTACTGATGATGCCGAGATAATTGCTGTTGCATATGGTGTAGTTTCAAGAGCAACAAAGAAAGTTGTTGATCTTGCAAGGGAAGAAGGTATAAAACTGGGTCTTCTAAGGCCTAAATTGTTGTGGCCCTATCCTGAAAAAATTCTCTCGGAATATGCAGATCGTAAAAATGTCAAATTTTTTATCTCGGTTGAAATGAGTTCCGGGCAGATGGTTGAAGATGTCAGGCTTTCTGTAAACGGGAAAAAGCCGGTCTATTTTTATGGAAGAATGGGAGGGGCAATTCCAGATCCTGAAGAGATACTATCTGTCATCAGGGACAAAATGAGTAATAACTACGGAGAAAAACAATGAGAGAAGGTTATGAAGTAGTTTATAAAAAACCAAAAACGCTCCTGGACAAAAGAATGCATTACTGCCCGGGCTGTATTCACGGAACCACCCATAAAGTTCTTATGGAAGTTGTAGACGAGATGGATATACAGCACAAAACCGTTGGAGTATGTCCGGTTGGCTGTTCTGTTTTTGCTTATGACTATATGGATGTTGATATGCAGGAAGCCTCACACGGAAGAGCTGCGGCTGTTGCAACGGCGATCAAAAGAATGCTTCCTGACAGATATGTCTTTTCCTATCAGGGGGATGGCGATCTTGCGGCAATAGGGACAGGAGAAACCATTCATGCCTGTAACCGGGGAGAAAATATCACTTTTATTTTTATTAACAATGAGATATACGGGATGACCGGCGGGCAGATGGCTCCTACTACTCTGAATAAAATGAAAACCACTACATCTCCATACGGCAGAGATGCTGCAACAATGGGAATGCCTCTTAAAATGACAGAGATTGTTTCACAGTTTGAGGGTGTTGCATATGCGGAGAGAGTAAGTTTTAATACTCCGGCAAATGTCAGAAAGGCGAAAAAGGCAATCCGGAAGGCATTTGAAATTCAGGAAAAGAACATAGGGACTTCATTTATCGAAGTTGTTTCAAATTGCCCGTCAGGATGGAAGTGTACACCTGTTGAATCAATGGATTGGATCAAGGAAAAATCTTTGGATTATTACCCCCTCGGTGTTTTTAAAGAGCCGAATAAATAGGAGACGAACTATGTTAAACGAAATGATATTTGCCGGTTTCGGAGGACAGGGGGTTTTATCAATGGGAAAACTCCTCGCTTATGCTGCAATGAAAGAGGGAAAAGAGGTAAGCTGGATGCCATCCTACGGACCTGAAATGAGAGGGGGCACTGCCAATTGCATTGTAAATATAAGCGATAAACCCATATCTTCTCCGGTTGTCACTAAATATGATGTGGTTGTTGCATTGAATCAGCCTTCACTTAAAAAATTCGAACCAAAGACTAAGGCAAAAGGTATTTTGATTTGGGAGAGCAGCACCATTAAAGAACCGCCTTCCAGAGATGATATTGATATTTATCCGATCCCAGCCGTTGAAATTGCCAACTCAGAACTTAAAAATGTTAAGGTAATGAATATGCTGATTCTCGGAGTGCTGGTAAAACTTAACAATATTGTCAGAAGGGAATCTCTCTTAGTTGCATTAAAGGAGACACTTCCCGAGAGGCACCATAAACTTATACCGCTGAATGAAAAAGCAATAGATCTGGGAATGAGCCGGGTCTGAAAAATCAGGGGAGAGCGGCAAGAAGCGTTCTTTTCAAAATTTCTATTACCAGAAATATCAGAAAAGCGGGAAATAAAAAATAACCGAAAATATCTCTTCCTATAGAAAATCTCCGGGTTTTAATTTTTGTTTTTTCCCATTTGTCAATCTCTGAAAAAATCTTTCGAAGTGATTTCTTATTGGTTGCCCTGAAATAGAGTCCTCCGGTATTATTTGCTATCTCTCTTAACAGTTTCTCATCAATCTCAACATCAATTAGTATTTTTCTGACATTTCCTACTGCATCGGAAAATGGGAAGGGTGCACGTCCTCTGGTGCCGACACCGATTGTATAGACTTTAATCTTAAATTCTTCAGCCATTTTGGCAGCATCTTCAGGATCGATCTCTCCCCTGTTATTTACTCCGTCGGTCAGCAGTATTATAAGTTTTGATCTGCTTTTAGAATTTTTAATACGGTTAACTGAAGTTGCAAGCGCCATTCCAAGTGCAGTGCCGTCTTCAAGGTCTCCAATGTGGGTCTCATTCAGATATGTCCGGAGCAAATCATAATCGAGTGTCAGGGGGCATTTGGTAACAGCGGCGCCGGCAAATACGACAAGGCCGATCCTGTCCGATTCTCTTTTATTTATAAATTTTTCTATGACCTCTTTTGCAACTTCCAGGCGGTTTTTCGGTTGAAAATCCAGTGATGCCATAGATCCTGATATATCCAAAGCAATCAGTATGTCTATTCCACTCCTGTTTTCAATATCGTAGTAATTTACAATTCTGGGGCGTGCAAGTGCAATGATCATGAGCACCAGCGGAAACAATTTGAAATATTTCAGATTTTTTATTAAAAAAAATTTTACCGGTGCGGAATCTGTTCCGGTGATTTTTTCTGATGAATAAATGATATATCTCTTCCCTTTTTTCTTCAGAAACCTCATCCAGAATACGAGAGCCGGTATGAAAATCAGAAGAAGGAGAGCTCCTTTATTTGCCAGTTGGAACATTTTCAGTTTCCTCTCTTTTCTCTTCTTCCTCCCTCTGTTTCAGCATATCAAGAATTTTATCGATATGTTTCTTCAACTCCTGATATTCGGTTCTCTGAGGGAGATACTTTGCAAATTTTGACAGGTCGGATAAATCAAAAATTTTATGAAATTTTTCCTTTATTGTATCATTCATCTCGATGCGTTCAAGCATTTTTGAAATTTCATAAGTAGTCATATCCTCCGCATTAATCTGATAATATTCTGAAATAAATTTTTTATATACACCGGATAGCGAAAGAAAGAATTTTTTCACCTTTTTCTTTTCATCCGGCAGATTGCCAAATAATCTCTTGATTTTCCGTTCGAACTCCTTAAGAGGGGGGATGGGCGGGCTATAAACTATTTCACTCTTTCCCCTGTTTTTTATAAATCTTATTATAATCAAAACAATCAATGCAATCGATATAAATAAAAATATATATTTAAAAACATAGAGTGGATTGCCTCTTATCTCAACAGGAGGTTTAGGGGGCATGATATCTTTATCTTTATCTGTCAGGGAAGTCTTGATTGTCACCGGTACAGAATTGGATTCTCTCTGTTCATATACTGTTCCTGTTTTGATAAGATCGGCTTTCACAGGGCCCACATTGAAATTTCCGGTACTAAAAAAGGTAATTGTTATTATCTTTTCAAAAATTGTAAAATCTTTCTCTTTTTTTTTTTCAACTTTTGATTCAGATATAATTTCAAAATTATCCGGTTTCAGACTGTATTTTACATCTTCTATTTCTGAAGATGTTTTAAGTAATATTTTTACATTTAACCTGTCGCCTATATATGCTAAGTTGTCCGAAAGAGAAATTGACAGCTGTGATTGAGAAAAAAGAACCGGTGCAAGAAAAATAGATGTTATAATTAAAAACAGAGATTTTTTCACCTTCTGAATTTCCGCCTCCTCTCGGTAAAGAATTCAAAAAGAGGTTTTATATAATCTTTATCATCCAATATTTTTATCTGATCAATATTATATTTTTTAAAGATTTCGTCCAATAATAGTCTTTCGCTTTTATTATATTTGCTGAAAATATCAGCTGTTTTTTTTGATGAAAAATCAATAAGAAATTCATTCCCACTTTCTGAGTCTACTGCCAGAATGAGGCCCTTCTCAGGCATTTTCATTTCTCTTTCATCAGTGATATTTACTGCGACCAGGTCATGCTTCTTTCCTGAAATGTTCAAAGATTTTGAGGAATCTTTATCTATAAAATCTGAGATTAGAAATACAATTGCCTTTTTTTTTATTACCTTGTTTAGGTAACTGAGACCGTTCTCAATTGAGGTACCTTTCGAGGAAGGCTTGAATTCAAGAATCTCTCTGATGATTCTGAGTATGTGTGTTCTTCCCTTTTTTGGAGGTATGAATAACTCTGCTTTATCGGTCATAATTATCAATCCGACTTTATCTTTATTGAGACTTGCCGTAAATGCAATTATAGCCGATATCTCGGCGGCTTTCTCTTTTTTGCTTTTTTCCCCTGAAAAGAAGTTGAGGGATGCGGAAAGGTCAACGGCAAGTATTACGGTTAATTCCCTTTCTTCTACGAACTGTTTAACATACAATTTTCCCATTCTTGAAGATACATTCCAGTCAATAAACCTTATATCATCTCCGGGAGTATATTCCCTGACCTCGGAAAACTCCATCCCTCTTCCTTTAAAAGCCGAATGATATTCGCCGGCAAATATTTCATTTGAACTTTTTTTTGAAATAATTTCGATTTTACGTATTTTCTTCAGGATCTCTTCGGAAATCATATTCCAGGTTTTCAGGTAATCTCTATTTTAATTTTTGTAAGAGCTGTAATTGTTAAATTTACCGGGAAATTAAAGCGGATGTTCCATGTTTTTTTTTCATTCTCCCCGATCTGCAAAAAGGAGTTTTTGATCTCAGTAGGTTTCAGAGCATTCAATTCAATCCCATCAATATCTTTAAATTTTAATATTAAGGTTTTCGATTTTCTGCTTATACATTCGACCTGATATTCATTCCCGGATGTATTTTGGATATAAATCATGTCCACATCAAAAATTTTTTCCTGCATTCTGCTTTACTCCAATTTATTTATATTATTATAGTACATATCTATTCTTTTTTTTCAAATTGATCTGTTTTTTTCAAAAAAAGATTTGTGTTTATTGAATATGATCCTGTTATATGTTATCAATAATTTTAGAAAGAATTTACTTATAAGGATTAAAACTGATTGTTTTAAGTGAAATAATAATAAGTTTTTTGATTATTTTTATTTCTTTATGACGTTCTCTTAAGGAGTTCTAAATAGTTAAAATTGGATTAATAGGACATGGAGCCTGGGGAAGTAATATTCTCAGGGACCTCATAAAACTTGGTACAAAGGTCTATGTTGCCGATACAAATCCTGAAGCAGGAAAATGTGCATCAAAAAATGGTGCTGCGGATACATTTTCTTCTACAACAGAACTTCCTGATTGTGATGGTTATATTGTAGCGGTTCCGATCCCTCTTCTTTCTCCTGTTTGTGCAGAGTTACTGCCAAGGAAAAAACCTATATTTTCCGAAAAGACCCTTCTTTTGTCTGAAAAAGATTTTTATGAATTGAAAGAACTTGACGGTGACAGGTTTATTTTTTCTATGCATAAATGGCAATATCATCCCGGAGTCGAAAAGTTACGTAAAATTATTCAAAATGGACGAATAGGTGATATCCTCCAGATATCCACTACTCGCTACAATTGGGTGAATGATTTTCATGGCGGAGATGTTTTTTGGACACAGGGAATACATGATATTTCAATTGTAAAACATCTCCTTGGATTTATTCCGGAGAAGATTCAGGCTGTAAATGTAATTAAAAACAGAGATAATTTGCCTGTAAGCTTTGATGCCATTTTGGGAGATATTCCTGCAGTTGTACTCTCCGTAAGCGGTGCGCATTGTTTTAAGAGAAGCGGTGTTATGATAAGCTGTGAAAAGGGTTCAGCCGGTCTGTATAATGCATATGATGACCATATAATTGTTACCGATAAGGAAGGTAGTAAAGAGATATCGATAGATCAGACCTTTCCCCTTTTCCTGGAACTTAAAGAATTTATAGAATATCTCTCCGGAGGTCATGAACCCAAGTGCGATCTGAATGCCTCATTTGAATTAACAAGTTCAATTTTGGATTTGAGGAAGGCTGCCGGACTTAATAATACCTTGAAGGGGTGAATTGTGGATAAGAGATTGAATGTTTTTGCACCTGCTAAAGTTGCCGGAGAAACTGAGAAGGTTCAAAGTTATTTGAATGGAGAAAAAATATTTCCTACAACGGTTGAGCTTGATCTTACCCAAAAATGTACGAGGGCATGTCCAGGATGTCCCTACACTGTTTCCAGGAGGCCGGGATTAACATTGAAGTTGGATTTTCTGGACAGACTTTTTAGTATCCTTGGGGAAAATACTCCCGGATTGGTACTTTCAGGTGGAGAACCTACCAGCGTTTCTCATTTCCCGGAGGTTGTTTCACTTGCAAGAAAAAGAGGTTTTAAGGAAATTGCTGTTATTTCAAATGGCGGGATGACCCATCTTCCCGAAGTTCAGGATGCCCTCCTGGAACATGCAACGGCAATAAGATTTTCACTTTATGACTGGCAGAATGGAAAATCTAAATATTTCCTGAACACTCTGAAAAAAATCAATGATCTCCGTTACCGTATAGATAAAGAGGGGAGTTCCCTCGAAATTGGGGCATCCATTCTGACCCGAAAAGAACTTAATCACAAATATAAAGAAGTAGGTTTGATGGCGATTGATTCAGGGATTGATTGGCTCTATTTCCACCCCTATTGTATCGGCTGGGAAGATCGTTATCCAAAACAAGCAGATCAGGAAGGTGTTCTGGAAGCAATAGAACAATTTAAAAAGGCGGCACCTTGGGGAGCAAATATTCAGGTTCCAGAAAAAAGATATTCCTCTGCCCCCCTTTATTTTGATAAATTGCACGGATCACATTTCCTTATCCAGGTTGGCGCAGACGGGGTAAATTATGCAGGCCCCGAATGTAAATATGAAAATGATGCAATTCTTCTTGATCTAAATGAGTATATGAAAGATGATTTTCTCTGGCATCCGAAACGAATTGCAGGAATAGAAAGGTTAAACAGTAATAACTACAGGTTTATAGGGACAAAACATCGTCCGCCAATGTTCAGTAATTATATTCAGGGGTTAATTGATGAAAATGTGTCTGGTACAAATCATTTAAAAATAGATAGAGAAGAATTCTCCTATCCCAATATTTTGTAAACAGATAAACTTAATTGATCACAATTAATTGAGTCCTCTTTTTCTTCTAAATCTTTTTCTGTTTCGCTGAAAACGCTGAACCAGAATGTTTTTTAACGGCCACTTCTCACGACCATAGAGATCAGAAAGTCGGCGAATGTTTCTTTTTATAAACTCATAAACATCCTGTCTGAGCGGTATTTGTGAAAATTTTTTTTTTGAAAATTTGATCGCTGCTTCAATGAATATTTCTTTCTCCAGTTTTAACGGATCAGTTTTCAGTTTATTGAAATATTTTTTCTGGATGGGGTCAAAATCTTTTTTATAAGTTCCCCAGAGCCATGAAGGAAATTTTAAATGGCTTAAACCCGGATAAAAAGCAATTTTTTTACCTTTTAAATGGATTCTTCTTAAAAAATCAAAATCAACTCCTCTTTCCAGTTTCAAATGGTCTCCCCATAAACCACACTCATTGATAATCTCTTTTCTGTGAAGCCAACATGACGGTGTAACAAAATGATCGTCATAATCTTTCCCGAATCCCGGTGGACCGACTATATACTCCAAACCTTCAGGAGAAAAAACCGCACTCAGAGGATGAACAAGATCAGCTCCGGTTTTTCTGATGAATTCAACAAGAGAAGTAAGATGCCATGGGAACCAAATATCATCATGACCCAGGTATGCAATGAACTTTCCTCTTGCATTTTTTATCCCTTCATTGTTAGGAACTCCCTGACTGCCTGAATTAACAGGTAAATTGATCCAATGAACTCTTTTGTCATTAAATGATTCTACAACCTTTTCACTATCATCTGTGCATCTATCCCCAACAACTCTGATTTCAAAATCTGAAAAATCCTGAGATAGTGCCGAACTGAGTGCAATTTTTAAAGTACGACTGCTGTTGAAAGTTGCAATAATCACGGTTACCAGGGGATTCTTGCCGTTTTCATTCATTTTTTTATTATATTTCCCTCAAAAATTTTGTCAATTTATAATAATCTGAAATATTAATTTGAAAATTAATTTTTGCTTCAATATAATTTAAGAAATCACAAGGGAAGATATGACTGACAGACAAACATATTATGTCACTTGCTGGAACTGCAGTGCTTCATTTAATGCGATGGAATCTACATTCTGCAGCCACTCGGATCCTTCCGTTCTCTGCCCTTACTGTTTCAAATGTTTTTGCAACTCTCCCGGGAAAATGAAAGAGGAACTTGAGAAAAATGCCCCTTCCGTATATATAGTAAAGAAAGAAAAAATCAGGTCGGGCAGTGAAAGACGGCTGGGAGAGATCCTTTTTAATTCCGGCAAAATAGGAAATGAAGAGTTAACAGATGCTGTAAAAAAACAGGGGGAAACAGGGAAGAGACTGGGAGAGATATTTGTTGAGATGGGTATAATCAAACCCGATGAACTGGAACTATATCTTATCGGTCAACGGTCGAAGGAAGATATTGAGATTTCCGAATATCTTCCGGATCTGGATCTTATTGAAAGGGTGGGTGTGGATCTTTGCCTGAAAAGGAGTATTATCCCGTTGGAGTTTATAGAACTCGGAGATAGAAAAATATTGAAAATTGTTGTTAAATCCGGGAGTGATTTCAGTCTGATTAAAGAGAAAGGAGACTTAAAGGAATATATGGTAATTCCCTGCTACGGGAAGGAAGCAGATATTGACAGGGTGATGGAGAAGATAAGGCAATACAGAGAAGTCAGGGAATTGATAAACCTGGAGTAAAACTAATTGTAAACATTATCAAGCAGTGAAGCGATTATATAGAGTGCCGCATTTTTATGGTTCCCCTCGCTTCTTATCGGCGGACCGATACATGAAGGACATCCTCTGAGACATGAACATTTTTTAATTACCGTTTGAATGTTTTCAATTAATTCAATTCCTTTCTCGTAAAGAACATCTGAAAAACCTATACCGCCCGGATATTTATCGTAAATATAGATGTTGGGTTCGAAACTGCCTCCGGAATTATGATTAATATTTTCCCCTTGTCTGTTCCATCCTTTTTCATGTATTGCGGTTTTTGTGACATTATCTTCAACCGATACCCCGAGATCCTTCACATCACACATCAGCAGTGTAGCACTAATTTGTCTCATTAGAAATGCTATCCCTCTCACTGCCTCTATTTTCTCTTCTCTTCCGACTTCAATAATATCTATCATTTCTTTTTTTATCGTAAGCCAGAAGGATGTTGTATGCATCTCATTTTGAGGCAGTTGGAGATCTCCGGCGCCAACATTTTCGTTTGTAAAAAATTTCAGTTTTTTGAATCCGACAACCTGGGAAAACACATGCACATCTCCGACAGAAAATGTGTATTTAGTTTTATTTGTCTGATCGAATATATCAAGTATTTTTGTCTTAGTATAGGTTATAGAGTCTGTATAATAATCAGAGTTTGATTCTTTTACAAATGCTTTCCTGTTTTCAAAATCCAGTTTCTCAACAACATACTGTTCTCCCTCAAGTATATAAATTGCTCTCTCATGAAGGGTCTCGAGTGCTGATGAAAAATCAACTTTTGCAATAACTTTTTCTTGCGATGTGGTATCCACAACAACAAAATTGTCTGATGAAATTCTGTTAATACTAACTGCGTCTGCCGGATATCCCTCGTCTGTCCAGAACCATTTATCACCTTTTGCAAGAAGGAGCTTGTTTTCTGCAAGGTAATCAAGTATTTCTTTCAGGTTTTCGTTCCCGAATTTTTCGTCTTTTTCAAATGGAAGTTCAAAGGCAGCGCATTTGATATGATCGACTAGAATTGTGAGATTATCGGGGTTTATTCTGCCTGTTTCCGGCGATTTACCGGTAAAATATTCCGGATGACTGAATATATACTGGTTAACCGGTGATGAAGATGAGACAAGAACCCCCAGCGATTTAGATGAGCGTCTGCCGGCCCTTCCGATTCTCTGCCAGGTAGAAGAAATAGTGCCCGGGTATGAGGCCAGCACTGCAGCATCCAGAGAACCGATGTCTATTCCCAGTTCGAGTGCATTTGTCGAAACAACTCCTCTGATTGTTCCGTTTTTAAGCCCGCTCTCTATCTCCCTTCTTTTTTTGGGGAGGTATCCTCCCCGGTATCCTCTGATAAGACCTTGCTGGTTTACATTTTTTTCAAAGTCATTTTTCAGATATTTTACCAGAATTTCAGTTATCAGCCTCGCATTCGCAAAAGTGATAACAGAGAGCCCGTTTTTCAATAATATGCCTGAAATTTCCCTTGAGAGAGAAATATATGATCTCCTTATTCCAAGCTGTTTGTTCACGACAGGAGGATTAATAAAAACAAGATATTTTTCTCCATGCGGAGCCCCGCTTTTATCAATTAAAAATGTATCATCTTCGATGATTTTTTCGGCCAGTTCCCTGGGATTTGAAATTGTTGCAGATGACATTAAAAATACCGGATTTGATCCGTAAAAACGGCAGATTCTTCTGAGTCGTCTTACTATATTTGCCATGTGAGAGCCGAATACACCGGTATAATAATGGAGTTCATCAATTATTACATATTTGAGGTTTTCAAAAAGGTTGATCCACTTTGTATGGTGAGGAAGAATTCCCGAGTGGAGCATATAAGGATTTGTAATCACTATCTGAGCCTGTTTTCTTATTGCTTTTCTCGTCGTTTGCGGTGTATCCCCGTCATAAGTAAAAAGTCCGAGCTTGTCACCGAGAAGTTTATTCATGTCGAACAACTCCCTGAGCTGGTCCTGTGAAAGTGCTTTCGTAGGAAAGAGATAGAGGGATTTCGATTCTCTGTTTTTCAGAAGTGAATGAAGTGTGACCGAATTGTAGATAAGAGTTTTTCCGGATGCAGTTGGAGTTGCAACAACGACATTTTTACCTTCCAGGATTTCTGTAATAGCTTGTGCCTGATGGGAATATAGCTTTTCAATTCCCCTCTTTTTGTAAATATTGACGATTTCACCTGAAAGTTTGTCAGGATATTCTGCAAAACTGCCCTCAAATTTTTCTATTTTAATAAATTTCGCATTTGTATTACTGCTCTTTGAAAGAGCTCTTATATTTTCAAGGGAGCGTTCTACTTTCAGGTCTTTCTCACCGGACATAAAAGAAAAATATCACAGAGAAAAACCCCGGTCAAGATTTCGCTATATTACTCCTGTTTTCCGAATTCTTTATATGACTTTATCAGCATCCATCCTATCGTTACAAGTCCTGCTGCAA